>CAMWVA010000029.1 GCA_947177575.1 uncultured Porphyromonadaceae bacterium | reverse complement strand
AGTTATTGAACTTGTCAAGATACTGACCAACGCGGTTGTTAACCTCGTTCTGGATGTCGGTGATCATCTGCTCCAGCTTGCCGTTGATTTCACCTTCCATATCAGCCATCATATTGTCGATACGCTCCTGGATCTGGCTCATAAGGCTAGTAATGGCAGAATCAAACTTCTCAGCAAGTTCGGTATTCCAGAAATCTAGCTGACCATTGAGCTGCTCGTTAAGGTCAGCGAGGAAGTCATTCATATTAGTTACCTCAGCCTGGATAGTACCGATAACCTTGGTTGGATCATTAACATCGTATACATAACCTTCGACATTGAGCTTGCCATCATAAGTCAGACTGAAGTCTTTGAATGTGAAGCCGAGGTTTACAGTTACACCGTCAAGGTTGATAGAACCGAATTCAAATTTGTACTTTGAAGGATCTATATTGATAAGACTCTCGCTAAGTGCGTCAATAATCGGGAGACGATGATCAATGCTCTTACCATAGAGGAAGCTATATGACAGAGGACGGAAGGTAGTGGCAGCGATGTTGTAATTTGAGTAAACTGCATACTCCTTACCATCTACTTCCCAAGCAGCCTTCAGACCATAAGCAGGAAGAATACCGCTGATCTGGTCGTATACACCCTTCATCAGACCGAACACTGTAGAACGGCTACGATCCTTGAGGAGCTCTTTTGCAGCTTCTTTCAGGTTATCGTCTACACGAAGCATAATCTTGTCGAAGTTCTCTCTTGTGGCAGGTACAAGAGCGTCAGCTTCGTAGAAACCGTTATTGGCACGTGTGTAGCCAAAGTCAAGGAGTTCGTTAGACTTTTTGAGATGCAGTTTGACGTGAGCATCCTCATCGCGGCTGTTGACCAGACTCAGGTCTTGACCAGCAAAGTTGATATTGTTGGGATTGATTGTAGTAAATATCTTACCTAAGTAAAGATCTTCGGTATGGTCATCAAGGCCATTATAGAACAGCTGCCCATCTTCTATGTTCATAGGACGGAAGTTACCTGACATTTCCAGCCAATTCTCGTCAGCCGGAGTCATCATAGGCTCGTTGTCATACGAAGCTTTGTTCTCATGGCTTGGGAATTTATAGGGACCGTGGTCATTCTGACCGGTATAGTTAACCAACATGTTTGACTGAACACCAATAGGCAGCGAGAATGTACCGAACAGAGGATTATAAGTACCCTGGGTAATGATGCTTGTAATCAATGAGTTGAGACGTCTGTTAAGCTGACCGAACAGATCGTTAACTTTAGTCTCAAGAGCTGCGATAGCGGTAGCGTTGGCATCGACTTTCTTAGATAGTTCTTCGAAATTGGCAGTCCAAGTACTGTTAAGCTCATTGATTTGGTTACCGAGATTTTCCTCAAGGTTATTGAGTTTTTCGGTTAAAGTACTCTCAACATCACCAATCTTGCTCTCGAGGTCCTCAATCTGATTCCTCATCTCGGTTGTTTCTGCGATAAGCCTATCCAAACCTTCCTGGAGACCGTCAATCTGACCGAGTTTATCAGACAGGTCCTCAGCAAGACCGAGCAGAACATCAAGTTTGGACTTGTTAGTATCAATATAATTGTAAGCCTCAATACCTTTCTTAATATCAGCATCCATATTAGTGAGCTGTTCATTAATCAGGTCGATGCTTGAATTAATACCTTCGATGCTTTCATTGATACCTTCGATCTCCGATATAGAGGCCTGGAAATCCTGGATATCTTTCTTTACCTGCTCAAGGTCAGATACAACTGAAATAAGGGCAGCATCTATAAGATCCTGAACCTCTTTTTCGCTAAGACCGGCCTCTTCCAGCTTCTTTTCGAGTTCACCGACACGTCCCTCTAACGCTTCGTAAAGTTTTTCAAGAGCGCGTACGTCTTTCTCAAGCTGAACACAGTCAACGGCACAACTTGCAATTTTGCTCAGTGCATCTTCGAGTTCTTTCGAAGTCACGAATCCCATAGCCTTTATATCCTCGGCAGTAAGAGGAGTGAACATGTCATTGAAGATCTTCTTGACATCTTCTGTCGAAAGATGGGGCTTTTTGGCAAGCTCGTCAATTTGCTTCTGGAGTTTCTCTTCCATATCTCCAAGGTCTTTACCCATCTTTTTGCCCAGCTCATCAATCTGGTCTCCAAGATTTTTCTTGGCAGTTGCAAGATCTTCTTTCAGCTGAGTCACATCGCCTTCCAGTGCAGCTACACGCTTCTCAAGAGAAGAGTACTCGTTAGCAACCTGCTTTTCCAGGTCGCTGACATTGTCCTTACATGAGGTGAAGGTGCCTACGGCGGCACATGAGGCAGCCACAAGCAGTAAACCGTTGAGTAGTTTTCTATTCATCTCTGTTGATAATGAAAAAATATTATGAAATTTATGTTATTTATGTCTATAGTGTTGGTAGAACATCTATTAGTGTAAGGCGCCAAAGGCTACGCCTACCGAAAGTATCGGCCTTCAATATCCTCTGACAAGGCTAAACCTGAGGTCGGGCAAGAGACAAGCAGGCACAGCAATGTGGTCGATTAGTGTTTCAAGCCACAAAGGTAGTAATCTTTTCAGAATAAAAAAAATTGACACGGAAAATTTTAAAAAAAATCAACATTACATTATGTTTTAGGGGTGAGTCTTAAAAAATGTATGCTGTCTCCTTATATTATAGTAAAAAAATTGTAACTTTGCGCCATAATTAATCTGCTCGTCTATGCTTAAGGGACGGGTTCCACAATTAATAAATCCACTTTGGTGTCCGGAACTGAGCCGGACTACCGTAATACGGTTAGCATGAAAACGATTCTATTAACTTTGGTAATGGTTTTAGGATGTGTCACCGCCGCGAGGGCACAGTACGTCACATCATCGGCAACTGCCTCTGAAACTGAAGAGGCAGCGGCTTCTGTTACACTTCCATGTCGTCCATATTCACCCCTCGGACAACCGGGTATCTTCAACCAGCTTGAGGTAGGCGGTGTCATAGGCACTACCGGTCTCGGTGTGGAGGTAGCTGCGCCGATTACCAAATGGGCGAAGGTACGTGCCGGCTTTGACTGGGTACCTCCTGTGAATATACCCATGACCTTCATGATTCATGCTTATCAGCATGGCGGTGTCACTGACGGTAATTTCGACAGAATTAAAGAACTTATGTCGGAGTTTGGTTTTGATATCGATGAACGGGTGAAAGTTGATGCAAAACCTAATATAGCCACTTTCAAATTTTTAGTTGATGTTTATCCTATACCCAATAATCCTCATTGGCGTGTGACAGCAGGTTTTTATGCCGGCTCACGTAAAGTGGCTAAAGCTCGTAATAACATTGACGAAGCTCCGTCACTGGTATTTTTAGGTTATTATAATAAGCTATATGAATTTTTTACTTCATCGGCTTACCTTGATGAGCCTATTTACGGAGATATATACATAGATCCGGAGGTAGGTGATCAACTGAAAGAGAAGTTTGAAAGTCTTGGACGCCTTGGCGTACACATGGGAGATTTTAAAGATGGTACTCCTTATATAATGGAGCCGGGACGTGACGCACAGGTAAAGGCTTCGGCTTATGTAAACGCTGTGCGTCCTTATCTTGGATTAGGATATATGGGGGCCATGTCATCGGATAAGCGCTGGCAGGTATCAGTTGACGCCGGTATGCAGTTTTGGGGAGGTACGCCTGATATAATCAGTCACGAAGGTGTCAATATGAGTAAGGATCTTGTAGATATTCCCGGTAAAGTGGGCCGTTATATCCGCAATATGAAATCGCTGAAGGTGTATCCTACAGTAGCTGTCAAGTTTTCTTATACATTCTTTTAAATGCTTTTTCCGGTTTCCGGTGCTTCGCCCCGGAACTGAACAGTTTCGCGCTGCCAAAAGCTTCGCGCTGACAAAAGCTGCGCGAAGCCACCGGCTTCGCGAAGTCTTTTTTGTGGCTATGTTTTGACAGAAATTGGCTTCGCGCTGGAGAAGGTTTCGCACTGACGGAGGCGTAGGCTTTGAGAGTCGCGAAGCTGGTTTACGCCCGCAGCTCTGCTGCGTAGGGAAAGGTGGGGTCTAAGGGGTAATAGGGCTGAGGGGTAATAACAGAGGTGGGGTGTAATAAAAAAGCTTAGATTATTTGTCTGTCAGGACAATTATTTCTAACTTTGCGAAGAAACTCATTAAATCAAAATTATAGACGCTGCCCATTGACATGCCGGCGGGCCGTGACGGCCAGCCGGATCGGCATGGGCCAACAATTAAGAACACAAACCAATGGACTCAGAAAAGAAACCTAAACGTCCGAGAATCGGAGCCGGCATGAGCTCGTCTGCTTCGGAAGTCGGGGACACAGAAAATCGTTATGAAAAAGTGAATTATCCTTCGGCCGGTGCACAACCGTCGGGAGACGGCAGTGAGCGTCCCCAGACTAGCTATCAGCCACGTCCGACAGGTTATCAGCCGCGTACACAGGGTTATCAGCCCCGTCAGCAGGGCGGTTATCAGCCGCGTACACAGGGCTATCAACCCCGCCAGCAGGGTTACGGCCAGAACCGTTATAACACGCATTATAATCCGGGTGGTTATCAGCCACGCACTTCCGACACAAGCGCTGATGCTGATAAGCCTAAGGATACAACCACTACTGACGGTACTACCGAACATACCGAAGGGCAGGCATATCAGCCACAGCCCGGTTATCAGCCGCGTACACAGGGTTATCAACCCCGTCAACAGGGAGGCTATCAGCCTCGCCAGGGTGGTTATCAGCCCCGTCCGCATGGTGTCTATCATCCGCTCCAGCCTCTTTCCGCTCACAATCGTCACCAGGGTGGCTATCAGCCCCGTCAGCAGGGTGGCTATCAACCCCGCCAGCAGGGTTATGGCCAGCCCCGTCAGCAGGGTGGTTATCAGCCGCGCCAGCAGGGCGGCTATCAGCCCCGTCAGCAGGGTGGTTATCAGCCACGCCAGCAAGGTGGCTATCAGCCACGTCAGCAGGGTGGTTATCAGCCCCGCCAGCAGGGTTACGGGCAGCCCCGTCAGCAGGGCGGCTATCAGAACCGTCAGGGCTATCAGCAGGGTGGTTATCGTAAACAGCAGGGTGGCTTCCGCAAGCCTCAACAGGCCGGTATGAAGTTCACTCCGCGTCCCAAACAGATAGATTATGTTCTGGAAGATATCGATCCGAACGAAAGCATCCGTCTGAACAAATTTATGGCTAATGCCGGTATCTGCTCACGTCGTGAGGCTGATGAATATATCACAAACGGAAAAGTTAAGGTTAACGGTGAGGTCGTTACCGAGCTCGGTACCAAGATTACCCGTAACGATGTTGTGGAATATGATGATAAGGTGGTTACACCTGAACGCAAATGTTATGTGCTGCTTAATAAGCCTAAAGACTGCGTGACCACAAGCGATGATCCCAATGGCCGTACCACAGTACTTGATCTCGTTAAGAATGCATGTCAGGAACGTATCTATCCTGTAGGACGTCTTGACCGCAACACTACCGGTGTGCTACTGCTCACTAATGACGGAGACCTTGCTTCGAAGCTTACTCATCCAAAATTTGTGAAGAAGAAAATCTATCACGTATGGACTGATAAGGACATCACCGAAGACGATATGCAGCGTATCGCCGATGGTATAGAACTTGAAGACGGCGAGATACATGCCGATGCCATAAGTTATGTAAGTGATACAGATCGTAATCAGGCCGGTATAGAGATTCACAGCGGTCGTAACCGTATAGTACGCCGTATATTCGAAAGTCTCGGTTATCGTGTCACAAAACTTGACCGTGTCTACTTTGCAGGTCTCACCAAGAAGAATCTGCCACGCGGTCGCTGGCGCTATCTGACACAGGAAGAGGTTAATTTCCTGCGTATGGGCGCTTTCGAATGATGACGTGCCAGACACAATCAATAAAGCAAATCTCACAAAGATGAAAGATATAAAAAGAGTCACAGTAGCCGCTATTTTCGCCGATCCTGAAAAATATATAGGTCAGGAAATCGACGTTAAGGGCTGGGTGCGTACACGTCGCGGTAACAAGAATGTGCAGTTCGTAGCCCTCAACGACGGCTCTACTATCAAAAATCTTCAGATAGTATTTGACCTCGGTGTCATAGGCGAGGAACTGCTGCGTCCTGTAACCACCGGTTCGAGTATACATGTGCAGGGCCTTCTTGTGGCTTCACAAGGCAAGGGCCAGAGTGTGGAAGTACAGGCTAAAGAACTTGAGATATACGGTACCGCTCCGGCTGACAGCTATCCGCTGCAGAAGAAAGGTCATAGTCTGGAGTTCCTGCGCGAGAAAGCACATCTTCGTCCGCGCACTAACACCTTCGGTGCAGTACTGCGTATCCGTCATGCACTGGCTTATGCAGTACATAAATTCTTTAACGACCGTGGCTTCTACTACTTCCATACACCGCTCATCACTGCCTCGGATGCCGAGGGTGCCGGCGCACAGTTTCAGGTCACTACTATGGACCTTAACGATGTGCCCCGTACCGAGGACGGTAAGGTAGACTACAGTAACGACTTCTTCGGCAAGCAGGCCTGTCTCACTGTGTCAGGTCAGCTTGAAGGAGAGTTGGGTGCCACAGCCTTAGGATGTATCTATACCTTCGGTCCTACCTTCCGTGCTGAAAATTCCAATACTCCGCGTCACCTGTCGGAGTTCTGGATGATAGAACCGGAGATGGCCTTCTACGAGATAGCCGACAATATGGATCTCGCCGAAGAGTTTATCAAATACTGTATCAGCTACGCACTTGAGCATTGCAAGGATGATATAGAGTTTCTGGCCGAACACTTCGATTCTGAGTTGGTGGAACGCCTACGCTTCGTAGTGGACAATGACTTCGTGCGTCTGCCCTATACCGAAGGTATCAAAATACTTGAGGCAAGCGGTAAGAAATTTGAATTTCCTGTCTACTGGGGTGTTGACCTTGCTTCTGAACATGAACGCTATCTGGTGGAAGAACACTTTAAGAAGCCTGTCATACTGACCGACTATCCTAAGGAGATAAAGGCCTTCTATATGAAACTCAACGATGACGGTAAGACAGTACGTGCTATGGACGTGCTGTTCCCGAAAATCGGCGAAATCATCGGTGGCTCACAGCGTGAAGAGAACTTCGATAAGTTACAGGCACGTATTAATGAACTCGGTCTGACAGGTATGGACTGGTATCTTGATACCCGTCGCTTCGGTACGGTGCCTCATTCCGGTTTCGGTCTGGGCTTCGAGCGTCTTGTACTGTTTGTAACCGGTATGCAGAACATACGTGATGTCATACCTTTCCCACGTTATCCGGGAAACTGCGACTATTAATATAATCTCTCGGGTTCATATACCCTTTCGGTCCCCATACGGTGAATTAGCGCCCGGAACGCTTCACTGTATGGGGATTTTTAACTAACTTTGCGGCTGTGAAACAATTCTATGCCATATTACAGCTGTGTCTGCTAAGTGTGCTGACACTTTGGGCCGACCCAGCAGGGCAATCGGCTGTTGTCGCACAGGGTAAAGACGGCCCGCTGACAGCAAGTCTTGTGACATGTTGGCCCGGACAGGAGATATATGAGCTCTACGGACATTCGGCGTTGCGTATACGCGGTGAAGGAATCGACTCGGTATGGAATTACGGTGTGTTCGATTTTCGTGAGCCTAATTTCGTAGGCCGTTTTGTAAGCGGACAGACCGATTATATGGTAATGGGTTATCCTTTTGCCTGGTTTCTGCCTGAATACAAACGTCGTGGTTCACGTGTTGTTGAGCAGGATCTTAATCTGACACCGGAAGAAGTACGCGACCTGCGCCGAAGGTTACAGATTGCCTCGCTGCCACAGAACCGCAAATACCGTTATAACTACATAAAAGATAACTGCGCTACGCGTATTACTGACCGTCTGGCCGAGACTACCGGCAGTGTGCTGCTGCTACGTGGTAATCAACGTTATGGCAGCTACCGTGATGAAATGCGTTATTATAATCGCAATTATCCTTGGTATCAGTTAGGCATAGATGTAGCTCTCGGTTCCGGTCTTGATATGCCTATAGGGTTAGTCAACGAGATGTTTGTACCTGTTGAGATGAAAGAACGTCTTGACAGTGCCCGCTGGAGTGACGGTCGCCCTGTGGTAAGTACAGAGCGTGAGCTGTTGCCGGGACGTGAAGATTCCGTGCTGCCTCCCACACCGTGGTGGGCTGCACCCCTCACATGGAGTGCGGTTGTGTTTGTGCTCAGTGTTATACTTGCTGTCCTGGACTACCGGCGTCATCGGCTTAGCCGCTGGTGGTACAGTCTGTGGTTCGGACTGCTTGGTCTGGCAGGCTGTCTGGTAGCTTTTCTGGTGTTTGTGTCGAGCCATGAGGCTACGAGTCCTAATATACTGCTGCTGTGGCTTAATCCTTTGCAGCTGATAATAGCTGCGGGTGTATGGTGGAGACGTATTCGTCCCGCTGTATTAGCTATGGCAATATGTGACATAGTGGTAATGATATGTATGCTGTTGGGCTGGGCATTTCAGAGTCAGAGCGCCAATCCGGCTTTCTTCCCACTTATGGCCGCCACGCTGGTATCAGCCGCTGCGTATGCAATAATCGACACTTCTTGCAGTTATAAAAATACACCCCCTTCGGCCGACGACCATAAAAAGACGTTGCGTAAGGGCGGTAAACGAAAACGTGCATAACCAACTTCAATGAACCGACTTATAACATCGGTACTCTTCGGCCTGGTGACTATAAACACCATGGTGTTAGCTGATCCGAGCCGTCCGCGTCTTGTCGTGGGCATAGTGGTCGATCAGCTGCGTACCGACTATATGGAATACCTGAAGGGCTTATTCGGTGAGAAAGGTTTTAAGCGCCTTATCGAACAGGGCATGTATATGCCTGATGTTGATTTCAAGGTTGATCTTTCTGATGCAGCTGCTGCCACCGCAATGCTCTATACAGGCGCCTATCCTAACGCTACCGGTGTGCCGGGCCACAGGGTATATGACGCTGCTACCAAAAGTGTAGTGCCTCCCCTGAGTGATCCGGCTACTATAGGTAATTTTACTAACGATACCTATTCCCCTGCCTCACTTCGTCTTTCTACTGTAAGTGATGAAATCGCCATAGATGGTGCCGGTGTGGCATACGTCTATTCGATAGCTCCTGACCCGCAGCAGGCTATAATAATGGCCGGTCATGCCGGTAACTCGGCTGTCTGGCTTGATGAGCACACAGGCAACTGGGCTACCACCACATACTATAAGGATGTGCCCCAGTCAATGACACGGCGTAACTACGATATGCCTTTGTCGGTACGCCTTGATACCATGCAGTGGAAGCCTGTTCTACCTTTGGATCGTTATCCGGGACTTCCGGCCCAGAAGCGTATATATCCGTTTCGCTATACCTTTTCCAAATCAGACCGTGATGTCTATCGCAATTTTGCCAATACCCCTCTTATTAACCGGGAGGTCACAGA
This sequence comes from uncultured Porphyromonadaceae bacterium, assembly GCA_947177575.1. Classification (GTDB taxonomy): domain Bacteria; phylum Bacteroidota; class Bacteroidia; order Bacteroidales; family Muribaculaceae; genus Lepagella. The sequence goes on along the minus strand of CAMWVA010000029.1, from coordinate 18,286 downwards.
CCTTGCAATAGACTATCTGAGCCAACTCAATATGGGACGGCGCGGCGATGCCATCGATATGCTCAATATAGCCTATACGGCCAGACCTTACAAAGGGGTGCGTGATGGTGATTTCCGCATTGAGCTTGAAGATACATACGTGCGTCTTGATGCCCAGCTTGAACGTCTGTTTGAGGCTATCGACCGTTATGTAGGTCTTGATAATACCCTTGTCTATCTGTCGGGCACAGGTTATTATGATGATTCTGCTCCTAATGATGAACGTTACCGTCTGCCTTCGGGCACATTCTCGGTGAAACGTGCCACGTCACTGCTTAATTCATACCTTACCGCCCGTTATGGCAATGGTGACTATGTGGATACGTACTGGGACGGTCAGGTCTATCTTGATCATGCCGAGATAGAACGTAAAGGCCTTGACAGCCGTGAGGTAGCACAGGCCGCACGTGATTTTCTTGTGCGAATGAGCGGTGTGGCTGATGCCCGTACTATAGCTGATATTCTTAATGGTCAGACTGAGGAAGCAGAACGGAAGCGTCGTCTCATCGACCCCCGTAACGGCGGTGATGTAATACTTGAATTCAGTCCCGGCTGGACTATAAGCGATGATTTACGCTTCCCGGTCGATACAAAAGATATAAGGCAATCAGCCATAACCACACCGGCCTTTATAATGGGACCCGGTATAGAGCCACGTGTCATCGGTGCTCCGGTAGACGCCACGGCGCTGGCCCCCACAGTGACGGGCCGGCTGCGTATACGGTCGCCAAACGGCACGGTTTCTAAGGCGGTGCGATGAAAACAATGCCCGCGTTCAGAGATCCAGTTTTAATATTTCATTTAATCAGATTTTAATTATCCTATGGGATTAAACAGTATATTAAAGAAGATATTCGGCGACCAGAGTGAGCGTGCCGTGCGTCCTTTGTGGAACCGTCTTCAGAAGGAAATAAACCCTGCCTTCGAACAACTCCAAAGTCTCAGCAATGACGAATTGCGTGAGCGTATCAATATTATCCGCGATGATATACGCGGCGAGGCAAAGACGTATAAAGACCAGATGGCCCAGATACGCGCTGAAATCGAGACTCTCGACTATGACAAGCGTGAACCTCTTTGGCGTAAAATTGACGATTTGCGCGAAGATATGTTCAAGATGTATGCCCGCAAGCTTGATGAAGCTCTGCCCGAGGTATTCGCCGTAGTTAAAGAGACAGCACGTCGCTTCAAAGAGAACGAACTCATAGAAGTCACTGCTTCGCAGTCTGACCGTGAGCTTGCCGGACAGGGTAAAGATTTCGTCACTATACAGGGTGACAAGGCAGTGTACCGTAATTCATGGATTGCCGGTGGTAATACCGTGACATGGGACATGCAGCATTATGATGTACAGCTGATAGGCGGTATGGTACTTCATGGAATCATGAATGGAAATAATCCGCTGCCAAGTAACAATATCGCTGAGATGGCTACCGGCGAAGGTAAAACTCTCGTGGCTACGCTGCCTGTGTTCCTCAATGCTCTTACCGGTGAAGGTGTGCATGTGGTGACAGTTAACGACTATCTGGCAAAACGTGACTCTGAGTGGATGGGTCCGCTCTATCAGTTCCATGGGCTTACTGTGGATTGTATCGACAAGACTCAGCCTAATTCACCTCAGCGTCGTCGTGCTTATCAGTGTGACATCACATTCGGTACCAACAATGAGTTCGGTTTTGACTATCTGCGTGACAACATGGCTACACAGATAGAAGACCTCGTGCAGCGTGATGAACACTATTACGCTATAGTTGATGAGGTTGACTCGGTGCTTATTGATGACGCCCGTACACCGCTTATTATATCCGGTCCTGTGCCTAAGGGCGATGACCAGATGTTTAATGAGTTCAAACCTAATGTCGAGAAGGTAGTACAAGCCCAGCGCCGTCTGGCTCAGAGCCTTCTTATCGAGGCAAAAGAGAAAATCGCTGCCGCACAGAGCGGTGACCCTGAGAAGATAGCTAAATATGACAAAAACCGTCCTGAAGGTTCGAAGCCGCTTACGGCTGACCAGCTTCTCGAAGACGGCGGCCTTGCTCTGTTCCGTGCTTACAAGGGTCTGCCTAAGCATAATCAGCTTATACGTTATCTCAGTGAGGAGGGTATAAAGCAGCTCCTTCTTAAGGTTGAGGGACGCTATATGCAGGACAATAACCGTGAAATGCCTAAAGCTGTTGAGCCTCTTTACTTTGTGGTCGATGAGAAGAATCATTCTATCGAACTTACTGATAAAGGTATAGAAGTGCTCACCGGTACTACACAGGACCCTGAGTTTTTTGTATTGCCTGATATTGCCGCTCAGCTGAGTGCTGTGGAAAATGAAGATCTTACTCTCGAACAGCGTCAGGAGCGTAAGGACACACTGCTCCAGAATTATTCGGAGAAGGCCGAACGTGTGCACACTGTCAATCAGCTTCTCAAGGCTTATACTCTCTTTGATAAAGATGTTGAGTATGTAATCGATGATAATAAGATTAAGATTGTCGATGAACAGACAGGCCGTATTATGGAAGGCCGCCGTTATTCAGACGGTCTGCATCAGGCTATCGAAGCCAAGGAAGGTGTAAAGGTTGAAGCTGCCACACAGACGTATGCTACGATTACGCTTCAGAACTACTTCCGTATGTATCGTAAGTTGGCCGGTATGACCGGTACGGCTATGACCGAGGCAGGTGAGTTCTATGACATATATAAGCTTGAGGTAATCGAGATACCGACTAACCGTCCTGTACAGCGTAATGATATGAACGACCGTGTCTATCGTACCAAGAAGGAGAAATATGCTGCCGTAATACAGGAGGTGGAAGACATGGTTAAAATCGGTCGTCCCGTACTTGTGGGTACTACCTCAGTAGAGATTTCGGAACTGCTTTCCAAGATGCTTCAGCTCCGTAAGATTCCGCATCAGGTACTTAATGCCAAGTATCACCAGCGTGAGGCAGAGATTGTGGCACAGGCAGGTCAGCCCGGTACAGTCACTATCGCTACCAATATGGCCGGTCGTGGTACTGACATTAAGCTTCCCGCCGAAGTCAAGGAGAAAGGCGGTCTGGCTATTATCGGTACCGAGCGCCACGAGAGCCGTCGTGTTGACCGTCAGCTGCGTGGTCGTGCCGGACGTCAGGGTGACCCGGGTTCGTCAGTATTCTTTGTATCCTTTGAGGATACAGTGATGCGTCTGTTTGCTAACGAACGTATCATCAAGACTCTTGATAAACTTGGCTTCGAAGAAGGTGATATGCTTGAGTCGAAAATGGTCACACGTAGTATTGAGAATGCTCAGAAGCGTGTTGAAGAGAATAACTTCGGTATCCGTAAGCGCCTTGTGGAGTATGATGACGTTATGAATGCTCAGCGTAAGGGCGTGTACGGTCGTCGTCAGAACGCTCTGAAAGGTGAACGTATCGGCACTGATATAGCCAACATGCTTTATGAAATATCGCAGTCTCTTGCTACTGACGCTCTGAATTATGATACTCTTGCTGAGGAAACTCATAAGGTTCTGGCAATAGAACTTCCTTTCACAGCAGAGGAATATGCCAAGATGGATTCCGGCCGTGTTACTGATGCTATTGCTGAGACTGCTATGCAGACCTATAACCGTAAAAAGGAAAAGATGGCTCAGGCAGCTTATCCTTACGTGAAGGAATTTGTTGAAGAGCGTAACGCACAAGGTCCTATAGGTGTACCTGTGACCGACGGCCGACGTATGTTTAATATACGTGCCGATATACAGGAGGCTTACAATAACCAGTGTGCTAGTCTTACCAAAGCGTGGGAAAAGACAGTGCTTCTGTCATCTATCGACAAAGCCTGGCAAGAGCAGTTACGTGAGATGGATGAGCTCCGTAAATCTGTACAAAATGCAAGCTATGAGCAGAAGGATCCACTCGTAATCTATAAGCTTGAAGCATACGAACTTTGGAAGAAAATGGTGGAGGATATGAATTCCAAATCCATTGCCACACTTATGCGCGGTCGTTTGGCAGTGCCTGACTATGAAGAGGCTAAAAAGGCTGCTGAGGAACAGGCCCGTCTGCAGGAGCAGAAGCGGGCTGCCAACGCAGCTCAGTCTATGGGAGGCCGTCAGAGTATGATGCGTTCAGCCTCAGCTACTCCGATGCCTAATCCTTATGCTAACTATTCTACTACTCGTGACAGCTATCCCGGTGAGTCAGCCCAGCGTCGCGCTATGCAGAATTCTTCACGTCAGCAGTCCGAGCCTTCAACACAGCCAGCGAAGTCTGAGAAGGTAGTAGGGCGTAATGATCCCTGTCCGTGTGGTTCAGGTAAGAAGTACAAAAACTGTCATGGCCGCAATGAGGCATGATTAAGTAGACATACATAAACACAGCACAGCCACTGACTCAACAGAGTCAGTGGCTGTGCTGTGTTTATGTATGTCTACTTAATCATCATAAGGAAAGCCATAAAGATAAGACCCAGAAAAAATGTTATTCCTGTCCACATCTTTGCCATACGGGCGTATTCGTGTGCCTGTTGTCTGAGTTCTTCGCCACGTGTGTCTTGTTTCACTCCTGAGTTATGTGTCTGAATAGCCTCATTCCAAGTCTGACGTGAGCGCCATGCGAAGTAAATCGCTGCTATACCTGTGGGTGGGAAACAGAACAACGTTGTGAGAAGCGCCATCAGTATCATAGGAGTGGGAGGGCGTGACGTATCAGGATTAAAGGCGCCCGGAGGGGGGAGCGGGTCTATATCCGGCGGCAGGTAGGGACGACTCATGAACGGATAGTTGGCAGCTGCTTCATCAGAAGGATTTTCCGGTTGTAGAGGCTGCTCAGGTTCAGGCCAGTAGGGTACACCTGCCAGACGTCGACGCATCATACGGCATATTTCGGCGTCATCACCGGCCTTTTGCCAGTCACTAAGGCCTTTATACCATATATACGTGTCGGGTCCCACACCGGCATGCGGCAGTTCCCACAGTTCGAGCGGTCCGACACGCTGACCGTTTATCATGGCAAAATATTTCATCACCAAGGAAATACGCTTAACATACCGGTACTTATAATCGACCCTAAGGTAACCAATCCGAGACCCGCGAGACAGAGCGTAATGATAGTCATGATTTTCGCGCTTGAATTAGCGGCTTGGGCTACTTGGTAGTTGCCCTGTGCGTATGCGGTATTAGCTTTGTTGGCTTGTATTATAGCCACAATACCGCATATACAGCCGATACAGGAGAACAGTGTTCCGGCTATTGTCCCTACGATAGCCCACGGCAGCCAGTTAGTCGGTGGGGCCTGTGTAGGAGGCATATTGTTCTGCTTCCAGTCAGCCGCTTGATTTGGCATCGGGTTATTATACGGAGCGCCTTGGAAGCGTGAATTGCCGTAACTGTCGTAATAGGGATTGGAATAAGGAGATGAATTTATATTGATTACCTGCATTACCTCAGGACGTGTTGAAGCCGGTGCCCATTCGGTCATGCCTTCACACCATACCGGAGTAGCCGGAGTCACACCATACTGACTCATCATGGATAAAGGCAGTGGTCCTTCACGTCTGCCGTTAATCATGATATAATATTCTTTCCCGTTATTCTGTGGAGGCACAGCAGGTCCTTGCTGAGTTGTTAGCGGTGGTTCCGACACATTAACCGGTGGTTCTGTAAAAGAGGATACCACGTAGGCAAGTTCAGGCAGATCGGCTATCTTTACCCAGTCACTGAGACCCGGGCGCCACACAAGAGTAGCAGGTGTAAGGGCAAGTGCACTTAAGGCCTCGGCAGTAAGCGGGCCTTGCTGTCGTCCGTCGATAACTACATAATACTGGGTGTCGTTCATTTGTGTATTAATTTTGTTTGCACAAAATTAATAAAAATAACTGAATCATACCAATTGTACCTTTAGCTTATCTCAGTATACGCACGCTTCCTTCAGGAGTAGTTAATATATATAGGCCTTCAGGCAGCTGCGAAAGGTCTAATTTATTATCTCCGGCTTCAATTATAAATCGGTGCAGAGGACGTCCGGTTATATCAAAGAGTATAGCTGTACAGCTCTTGGTGCTCTCAAGCTTATAACTACATTCAGTACCGCTACGGCTTATTTTTAGACTTATGGCAGTTTTCATGGTGCTGACACCGGCTCCAGGCTGTACAGCGTGCGGATCTTCGGGATTGGCAGGCCAATCGGGTGAATATGTGTAGTCCGGATGCAGGTCTACGGCACCTGTTATTTCAGTTGAAGCCTCACCAAGCCAGCCACACTGTTGTAGTGTGCCGGTATGAACACGTATGAAATCAGCGTGTTCCAGTAATACACTTTGACCTTCTTTGTTAACCGCCCAATCTAAATTAAAGCCCTTTGCCGAAGCGTTAGGTTCATTATCTGCATATCCCCATGGCAGCATACGCAGTAGGTAGTTGGTGCCTGAGGTATTTAGAGATTCACCATTAGGAGCCAGACAAGTACCGCTGAATGTCATATCGGAGGAGGCTTCTAACCACATAGGCCAGTAACTTTGTGTATGCGAACTGTTGGAAGCTACATAACCTGTAGCACCTTCGTTATCACTCCAGAGAATATATTCGGCATCTGTGATATATTTACGGTCTGGATCTTTAACAGGTGCTTTGTCAGTTTCAGGACGATAGTAAGTCACTGTATAATTATGTTTAGTTCCTTCGGCTTCATATTCTGAGCCGGCTAATTCATACCACTCGTCATCAGGCAGTCCGTTGCCATTGGTATCAACCGATACCATCACTATACCGGGCTCGCAAGAACCTCCACCGGCCTGAGTATCCGAAATTACGGCGTTGCCGTTTATTTTGAAGTCATAGAAACCGTGCTTGTTTACCACCGGGTGGTCAAATCCGAACACCACATAGCCGCCGAATGACCCTAACGACACCATTCCGGCATTAGCCGAACCGCACAAAGCCTCAGTTGCTGCTTCAAGTATTTCTTCGTAGGTAACACCGGCTTCAGCTTCGGGCACCTCATTTACAAACTGTCCCGGTGCCGGGCAGAATTCATATACTTTACTGATATAGGGATTCTGTGCAGCAGCTACAGCTCCTATACCTAACAGCGCAGTTAGTACAAAATTACGCATATTGTCTTATTATTTTGATAATACTAATTTTCCTTGTGGAAGCTTTCCCTCGTGTCGCGAAGCTTGTGCTTTCGTATCGTAAAGCTAATACCCGCACGAAGCTGGGTTAGGTAAGCCTTTCCGCGCAAAGCAGCGAAGTCATTTCCCGCGCGAAGCTGGGTTAGGTAAGCCTTTCCGCGCAAAGCAGCGAGGTCATTTCCCGCGCGAAGCTGGTTCCCGCTCGGAGCTCTGCTCCGTATCACGTCGTGAGCCTGTGAAGGCTATTACAGCCGGTATATCTCCTGTTCGTACACTCCATTGCAGCACTCCGTCAGCTGAGTAACAGTGCAGCCGCCCCGGTGTGACATAATTACGGGCATCAGTGATAAAGAAATCTCCGTTAGCTGAATTGACCGCTATTCCGAAAGGTACTTTTATTTCCTTCTCGCTGCCGTCAGTAATAAAGCTGTCAGCTACTTTTGCCATGCTTTGTGTGTCAATAAGAGCATAACCCGTGGTGCGTGTCATGGTCAGCTCATCCCAATCTGTACTGACAGCCATTATCGAATCTCCTTTCAGACACATGCTCGATACCCCGACATTCAGATTTGCTACAAGTCGTTTCTTGCGGGTATCATAACAGTACAGACGCGGTTCGACATCAATATAGTCTCCACGCGAAGCTATCCATAGTTTTCCTTCGCGGTCAGCCAGTAACCGTGACAGGTTTACTCCCACTTCTATACGTTCCGTTTCTGTAAAAGTAGCTATATCTATAACAGATACCGTCTTTTCATAATTAGGTACCATATAGCCGCCTGAGTTCGCCACATATATCTGTTCGCCCACAATTTCTATACCGTCCGGCTGATAACCTACAAGACAGCGGTCTACCTCCTGAAGAGTAGCAGTATCTATCTTTGCAACGTAACCTCGTTGCCTGTAGTCCGGACGTATCTCGACGGGACCGGCGTAAGAAGTAACATACAGAAAACCTCCGTGTGCCTTCATATAACGACAGTTGGGTATATCTACCTGACCGATACGGCGTGCTGATACGGCGTCCATTACCTCGACTTTATTTGAGCAGTTTATTACTGCATACAGGCGTGAACCATGTATGAGAAGGTCGTTACCTACGTCACCTAATTCCATAGGGACATCAGGATTAGCTTCAGCATATATATTGCGTATGTAGTCTCCTGTAGTGTAATCGTAATAGTCGAGAGTAGACTTGTTTGACCCCATATTCCCCTCGTTGAGAAGGTAAAAACCTGATATATCTGAAAATTCAGGTGTGCTGGCCGGTACACGTTCAGGTATAAAGATTACACTCTCATCACGACAACTCTGGAGTCCGGTTACACTCAGCACAGTAGTGAAGAATACCATAACTCCGGTGAGGTATGAGTGAATTTGCTGTTGTTTATTTCGTATGAAGTCAGAAGTCATATTGCAGTATTAATTTGAAATTACGCCCGGGCATAGGATAGTTGGCTATAACTTCATATTGTTGATTGAGAAGATTATTTATTTCGAGGCTTGCACGCAGGGTAGTGGTACCTATAGGTTGACGCCATGCTACGGAACAGTCATGGGTGTACCAAGGCTCTTCATGATTGGCTGCGATATTGCTCGAATTGTGCCAGCGTTCGCCAACGTATATAAAACTATAATTTATCTGAAGGCGCCGCCAGTAGAACGCTCCTGTAGCAGAACCGCTGTGTATCGGTATGTAAGCTATCTGTCCGCGATATGTACCTGCATCATCAAGATTGTCTTCCGGATCACTGTAATCAAGCGCTCGCTGCCATGTATAGGTAAGCCGGCCTTCGAGATTTATATCAGATGTAATAGCCATACGGGTATCGGCGTTCAGATCAAGACCGTATATACGTACACGTCCGATATTGAGCATCATCCAGCGATATTGTCCGTTACCTTTAGGAACCGCTATAATTTTGTCAGTTATACGGTTGTGATAAAGGTCTGCTGTCACACCTGCTGATTCCCATATCGTAGTTATAAAATATCGCCGCCATCGTGCGCCTATATTATATTGGGTAGCATATTCCGGCTGAAGCTTGGCGTTACCTATGTCCGTATAGTAAAGGTCATTGAAAGTAGGCATTCGCATCACTCTTTTGTAGAAGGCGTTGAGGTGAAAATCATGGTCTTCCCACGGGCGCCAGCTTGCAAACACGGCAGGTGACACAGCGTGTGAGTTACGTGTGGCGCTTGCGCTACCTAAGCGATTCCTATCTGTAACAAAAGTTCCCATTATACTTGCCTGTGCCCGTAACGGACCGCCATGCCATGCAGCAGCTATAGCACCTAAAATAGTATGACGTGAGGGGTGTGTGAAATTAGCAAGTGTGGCATCAAGGGTATTATGCTGCCAATCGGCTGAAATGTCTATATCAAGCTGAGGTGTTATTTCTACTTTATTAGCCAGTGACAGATAATACTCGTTCTGATAAAATCTGTTGTCCAGATACATCAGTGTTGTATCCGGATTGAGATAACGCATATAGTCACGTGAATATTTGGCGTTGACCATTAGGTCGTAGCGAGGAGTAAGAGTTTTTTGCCATGTGCCTTGTACGAAGAAGTTACGGTCCCACTGACGTTGTGAATTTTTCCATACGTTGTTGACGATAGCTCCTGGTATGCCGCGTTCCGATTGATAATAATAAGCTTTGGCATGCCAGTGCCCTTCGTTGATACGGCCGAACGTTCCGACTTCGGCACGCAGAGAGTGTATATCACCGTTTTGGCGTGTGGCAGTAGTATCCCAGGCCAAAGTGCCATCGCTGAATATCTTACGGTACCTAAAGCGGTAACGTCCGGTAGCGTAGGTATATTCTGTACTTACTGTAGCGTTAAGACGTTCAGAAAATTTATATTCAGCTCTTAATGATGGATTGACTAAGCCGAAACTACCGGTCCGCATAGTTGCGTTAAGATTCAGACGTCGACCGGGTGCGAATTTCGGTCTACGAGTACGCAGATACACTGTACCTGCTGCTCCGAAGTCTTTAGCGCTCTGGAAAATGTCGCTTTTCTGACCGTTGTGCAATGATATTTCCTCAATATTATCGAGAGAGAATTTGCCTAAATCTATCTGCCCGTTCTGAGCATTTCCGAGCTGTATGCCATCATAAAATACTCCTAAGTGGTTGGTGCCCATTGAGCGTATATCCACTGTCTTCACACCTCCGACACCTCCGTAATCCTTTATCTGTACGCCGGAAAAATAGCGTATGGCGTCGGCTACATTATGGGAGTTAAGCTGTTCCAGTTCATGTCCTCCAAGAGTCTGCGGTACGATCACACTACTGTTAATATGCATAGGCGCAATTACCTCAAGATCCGGAAGTGAACTATAAAGGCTGTCTTCTTCGACTGTAGGTATAGAAGTTGTATGACTGTCACAGACGGCATTTATATTGCCGGACACAGCCACAATATATGTACACAAGGCCACAGCCCTGAAAAAGAAGGAATGTCTGAACATAGAAAGTCGATAGCTCTTAGGTCCGAAAGCTTTCGGCCGACGGTTGTCGCTCCAATCGGAGGAGTGTCCGGCTTGCACGCGAGGTCTTCTGACTTGTCACCTACGGCTATCGACTTACCTTCCCGGAATGACATTTCCCTCTCGGGTCAGCTGTTTCTTCCAGTGGCTGTATGTGTAAATACTCTTGTCGGCCATCAGTCGGTGACTTACAGCAGCGGAATCTGTCGAGGATTTTCACCCCGTTCCCTGTACGTGCGGCACCGCAAAGTTATAAAATCTTCTCTTTTCATGCAACCCCGTTTCCATAATCATACTGTTCGTATCTTGTGACTTCTGACCGTAGGTCCCTCTGCTCTATATTTGCAATAATATGCCCTTCCTCTACGTTGTTAAAAGATATGCAAACTCCCTCGGTCTCTATATCTCCAGCACGTAAATTCCGGAATAATTTCGGTGCCATACGTTATATACTTGCCATAGCTATCTTTATTTCGCATTTTAATATAGCTACCGGCAGTTCGCTATGGTTTCCTATCACCGGCTATTACCGTGTGTGTGCTTTCTTCGTCATGAGTGGTTTTCTTATCTATGGCAGTTACTACCGTTCGGCAGACTGGCGTGCTTATCTTGCTAACCGTGCATGGCGTATACTTCCTTCATATCTTATAGCTGTAATAGCATCAGCTGTGTTACTGGTAGCTGTCAGTGATTATGACTGGCGTGATTATTTCACATCACTTCATTGGCTTCGTTATCTTGTATCGAATGTACTTTTCCTTAATTTTATAGAACCTACTCTTCCCGGAGTTTTTTCAAACCATCCGGTTGAGGCGGTTAATGCTTCGTTATGGACTATGAAAGTGGAATGGGTACTTTATTTTATTGTTATACCGGTAGTATGGTGGACACGTCGCAGTAAATGGCGTTTCTGGCAGGTGTTTGCTGTGATATTCCTTTTCTCTATCATATATAAATATGTGTTTCTCTCTCTTTATGAACATAGCGGTAAGGAAATGTATGCTATACTTGGTAAACAGTTTGGAGGTCAGTTAGCTTTCTTTTATTCCGGAGTGCTTCTTTACGTTTATCTCGAACGTGTTAAGGCTCATCGTTGGTGGTTGGCCGCAGTATGTGTGCCGGTGCTTATTATAGGCGGTACGTGGTGGCCCGAAGCGGATCTGTTTCAATTTGTGCTTTTCCCTCTTACTCTTGCCGGTAGTGTTGTGTCGTTAGCCTTCATCGGTCGCTGGGGCGCCTGGGCCGAGATGTTTGAGAATTGCTCATACGAGGTTTATTTGTTTCATTTTCCTTTGGTACAGGTATGTCGTCATTATGGCCTTACTGATCGTATCGGTGAGCTGCCGGCCTTTCTGTGTGTGTTGGTTATTACAGTGTCACTGGCTTATTTAGTAGCCCGTTATGTCTCAGCACCTCTGCGTAGGGCACATCGTCCGCAACAGGCTCCACGTCCGGCAATAGCTCTTAGCTAAAATAAAATATAGAATAAAAGCAAAAAAACTCTTTGCTGTTTTGGCTAATCATAAAAAAACACTTACCTTTGCAATACCAACAGCTGAGTTACACTACTGTAGTGTAACAGTTATAATGATGCGGTAGTAGCTCAGTTGGTAGAGCATCAGCTTCCCAAGCTGAGGGTCGCGGGTTCGAGCCCCGTTTACCGCTCTCATACCAATAATACTTTCCAACCGACCGTCAATAATACTGCACCTGATACGGGTGCAGTATTTGTTTCTCCTCCACTGTTTTTCTTTCTTAATCCTTATTTTCATGCCTTCTCAATGGACTATACCACGTAGTAAGACCACTGTCCTTTTCACCATAGGCTATATGATAGTCATGGCTCTTGTATGGGGGCTTCTTTTTTTTCGTACTGCTGACAATAGCGGCAGACTTTTGTGCTATATACTTATAGCCGTTCTGGCTCTGATATTTATATTAGCTTTTATGTTCTCGCCCCGACGGCTTATTTTAGGAGATGATACCTTGACTATTGAACGTACTGTAGGTAGCCGTCAACTTCCACTTGAAGATATTGCCGAGGTGAGGCGTGTATATATTCCCCCCGGCGGCAATGTACGTATCTGTGGGGTAGGAGGCTTGTTTGGTAATGTAGGATGGTATTATACACGTGATACCGGTCGCTATTTTGCTTATACAGGATCTACCTCAGGTACAGTTCTTATTACTATGAAGTCCGGTCGTAAATATATGGTTAATTCTGTTGATACGGAAGCTTTTATTGTAACATTAAGATCAAAATTATGATGAAATTTTCCAATTTCTATAAAAATCTGCCGGTTTTTATAATTACTTTTATTATCACAGCTGTATGCGGGGCTTTCTCACCTGTGGCTTCTGGTACTGTCTATATGGATGCTATTTCCCGTCTTCGTCTTGCTGAGAATTTAAAAGACAGTCGTATGTGCCTCGGAGTAGGGGGTGACGAATATGAACCTTCTCCTGATGCTTCTTATATACCTGCTATAATATGTTATGACTCCAATGCTGACCTTGAAGCTTTACGTGAACAGGGCGTAATCATATTGCGTACTCGCGGAGGTATGGCTCTGACTTATGTTCCGGCTCAGGAAATATTAAATATACAACGTAGTTCCTTTATTTCCTCTATGTCGGTCGGGGCTTATAACAATGTTGCACTTGATACAGCAGTTACTTATTTTGATGCTCGGTTGTTGCATCAGTCTAATTCTGTGCATCCTGCTTATACCGGTCAGGGAATAGTAGTAGGTATATGTGATATAGGTTTTGATCCGTTACATCCTACATTCGGTACACCGGAAGAGACACGTGTGGCACGTGTGGTTCAGTATATGGAACAACAGGGTGGCCGTTTGGTGCTTGATGGTGAGTCTGAATATAAGGATTGGGGGACGGATAATGTGGAAGAGTGGCATGGTACACATGTTGCCGGTATTCTTACCGGAGACGGAGCAGGCAGCCCCTACGTAGGCCTTGCTCCGGACGCTACGTTGGTAGCTACTGTATCGCAGCTGTCTGATGTCGGTTTGCTTGCCGGTGTGGAGGACGTACTTGAGTATGCCCGTCTTAATGATAAACCTGCTGTAGTTAATTTATCAATGGGTAATTATCTCGGACCTCATGACGGTACTTCACTTTTTTCACAATATATGGCTCTTCTTGGTGAGGAAGGAATTATCTGTATGTCTTCCGGTAATGAAGGTGACTCTTCCAATACACTTAGTGTCACCTTCAATTCTGATTTAAAGTCAGCCGCTTGGCGTATGAATAATATGACCTGGTCTAACTTTGACATGTATGGCATGACTGATATATGGTGTGCCGATGAGCGTCCCGTAAGTCTTCGCCTTGGTGTCTCTGACGGTGATGACTCCAAACGTATAGTAGCATGGAGCCCTGATTTTATTCTGCATGATGGCGAGGTGCTGACTGCTTTGGCCGGCGAAGGAGAATTAAGTGCTTTCGGACCTTATTTTGAAGGAGCTTTTATGATAACAGGTGGTATTGATCCGCGTAATAACCGTTATAATGTTGCTGTTACATTCGATTTTGACAGTCCTGAGCCCAGTAGCCGTGGCGCTTGGGCCCGTTATACACTGGTTATGGAGATTTCACCGCTTTCTGAAGCTTCCCAGCATGTCGATGTATTTGCAGATGGTAGGTATTCATGGCTGCGTGAACTTCCGGGTAATCCTGTACCCAGTTCATCATTTTCGGTGAGTGATCTTTGTACAGGTGCCAATGTATTGAGTATAGGTATGTATAATAACCGTACTTTAGCACCTTCGTTAGGAGTAGGAGAGGTGGCTACCGGTTATGTTGCCGGCGAGGTATGCCGTCATTCCGGTTATGGTACTTTGCTTGACGGTACCGTACTTCCCCATACTATTGCACCGGGTGAGCCTTTGGTTTCTTCTCTAAGTGGTCCGTGGGCTGAATGTCATCCTGATCATCTTTTTGGTTATGCAGCCGCTCTCACTGATTTCACTGGTAGACCGGCTTATTGGATAGCTGAGGGAGGCACTTCTATGTCCTCTCCTTATACAGCTGGTGTAATAGCTTGCTGGCTCGAAGCTAATCCGGAGCTTGATATAGCTGCTGTCAAAGATATTATTGCTCTTACTAATTTTCCGGCTTCAGTCTTTTCTCCGTTTATTCCTTCTACCACTTCATCTTCTGAGTCAGAAGTTTCTGAAATTATAAATCCGCGTCAGGGTCAAGGGTGGCTTAATCCGGTTGCCGGTCTGTTAGAAGCTATACGTCGTAGCGATTCAGGTAACGTAGGAGATGTTTCTTCTACCATTCATATAACTACGAACCATAATAATCTGACCGTTACAAATGCTACTTCGGCTGACATAGATATTTCTCTTACGGATATGCAAGGCCGTGTAGTACTTATATGTTCAGCTGCCCCGGGTGTTTTTACTCTTCCGACTACTTCATTTTCCTCTGGAGTTTATATCGTTACTGCTTCAGGGCCAAACGCCCGTACCCAAGCTAAGGTCATCTTCTGACATAACAATATTTTAAAATAATAATAGCAGCAAGAAAATAATTTTCTTGCTGCTATTATTATTTTAAAATATTGTTAATCTGACGGTTAATTATTAGTTTCCGGTAGTAATGCGGATATTGATACCACCGTCAGGATTAACGTTGATTTCAAGGGTAGTTCCAGCTGCTAATCTAAGTTCCGGTGTGCCGTTAGCCTTACGCTTGGGCAATACAGTCGAAGCAGCTGAGCCACCTTCGATGGGTGAGAGAGCACGGTTCTGATCAATGCCGGCTACAGGAGCTACCTTAGTCTCAGGTACTTCTGCCTTAGCAGGAGCTGCCGGTTTTGGAGCCGGAGCAGGTTTAGGAGCGGGCTTGGGTGCAGCAGCTTTGGCGCAGGCGGCAGCGGAACCGAACTGTACGATAGGCTGGTCAGTAGCCATTACTTCACCTTCTTCAATGAGGAATTTAGCTACGATGCCGTCGCGGTCGCTGACGAGATTATTTTCCATCTTCATGGCCTCATATACGAGAAGCACGTCACCGGCTTTTACAGCATCACCGGGTTTAACCTTGAGTTCAAGTACAGTACCACCCATCGGAGCTGTCATGATAGGACCGTTGGCTACTACTTCTTCTTCAGCGGCAGGTGCCACGGCCTGACCTTCGGCAGCAAATTCGATAATAGGCTGGTCTGTAGACATAACGTCGCCTTCGCCTACGAGTACGCGTTTTACCACACCACCCATGTTGCAGGCAAGGTCATTTTCCATCTTCATGGCCTCATATACGATGACTACATCACCGGGTTTAACAGTATCACCTGCCTTAACCTTGATTTCCATTACGGTACCGCCCATCGGAGCACAGAATACCTGACCTGTGATAGCTTCGTTTGCAGCGGCGGCTTTAGGTGCTTCGGCCTTGGGAGCAGCAGCTTTGTTGGCTTCGTGTTCGGCTTTACGCAGGTTGGTAAGGTAGGTCTTGGCTACAGCCGGAAGAAGCTCAAGAAGAAGGAATTCTTCTTCGTTGGCAGCTAACTTCACACCGCCGAACTTATCAAGTTCGGGATTAGCAGGACGCTTATACGATGATACGTCGTAAGGTTTCTCTTCGGGGCTACCGGTTATTTGCTCACGGAATTTGGGATCTACCGCTACCGGAGTCTTGCCGTATGCACCACGTACAAGGTCGATAAACTGATTATTCTTATTTGTGTAGTCAGGATTGCCTTTACGACGGTCTACTGCGAGAGCTACAGCCTGTGAGCCTACAATCTGGCTGGTAGGTGTAACCAGAGGTACTAAGCCCGCGTCACGGCGTACCTTCGGAATAAGAGCCATAGCGTCTTCGAGTACGTCTTCTGCTCCGAGAGCACGGAGGTTAGCCACCATATTTGAGTACATACCACCGGGTACCTCTGCATTCTTAACCAGCTCATTGGGTTTGGGCAGACCGAAGTATGCTTCGATTTTGTGGCAGGCATCGAGCAGATCTTCTTCACGGTTTTCACGGGCAGCGTCGATAGCGCGGTCAAATTCGGCACTGATGTCAGCAGGCATTTCTTTAAGAGCTTCGTCAAAGTCACGCGGCCATTTGTCCTTGTTAAGGTCAAATTCTGCCAGAGCTTTACGGGCGTCTTTAAGTTCATGGCGTATCTTAGCTACAGCCTCCATGTCAACATCAACCTCTACACCAAGCTTACGGCAGAATATGTCGATAAGTTCGATTGAAGGAGCGGCTGAACCACCGCCAAACCACCATATATTGGTATCAACTATGTCTACACCTTGTATAATAGCAGTCAGTACTGCTGCCAGACCATAACCGGGTGTACAGTGAGTGTGGAAATCAACAGGTACCTTAAGAGCTGCTTTCAGCTTGGGCATAAGTGAGTAAATGCGTGAAGGACTTACCAAACCGGCCATATCCTTCAGAGTTACCATCTTAGCACCGAGAGCCTCCATTTCGAGAGCCTTATTTACAAAATACTCATCAGTAAATATCTTCTCTTCTTCGGGTGTGCCTTTGGGGTCTACTGTATAACATACTGCTGTATCAGCAATACCACCGAGTTCGTTAATCATACGTATCGAACCCTTGATATTATCGATGTCATTGAGTGCATCGAATATACGCATCACGTTCAGACCGTTCTCAATAGCTTTCTTATAGAATCCTTCGAGTACAGAGTCAGGGTAGGGGACATAACCGAAGAGGTTACGGCCACGCGACAGAGCTGAGAGCAGCGAAATGCCCTTCATAGCCTTCGAGCACTCACGCAGACGGTTCCAGGGACTTTCACCCAAATAGCGCATCACTGAGTCAGGAACGGCGCCGCCCCATACCTCCATGATATAAAACTTAGCATCACGGTAGAGAGGGAGCAGCTTATCTACATTCTCCTGCTTCATACGTGTGGCAAACAGCGACTGCTGGCCGTCGCGAAGAGTAAGGTCTCTGATTTGAAGTTTCTTTGTCATTGCCTTAATCGTTCAATAGATATTAGTATTGTGTTATGATAATAGATTTAAGCCTTAATTAGGGTAAAGTACAAATTTCGGTAAAAGCTGCCTGAAAGTTATAACATTATATTACGGATTTCAAAAGAATAAGAAATAGAGATATAATAATGCTAAAAGCTTTCTAAGAGTGGTTTTACTACATAGATTGAGACAGATTTTTTGATTTTAGTACTTTATTGCCTACTCGCCTGAACCTACTACTTATATAAGAATCAAAGCGAGTGCACAAATTTAAGTGTTTTCTCTCACACACAAAAACTTTTTACCTACAAATTTTTATATCGTTGTTGGGCTTTGCTTATCTTTTCAGAAAAATCGGAGTGCTCAGATGAATCGGATTTCTCCGAAGAATCGGAGTGCTCGGATTTCTCGGAAAAATCAGATTTCTCCGACTTCTCGGATTATTCGGAAAAATCGGACTTCTCGGAAGAATCGGAAAATTCAGATAAATCAGATTATTCAGATAAATCGGAAAGCTCGGATGAGGCGGATTATTCGGAAAAATCGGAGTACTCGGAGAAATCTGAGTCATCTGATTTTTGCGTTAGCCTTTTGTCTCGGCTCGTTCGTTAGCTTTTGTATACAAATTTTAACATTTATTGATTGCATTAAGTAACAATAA
>CAMWVA010000028.1 GCA_947177575.1 uncultured Porphyromonadaceae bacterium | reverse complement strand
CAATGGCTAAAGAAATTGCTGGACAGATCAAATTGCAGATTAAAGGCGGTGCGGCCAATCCCTCGCCCCCGGTAGGACCCGCTCTGGGTTCGAAGGGTATCAACATCATGGAATTTTGCAAGCAATTCAACGCCCGTACTCAGGATAAGGCTGGCAAGGTTCTTCCGGTTGTAATCACTTATTACACCGATAAGAGCTTCGACTTCATCGTCAAGACTCCCCCGGTAGCTGTACAGCTCAAGGAGGCCGCCAAAATCAAGAGTGGTTCGGCACAGCCTAACCGTAAGAAGGTGGCTGAGTTGACTTGGGATCAGGTGAAGGCTATCGCAGAAGACAAGATGCCTGATTTGAACTGTTTTACTATTGATGCGGCAATGCGTATGGTTGCCGGTACAGCCAGAAGCATGGGTATCACCGTCAAAGGTGCTTTCCCCGAACTTAACTAAAAATCTTCAACGAAAATGGGAAAACTGACAAAAAATCAAAAGTTGGCGTTGTCGAAGATTGAGCCGGGAAAGAGCTATACACTTGCTGAAGCTGCCGAGAAAGTGAAAGAAATCACTTTCACTAAGTTCGACTCTTCGTTCGACATTGACGTACGTCTTGGTGTTGACCCCCGTAAGGCTGACCAGATGGTACGTGGCGTTGTATCGCTGCCTCACGGCACCGGCAAACAGGTGCGTGTGCTTGTGCTCTGCGGTCCTGACGCTGAGGCTGCCGCCAAAGAGGCCGGTGCCGATTATGTCGGTCTCGACGAGTACCTGGCAAAAATCAAGGGTGGCTGGACCGACGTCGACGTCATCATCACCCAGCCTTCGGTTATGGGTAAGCTCGGCCCCTTGGGTCGTATCCTCGGTCCCCGCGGCCTGATGCCTAACCCCAAGAGCGGCACTGTGACCATGGACGTCGCCAAGGCCGTGCGTGAGGTTAAACAGGGTAAGATTGACTTCAAGGTCGACAAGACCGGTATCGTACACGCTTCAATCGGTAAGGTAAGTTTCACCCCCGAGGCTATGCGTGAGAATGCCAAGGAGTTTATCAATACTCTCATCAAGCTCAAACCCGCTACTGCCAAAGGCACTTACATAAAGAGCATTTATCTTTCGAGCACCATGAGTCCCGGCGTTAAAGTCGACCCCAAATCTGTGGTAGAATAATTTAAAGACGGAAAACAATGAAAAAGGAAGATAAAGATATAATCATCGCTAATATCAGCGACGCGCTGGGCAATTACAGCTGCGTGTACCTGGTGAAGACTTCTGGTCTGAACGCTGCCAAGACAAGCGCGCTGCGTCGTGCCTGCTTCAAGGCTGACATCAAGATGCTCTGTGTCAAGAACACCCTTCTTAAGAAGGCATTTGAGGCCAGCGACATCGACTACAGCGGTCTTTATGACCTGCTGCACCAGGAAACAACCCTCCTTCTCAGCAACACCGGCAATGCTCCGGCTAAGCTGATTAAGGATTTCCGTCAGAAGAATGACACTCTGCCCGAGCTTAAGGGTGCTTTTGTTGAGGAGACTGTCTATGTAGGCGAGGCTTCGCTTGAGACACTGGCTCACATCAAGAGCAAGAACGAGCTCATCGGCGACATCATCGGTCTTCTTCAGTCGCCTGCCAAGAACGTTATCAGCGCTCTTCAGAGTGGTGGCAACAAGCTTCACGGCATACTTGAAACTCTCTCCAAAAAGTAAAACCAAGTCAAAAAAACAAAAAAACAGATACGAAAATGGCAGATTTAAAAGCATTTGCAGAACAGCTTGTTAATCTCAGCGTGAAGGAAGTAAACGAACTCGCGCAGATTCTTAAAGATGAATATGGCATCGAGCCCGCAGCTGCTGCTGTGGCTGTTGCAGCCGGTCCCGCCGCCGCTGCTCCCGCCGAGGAGGAGAAGACTAACTTTGATGTTGTCCTCAAGGCTCCCGGTGCAAGCAAGCTCGCTGTTGTCAAGCTCGTTAAGGAGCTCACAGGTCTCGGCCTTAAAGAGGCTAAGGCTCTCGTTGACGGTGCTCCCAATGTCGTTAAGGAGGCTCTTCCCAAAGCTGAGGCTGAGGGTCTGAAGAAGCAGCTTGAGGAGGCAGGTGCTGAGGTTGAGCTGAAGTAAGATATCTCACCACATCATAATGGGTTAAGAACGCTCTGAAGAGATGCGTTCTTAACCTTTTTTAACGTATAAATTCCCTTGACATTTACTTTTGTTAAGGAATTTTTTTGGTATATAACCATTTTCGGCCTTATATTTGTTATTCTCCCTTTCCCGCCCAAGGCGGTACCGGGTGACCTTTGACTCTCTCCCTCCATCACTCTCTCCACAATATTGATCAATAACACAGACCCCAATGTCAGTAAATTTAACCGAAAAACCGCGCGTTAATTTCGCTTCTATAAAAAAGCCGCTGCCTTTTCCTGACTTCCTTGAGGTTCAGCTGAAGTCGTTTCAGGACTTTCTTCAGCTCGATACTCCGCCGGAGCTGAGAAAGAACCAGGGCTTGTACAAGGTATTTGCGGAAAACTTCCCCATTGCCGATACACGCAACAATTTCGTATTGGAGTTTCTTGACTACTACATCGATCCGCCCCGTTATACGATCGAGGAGTGTCTGGAGCGTGGTCTGACATACAGCGTGCCCCTCAAGGCCAAGCTCAAACTTTACTGCACCGACCCCGACCACGAAGATTTCGCCACAACCATACAGGACGTCTATCTGGGCCCTATCCCGTATATGACCGCTCAGGGCACGTTTGTCATCAACGGCGCCGAGCGTGTGGTAGTGTCACAGCTGCATCGTAGCCCCGGTGTATTCTTCGGCCAGAGCACACACGCCAACGGTACTAAGCTTTATTCGGCCCGTATCATACCGTTCCGCGGTAGCTGGATTGAATTTGCCACTGACATCAACAATGTCATGTATGCCTATATCGACCGTAAGAAGAAGCTGCCTGTCACTACGCTGCTTCGTGCCATCGGTCTTGAGAGCGATAATGACATAATTCAGATTTTTGACTTGGCCGAGGAAATTAAAGCCACTCCCGAGAATCTCCGCAATGCCGTAGGCCGTAAGCTGGCCGCACGTATCATAAAGAGTTGGGTCGAGGACTTTACGGATGAGGACACCGGCGAGGTGTCTTCGATAGAGCGTAACGATGTCATCATCGAGCGTGACACCGAGCTTACCGAAGACATGATTAATGCCATACTCGATACCGGCGTCAAGACCATAATGGTAGCCAAGGAAGATGTCAATACCACTGACGCTACCATCATCCTCAACACTCTGCAGAAAGACCCCTCTAACTCCGAACGCGAGGCTATACAGCATATATACAGACAGCTGCGCAACGCCGAGCCACCGGACGATGCTTCGGCACGCGAGGTCATCACCAACCTTTTCTTCAGTGAGAAGCGTTACGACCTCGGCGAAGTGGGACGCTATCGTATCAATAAGAAACTCGACCTTGACATTCCGATGGACGTCAAGGTGCTTACACGTCAGGATATAATTGAGATTATCAAATATCTCATTAAGCTTATAAACTCGAAGAGTGATGTCGATGATATCGACCACCTCTCGAACCGCCGTGTGCGTACTGTCGGCGAGCAGCTCTACAACCAGTTCGGTGTAGGTCTGGCACGTATGACCCGTACTATCCGCGAGCGTATGAACGTGCGTGACAACGAGGTGTTCACACCTATCGACCTGATTAACGCCAAGACTATCTCGTCGGTTATCAACACCTTCTTTGGCACAAATGCTCTGTCGCAGTTCATGGACCAGACCAATCCTTTGGCTGAAATCACTCACAAACGCCGTATGTCGGCCCTTGGCCCCGGCGGTCTGTCGCGTGAGCGTGCCGGTTTCGAGGTGCGTGACGTGCACTATACTCACTACGGCCGTCTGTGTCCTATCGAGACTCCGGAAGGTCCTAATATCGGTCTGATTTCGTCGCTGTGTGTGTATGCCAAAATCAATAACCTCGGATTTATCGAGACTCCTTACCGTGAGGTTAAGGACGGTGTGGTCAACCTCAATAACGACGAAGTGACATATCTTACCGCCGAAATCGAGGAGGGTAAGATAATAGCTCAGGGTAACGCTCCGCTTAATGATGACGGTACGTTCATCAATAATAAGGTGAAAGCTCGTCACGACGCCGACTTCCCTATTGTGGCTCCGGAACAGGTGGAACTTATGGACGTAGCTCCTATCCAGATAGCTTCTATAGCTGCTTCGCTCATACCGTTCCTTGAGCATGACGATGCTAACCGTGCCCTTATGGGTTCGAACATGATGCGTCAGGCTGTGCCTCTGTTGCGTAGCGAGGCTCCTATCGTAGGCACAGGCATCGAAGGACAGCTTATCCGTGATTCGCGCACACAGATTATGGCCGAAGGTCCCGGTGTCATAGAGTTTGTCGACGCTACGGTGATACGCATACGCTACGACCGCTCGGAAGACGATGAGTTCGTTTCGTTCGAGTCTGCCGTGAAGGATTATAAGCTACCCAAGTTCCGCCGTACCAATCAGGGTACCACAATTGACCTGCGTCCTATCTGCGAGGTAGGCCAGCGTGTCGAGGAAGGTGATATACTCACCGAGGGTTATTCTACCGAGAAGGGTGAGCTTGCACTTGGCCGTAACCTGAAGGTGGCTTTCATGCCCTGGAAGGGATATAACTACGAGGACGCTATCGTGCTCAACGAGCGTATGGTGCGCGAGGATATTCTGACTTCCATACATGTCGACGAATACACTCTTGATGTGCGTGAGACTAAACGCGGTATGGAGGAACTTACCTCGGATATACCCAACGTTAGCGAAGACGCTACTAAAGACCTCGATGAGCGCGGCATAATCCGTGTAGGTGCTCACGTCGTGCCCGGTGACATTATGATAGGTAAAATCACACCTAAGGGCGAAAGCGACCCGACACCGGAGGAGAAGCTGCTCCGCGCCATATTCGGCGACAAGGCCGGTGATGTGAAGGACGCTTCGCTGAAGGCTTCGCCATCACTGAAAGGTGTGGTAATAGGTACAAACCTCTTCTCGAAGGCCGCTAAGAAAAAGAACGGTAAGAAGAGTGCCAATGCCCAGCTGCCCCGTCTCGACGAAGAGTATGAGGAGAAACAGGACGCTCTGAAGCAGATATTGGTTCAGAAACTCACCACGCTGCTTTCAGATAAAATTTCGGAGGGTGTCAAGGACTTTATCGGTGCTGATATAGTACCTAAGGGTGCTCACTTCAGTGATACCGTATTCGGTGCTCTCAACTATGAGACTGTAAACCTCAGTGGCTGGACCAACGATGAGCGTATCAACGGTATGGTGGCTAAACTTATTACCAATTATCTGCGTAAGTCGAAAGAGATAGACAGTGAGCTGCGTCGTAAGAAGTTTGATATAACCATAGGCGATGAGCTTCCTTCGGGC
Source organism: uncultured Porphyromonadaceae bacterium (assembly GCA_947177575.1). GTDB lineage: Bacteria > Bacteroidota > Bacteroidia > Bacteroidales > Muribaculaceae > Lepagella. Next base: position 22,423 of record CAMWVA010000028.1, on the reverse strand, counting down.
ATCATGCAGATGGCTAAGGTCTACATCGCTAAGAAACGTAAGATAGGCGTAGGCGATAAGATGGCAGGCCGTCACGGTAACAAGGGTATCGTGTCGCGTGTGGTACGTCAGGAAGACATGCCTTTCCTTGAGGACGGTACTCCGGTTGATATCGTACTGAACCCGTTGGGTGTACCTTCGCGTATGAACCTCGGTCAGATATTTGAGACCGTTCTCGGCTGGGCCGGCCGCGAGTTAGGCGAGAAGTTCGCTACTCCTATTTTTGACGGTGCCAGTCTCGACGACCTTAACGCATGGACCGATAAGGCCGGACTGCCACGTTACGGCAAGACTTATCTCTACGACGGCGGTACAGGCGACCGTTTCGACCAGCCGGCTACCGTAGGCGTCATCTACATGCTTAAGCTCGGCCACATGGTTGAAGACAAGATGCACGCACGTTCTATCGGTCCGTACTCGCTCATCACCCAGCAGCCTCTGGGCGGTAAGGCTCAGTTCGGCGGCCAGCGATTCGGTGAGATGGAGGTATGGGCTCTCGAAGCCTTCGGTGCTGCCCACATTCTTCAGGAAATACTCACCATCAAGAGTGACGACGTGGTGGGCCGAAGCAAAGCCTACGAAGCTATCGTCAAAGGTGACCCCATGCCCAATCCGGGTATACCCGAGTCGCTCAACGTGCTGCTGCACGAGCTACGCGGCTTAGGTCTGAGCATCACTTTGGATTAATACGTACAAGAATCAACACAATATAATGGCTTTTAGAAGAGACAATAAGATAAAGAGCAATTTCTCGAAGATCACTATCGCCCTCGCTTCTCCTGAAGAGATAAAGGAGAAGTCGAGCGGTGAGGTGCTGAAGCCTGAGACCATCAACTACCGCACCTATAAGCCCGAGCGCGACGGCCTCTTCTGCGAGAAGATATTCGGTCCCGTCAAGGACTACGAGTGTCACTGCGGCAAGTACAAGCGCATACGCTACAAGGGTATCGTGTGCGACCGCTGCGGTGTCGAGGTCACCGAGAAGAAGGTGCGCCGCGAGCGTATGGGTCACATCGAACTTGTGGTGCCCGTAGCCCATATATGGTACTTCCGCTCGCTGCCCAACAAGATAGGCTATCTGCTGGGTCTGCCTTCGAAGAAGCTTGATTCAGTCATATACTACGAGCGTTACGTGGTCATCAATCCGGGTAACGTCTCGATACCTAATAATAACGGCGGTTCGCGTCCGCTCCAGAAACTCGATCTTCTCTCCGAAGAGGAGTATCTCGACATACGCAGCCGTCTGCCCGAAGGCAACGATCAGCTTGAGGACGGCGATCCTAACAAGTTCGTGGCCAAGATGGGTGCCGAGGCACTTTACGACCTGCTTCAGCAGATTGATCTCGTAAGCCTTGCCGCCGAACTGCGTCACCGCGCCAACACCGACGGTTCGCAGCAGCGCAAGACCGAGGCTTTGAAGCGTCTGCAGGTAGTCAATTCGTTCCTCGGTTCGAAAGATACCAACCGTCCCGAGTGGATGATTCTCAAGGCTGTGCCTGTCATTCCGCCCGAACTTCGTCCGTTGGTGCCTCTGGATGGCGGCCGTTTCGCCACTTCCGACCTCAACGACCTCTACCGTCGTGTCATCATACGTAACAACCGTCTCAAACGCCTTATCGAGATTCAGGCGCCCGAGGTAATTCTGCGTAATGAGAAACGTCTTTTGCAGGAGGCTGTAGACTCACTGCTCGACAACTCACGTAAGTCGTCGGCTGTCAAGAGTGATGTCAACCGTCCTCTTAAGTCGCTTAGCGACAGCCTTAAAGGTAAGCAGGGCCGCTTCCGTCAGAATTTGCTTGGTAAACGTGTTGACTACTCGGCCCGTTCGGTTATTGTCGTAGGTCCGGAGCTTAAGATGCACGAGTGCGGTATTCCCAAACTCATGGCTGCCGAGCTTTACAAGCCTTTCATTATCCGTAAGCTTATAGAGCGCGGTATCGTAAAGACTGTCAAGAGTGCCAAGAAGATTGTCGACCGTAAGGAGGCTGTCGTATGGGATATTCTTGAGTATGTCATGAAGGGTCATCCCGTACTGCTCAACCGAGCTCCGACGCTTCACCGTCTCGGTATTCAGGCTTTCCAGCCCAAGATGATTGAGGGTAAGGCTATTCAGCTGCACCCGCTTGCATGTACGGCGTTCAATGCTGACTTCGACGGTGACCAGATGGCTGTGCATCTTCCGCTCGGCAATGAGGCTATACTTGAGGCTCAGATGCTGATGCTCGGTGCCCACAACATTCTTAACCCTGCTAACGGTGCGCCTATCACGGTGCCTTCGCAGGACATGGTACTCGGTCTGTACTACATCACTAAGCTTCGTCCGGGTGCTAAGGGTTCCGGTTCGGTATTCTACGGTCCTGAAGAGGCTGAGATAGCATATAACGAAGGCCGTGTCACTCTGCAGGCTCCTGTAACTATAAAGGTAGATGACGTTGACGAAAAGGGGAATCCCGTCACTCGTCTTATCAAGGATACATCCGTAGGCCGTGTGCTCTTCAACGAGTATGTGCCTAAGGAGATAGGTTATGTCAACGAGATTATATCGAAGAAGTCGCTGCGCGGTATCATCGGCCGTGTCATCAAGAAATGCGGTGTGACCCGTTCGGCGCAGTTCCTCGACGATATCAAGAACCTCGGTTACCGCATGGCATTCCGTGGCGGTCTGTCGTTCAACCTTGGTGACGTCATCATTCCTAAGGAGAAAGAACAGTATGTGGCTGAAGGTCATGCTGCTGTCGAAGAGATAATGAACCAGTACCAGATGGGCTTCATCACCGGTAACGAGCGTTACAATCAGGTCATCGACATCTGGACACACGTCAACAAGCGTCTGGCCGACACCCTGATGAAGCAGATGGAGGAAGACCAGCAGGGCTTCAACTCTGTCTACATGATGCTTGACTCGGGTGCCCGTGGTTCGAAAGACCAGATTCGTCAGCTCTCCGGTATGCGTGGTCTTATGGCTAAACCTCAGAAGGCCGGTGCCGAAGGCGGTCAGATTATCGAGAACCCGATTCTTGCCAACTTCAAGGAGGGTCTGTCGGTGCTCGAGTACTTTATCTCTACTCACGGTGCCCGTAAGGGTCTTGCTGACACGGCTCTTAAGACTGCCGACGCCGGTTATCTGACCCGTCGTCTTGTCGATGTGGCTCATGATGTTATCATCACCGAGGAGGACTGCGGCACACTGCGCGGTCTGGAGTGCACTGAGATAAAGAATAATGAAGAAGTTGTCGCCACACTCAACGAGCGTATCGTTGGCCGTGTGTCGGTACACGATATTGTCAATCCTGCCGACCCTGACGAAATCATCGTTCGCTCAGGCGAGGAAATAACCGAGGCTATCGCCGATCGTATCGACGAATGTCAGATAGAGAAAGTCGAGATTCGCTCGGTACTCACCTGCGAGTCGAAGAAGGGTGTATGCGCTAAGTGCTATGGCCGTAATCTCTCTAACCACCGTATGGTGCAGAAGGGTGAGGCTGTCGGCGTTATCGCCGCCCAGTCTATCGGTGAGCCGGGTACACAGCTGACTCTGCGTACATTCCACGTCGGTGGTGTGGCCGGTAACGTAGCTGCTGTTAAGGACGTAACCACACGTTACGATGCACGTCTTGAATTTGACGAGCTCCGTACCGTTAAGGATGCCGATGGCAACGACATTGTCGTAGGCCGTATGGGTGAAGTTCGTCTTATTGACCCCAAAACGGGTGCCCTTCGTACCACTGCCAACATACCTTACGGTTCGAAACTCTACCATAAGGATGGTGATGTGGTTGAGGCCAATACCATGATTTGCGAATGGGACCCCTTCAATGCCGTTATCGTTTCGGAAGAGGGTGGTCGCGTAAGTCTCGAAGGTGTTGAGGAAGGTGTTACATACCGTGTCGAAAGCGACGAGGCTACAGGTCTGCGTGAGAAGATTATCACTGAACCCCGTGGTGAGCGTGCCAAGGGTATGGTGCCTGTGGCTCATCTCCATGATAGCGAGGGTAACCTGCTGCGTACCTATTCACTGCCTGTGGGTGCCCACCTGCTTATCGACGAGGGTGCTATACTGACTCCGGGTCAGGTGTTCGTGAAGATTCCGCGTGCTGCCGGTTCTGCCGGTGACATCACGGGTGGTCTGCCGCGTGTTACCGAGCTCTTCGAAGCCCGCAACCCGTCGAATCCCGCTGTAGTCAGCGAAATCGACGGCGAGGTTAAACTCGGTAAGGTGAAACGTAACAACCGCGAGATTACCGTAACTTCGCGTCTCGGTGAGGAGAAGAAGTATCTTGTGCCTCAGTCGCGTCAGCTGCTTGTGCAGGACAACGACTTCGTGCGTGCCGGAACACCGCTTTCTGACGGTGCCATCACTCCGGCCGATATACTTAATATCATGGGTCCGACGGCCGTACAGGAGTATATCGTAAATGAGGTACAGGACGTTTACCGTATGCAGGGTGTTAAGATCAACGATAAGCACTTCGAAGTTATCGTGCGCCAAATGATGCGTAAGGTCAACATCCTCGACCCGGGCGACACCCGCTTCCTTGAGCAGCAGGTTGTCGACAAGCGCGAGTTTATGGAAGAGAACGACCGCATCTGGGATAAGAAGGTCATCACCGACGCCGGCGACAGCCAGACTTATCTGGCCGGCCAGATCATCACAGTGCGCAAGCTCCGCGACGAAAACTCCGCCCTCAAGCGCAAAGACCTTCGTCCGATGTTAGTACGCGACGCCATGCCCGCCACCTCCGAGCAGATACTTCAGGGTATTACCCGTGCCGCTCTTCAGACCTCGAGCTTCATGTCGGCCGCCTCGTTCCAGGAGACCACCAAAGTGCTTAACGAAGCCGCTATCAACGGCAAGACCGACTACCTCGAAGGCATGAAAGAGAACGTAATCTGCGGTCACCTTATCCCGGCCGGTACCGGTCTGCGCGAATACAGCAAACTCGTAGTCGCCAACAAAGACGAATTAGCCGCCCTCCAGATTACCGACGACCCCTCACGCATCGTCGACGTCGAAGCCGAAGACCTCACTCCCGTGAGGTAAAATTAAAAAGCTTTATCGAAGGAGTGTAATATCACACTGGAATGTAATATCTAACCACTGAAAGAGAAAGAGAGACGACCCCAGCTGGAGTCGTCTCTCTTTCTCTTTCAGTGGTTAGTGAATTTAATTGTGCTTAGCGGTTTTTGTAGGCTTCGAGGGCAGCACGCAGACATTCGAGTGCGCCGGCAAGGGCTTCGATGCGGTGTACATAGGCTATGCGCACTTCATTGCGGCCGAGACCGGGAGTGGTATAGAAGCCTTCACCGGGGGCCATGAATACGGTGGCACCGTTGTAGGAGAATTCAGTAAGGCACCAGCGGCAGAAGTCTTCGGCACTTTCTACCGGCAGACGGGCCATAGTGTAGAAGGCACCTTCTGGCATGGGTGAGAAGACACCGGGTATCTCGTTAAGGCCGTTTACAAGGAAGTCACGGCGGCGACGGTATTCCTCGATAGCATTGTCAAGATAAGTCTGCGGTACGTCTATAGAGGCGAGGGCTACGAGCTGACCTATAAGCGGTGGTGACAGACGTGCCTGTGCGAACTTCATGACGTTGGCGTAGAGAGCGCGGTTGCGGGTCACTAAAGTACCGATACGTATACCACATTCGTTATAGCGTTTCGATACGGAGTCGATGACTATTACGTTATCCTCAATGCCTTCAAGCGAGAGTGCCGATACCGGACGACGGTCGGAATAACAGAACTCACGATACACCTCGTCGCTATAGAGGAAGAGATTGTAACGCTTCACAAGGTCACGCAGTTTGAGCATTTCTTCGGCTGTATAGATATAGCCGGTAGGATTGTTGGGACTGCAGATGCAGATGCCTTTGGTACGCGGAGTAATGAGACGTTCGAATTCTTCGATATGAGGCAGACGGAAACCGTTGTCAATGCTTGAGGGAACACTAACAATCTTAGCACCTCCCTGAAGAGCGAAGGCCTTATAGTTGGCGTATGCCGGTTCGGGGATAATGACTTCGTCACCGGGATCAAGAGTGGTCATGAAAGCAAACATCACAGCTTCCGAACCTCCGGTAGTGATAATTATATCCTCAGGAGTGACGTTGATGTTATGACGGTGATAGTACTCGGCCATTTTGGCACGCAGCTGAGGTATACCCTCCGAAGCGCTATATTCGAGTACTTCCATATCTATAGCGTGAAGTGCCTCCAGAGCCTGCGGAGGTGTCGGGAGGTCAGGCTGGCCGATGTTAAGGCGATAGACATGCAGATCGCGCTCTACGGCCTTGGCAGCTAATGGAGCTAACTTACGGATGGGCGACGCCGGCATTGCGTTGCCGCGATGTGACAGTTCGGGCATAGGTTTAAGGTATTATAGGATTTCGGCACCACGCACGCAGGCCACATTCTTCGCAATGCGGACGACGGGCCGTGCATACGTAGCGGCCGTGTAGTATGAGCCAGTGATGGGCTGTAGCGAGGAGATGAGCAGGAATATAACGTGTCAGGGTCTTCTCGGTGCTCAGCGGAGTACGTGAGTTATTGGTCAGACCCAGACGGTTGCTGACACGAAAGACATGAGTATCGACTGCCATAGCTGCTTTGTGCCAGACTACGGACAGCATGACGTTAGCTGTCTTACGACCGACACCGGGCAATTTCATCAGGTTGTCGATGTCCGAAGGTACCTCGCCGCCAAAGTCGCTTACGAGCATACGGGCGGCACGGAGCAGATGGCGTGTCTTATTATTGGGATAGGAGATACTTTTTATCAACGCATAGACCTCTTCTTCCGAAGCGGCGGCAAGAGACGCTGCATCCGGAAAAGCTTCGAAAAGTGCCGGAGTCACCATATTGACCCTTTTATCGGTGCATTGGGCCGATAGAATTACAGCTAAAAGCAGATGAAAGGGGGTATCGTATTGCAATTCGGTGCGTGGCTCAGGCATGTTAGCCTGAAACCATGCTATAACACCTTCGTAACGTTCTTTAATAGTCATGACAGCGTTGATAAATTGATTACGATTTAGTGAGCCGCATCAAACTCGTGCAGGAAGCGCATATCGTTTTCCGAGAACAGACGCAGGTCACGCACACGGTATTTAAGGTTGGCTATACGCTCGATACCCATACCGAAAGCATATCCGCTGTACACCTCTGGGTCAATGCCGCAGGCACGCAGTACATTGGGGTCTACCATACCGCAGCCGAGAATCTCGACCCAGCCTGTACCTTTGCAAAGTGTACAGCCCTTACCGCCACATATCATACAGCTGATATCCATCTCGGCCGAGGGTTCGGTGAAGGGGAAATAACTCGGACGCAGACGTATGCGGGTTTCGGGACCGAACATTTCGCGGGCAAAATAAAGAAGTACCTGTTTAAGGTCGGCAAACGATACATTACGATCTATGTACAGACCTTCTACCTGATGGAAGAAGCAGTGAGCGCGTGCCGATATTGCCTCGTTACGGTACACACGGCCCGGACATACGATACGTATGGGAGGCTGGTGACTCTCCATGACGCGAGTCTGTACCGATGAGGTATGAGTACGCAGCAGCACATCATCCTGACCGCGACGTATGAAGAATGTATCCTGCATATCACGTGCCGGATGATCGGGAGCGAAATTAAGGGAGGAGAATACGTGCCAGTCATCTTCGATTTCAGGACCTTCAGCTATTGTGAAACCTATCGAACCGAAAATGCGCAGTATTTCCGAACGTACCAGTGACAGCGGATGACGTGTGCCAAGAGGAAGCGGAGTTGCTGTGCGTGTCAAGTCGATACCGGCCAGTGAAGTATCTGGACCAGAAGCGATTTTTTCACGCATTGTGTTGATAGCTTCGTTAGCTTCTGCTTTAAGCTTATTGATGAGTTGTCCGATGTCGCGTTTCTGTTCGGCAGGAACATTGCGGAAATCGGCCATAAGTGCCGTTATAGCACCTTTTTTGCTTAGGTATTTGATACGGAACTGTTCTACTTCTTCGGGTGTCGATATTTTTGTCGCATCCAGTATAAGTTCTTTTTCAAGTGCCTCAATTCTATCTTTCATCGTGGTGTGTGACTTGTTTCTTTATTAATGTGCGAAGTTACTAAATTTTTTCCAATAGTCACACCACAATGAGGCTCTGAGCCAGGGCTGACGCATCTTAATTTTTAATAATGTCAAAACTTTTTAAGGCGTAAAGCAAATAGTCATTGTCCCATCCAGCCTTCTTACGATGACCTTTGACACCCATTGAGGACACTTTTGCGTTCTTGATTATATTCAGGCCGATACGGTTCAACAATGAGAAATTCTGGGCTGCATTATCCTTTTGTTTTCTCGAGGCATCGTCTCCGAAAGCAACATCAAGAGTCCAGTGCAGCTGGTTCTCCACACTCCAATGCGTTCGTATGGAATAGTTAATGTATTGTGCATCAGTCTCAAGACTTGATATGTAATATCTTGTTTCCTTGTGCAGTTTCCCACTCTTTATATTCCTTACTCGGGACTCAATTCTGACGAGGGTCTTCAGACCGGGCCATTTATCCCTGTCAATTATATTCTCAAGATTGGTTATGACCGAGCAGATACGTGTCTCCTCCCTGCCGTGGGATTTGTCCTCCATCGTATGGACTGACGAAGGCTTAAGATATGTGAAGGAACCGCTAACCCTATTAAACATTTCAGGCTGATTACCTTTCAATGCAAGGATATAGTCGGCTCCACGCTCCGTTATTGTCTTCGCAATCTCACGCTGGCAACCCATCGCGTCGATGGTGACGATGCAGTTTTTCAGTTCAAGGATACGCAGCAGACGGGGTATGGCGGTTATCTCGTTGCTCTTGCCCGCAACCTTTTCCTGTGCCAGAAGCAGGTTGTTCGCAGAAGCCCATGCACTGACCAGATGGGTATAGGTACCACTCCCTTCATCGCTGCTTCCACGAAGACTTTTTCCATCAATAGCGACTACCTCACCGTCGGTAAGTTCAGCAATACTTTTGGTCCATTCCACAAATAGACCGTTCAGTTCTTTCGGATCCAACATACTGATTACACGGTTGAAAGTATCATGTGACGGTATACCGTTGGGCAGATGCAGAAACTTTTCAAGCCAGTCAATCTTGGAATTACCATAGTCTTCAATTTCGTTTCATGACTCGGCACCGCAGATTACCGCGCACAGGGAGATAAATAGTATCGAGTCAAGGCTATGTTTCCTGGTTCGTTCAACACGTGGATCGCTTACCGATGCGAAAAAATCTATGGGGGAGGTCGGTCTAGTCATAAATTGATAACGGATAAAGACCAGTTTATATTGGTCAATAGCCGTTAAGTTTATTTAAGATGCGTCAGCCGTGGGCTCTGAGCGCTACTTAGTGTATAAGAAGCGTTTTATGCTCTGCTTCGGTGTCTTCTCGAATGGTTCCTGACGCAGTCTGAACGATGAGACACGACTATAGTTAGGCATATCCCTGTTAAGTGTCTTTAGGTTCTCTTCCATCTGACGTTGCAGACCCTCCGCACCTAAGCCTGCACGGTCGGCAGCGTCCTGATCAGGTACTATGAGAGCCACGAGTTTACCTCCGTCATCGATTACCAAGGACTCAGTCACGTAGGGCAGAGCGTTGAGTCGTACTTCTATCTCCTCGGGATATATATTCTGTCCCGAAGGGCCGAGTATCATAGCCTTCGAACGGCCACAGATAGTAACGAAACCGTCGGAGTCGAGCAGACACATGTCTCCTGTATTCATCCAGCCGTCTTCAGGATCCGGCATGACTTCGGCTGTGGCATCAGGATTTTTATAGTATCCTTTCATAACATTGGCGCCGCGTACCCATAGATTGCCCGGTTTATGTTCCGGATCGGGTGAGTCGATACGTATTTGCATACGGTCTACCACCTTGCCGACTGAATGGAATTTGACAGTCTTAGGCGGTTCGTAGGTGATAAGCGGACCGCACTCGGTCATACCGTAACCTATAGTGAAGGGGAAGTCAATACGCTTCAGGAACTGTTCGACATCAGCACCCATAGCCGCACCACCGATAATGACTTCGCGCAACTGACCGCCGAAAATATCAATAAGGCGGTCATGAATCTTTCGCAGCACACGGTCACGCACCAGCGGCAAAGCAAGCAACAAGCGCATTATAGGTTTTTCAAGCTGTGGAAATACCTGTGTACGTACTATCTTCTCAAGCACTAAGGGCACGGTTATAACCAGTTTCGGACGTACCTGTGCGAAGGCGCTCAGCAGTACACGGGGTGAAGGAGCCTTACCTATAAAGTAGCAATGACAGCCCTTTACGAACGGGTGCAACATCTCGATAATCATGCCGTAGAGATGTGCTAAAGGAAGCATGTTGACTATCCCGTCACCGGGTTTGAGATAGGTGAGATCATCAATACAGAAACGTATGTTACTCCATATCGAACGATAGGGGAGCATAACACCTTTAGACATACCGGTAGACCCCGAAGTATAGCTTATAAGAGCTACCTGTTCCGGGTCGGTATCGGTCTGCCATGTGAATGAGTCGGGCTTAAAGTCGGCGGGATACTGTTCGCCAAAACGTTCGTTGAGATGCTCGCGGGTCTGTTTCAGCGAATTGTTGCGACAGAAGGGCATACCGTCTTCGGCTATATACAGAACAGCCTGAAGCGCAGGCAGCTGTTCGGCATCGAGCTTGCGCCAGATAGCTTCGTCTACAAACAACAGGGCCGAGTCACTGTGATTGATGATATTTGTCAGTGTCTCGGGGGTAAATTCATGCAGAATAGGTACGGCTACAACACCGTAGGTCAGACAGGCTATAAAAGTAACTGCCCAGTTAGAAGTGTTGCGCCCTACGAGAGCTACTTTGTCTGAGCCGTCATGACGCAGACCGGCAGCCTTGAACAGTATGTGTAACTTAGCAATGTTCTCCGCTACTTCTTTATACTGGAGTGTAGCACCTCCCATATCGGTAAAGGCGTCGAGATTCCAGTTGGAGCGTATGGCATTGCCTATTATATCATTGAGTGAGCCGTATGACTGCTTGATTACAGGAGCTGGTGTGTTCATAGTGGAAAAGGTTTTTATTTTTTAACACTTTACCAGCCCCTATGGTTTTATTTCTGCTGTTTAAGAGAGTTAAGTCTTGCTTCAATCTGAGCTACTGATTCGTCGCGTGAGACTATAGTGCCGTCCGGTCCGATAAGAATATGATGAGGTATGCCGGAGAAACCGTAGATGTCGTATGGACGGCGTTCCGTATCGTAGAGTACAGGCCATGTAACTTCTAAGCGCTTCACGGCGTTATAGGTGTCTTCATGACGGTCGCGTACAGCCACTCCTACTATGTCGAGACCTTTATCGTGCCAGTCGGCATAGAGCTGACGTAATTCAGGCATTTCTTTAATGCAATAGGGACACCAGCTGGCCCAGAAGTCAACAAGAGTATATCGGCCCGGTTTGACAAGTGAACTGAATGACTGTTTGCCTCCTTTGACATCAGTGCCGTCGAAATCTATGTAGGGCTGTCCCGGAGCTGTGGCGGCACGTAGTCTGGCGAAGTTGAGATAGTGACGTGCACGACGTGAATCGGTGAAGGAAGCAGGAGCAATAGCTGTAAGACTATCTATAGCCGCCGGCTGGGCATATTTCATCCACTCTATGCCGAACCACTGCCCAAGCTGACTTTCAGGTTCTTCGTTATAACGGTCAAGAGCATAAGTAATATATGCGTCCATGTCGTTGAGATTTTCGACTGAGTCAAGAGCTGTAAGCATCGAACTGAAGCGGTCGTTGAGCGGTGTTCCTGTGGCTACACTCATTGAATCGGTCAGCTGTGCTGTCCCCGGTTCAACAACGTAGTAGGCACGTACACGTCCGTCAATGACAACTTGTGTCAGTACAGGTGTATCGGTATTGATTGAATCTCCGTCGAAGGTGGCATGACCTTCGGTGACAAGTGCTGTCGCGAGTGGTATTGAGTCAAGAAAACTTATAAGTTCTACGGTTTTGCCTTCAAACTTGTCTGAAAGGGATATGTCGAGACGTGCCTGCTGGCGGTGACAGGCGGCGCCGATGAGCAGAAGCAGGCTGACAGCGGCGGTAGTCAGTAGGGTTTTCATAAATAGGGCGATTCTGTTTTAGGTGGTGTACGGCGCAGGGAGCCGATATTTTATTTTCGCGAAATTAATAAAAAAGACGCGGCCATGAAATAGCCGCGTCTTTTTTACAGTAACAAATTTTTATAGCAACAAAAAATCAAAGAATCTGGTGCTCATACACCGTATTGTCAGATGGTGTGTTCCACATCCCAGACGAAGGCACGGAGACCGAGACGCGGTTTTGCTTCGTCAAGCAGGCGGATACGTGCCAGTAGAGGCTCAACAGCCGAATCGGCGACAAATGTTATAAGAGCCGAAGCAAGTGAAGGCCAAGCGTGGCTGCCATAGTGAGGTTCGCCTTTTACGGAACCGCGTCCCTGTACATTGCCAAAGGCTGTAAAGCCACGGCAGCCCGATTTGTCGAGTGCTTCGATTATGTTTTCGTGGTGAGCCTGATCGTATGCTATAAATACAGCTTTCATGATTGTTTTGCTTTACGTAGTTTGCGACGTATCCGGCGTACACCGTTACCTGCGAATACGCAATAGAGTACGGGTACGAACAGAAGTGTCAGAATTGTAGAGAAAGTAAGACCGCCGATAACCGCTGTACCCATAGGACGCCACATTTCGGCACCCTGACCTGTACCCATAGCCATAGGTACCATACCGAGGATAGTGGTAAGTGTAGTCATGACCACAGGACGCAGACGCGAACGGCCACCGTCGATAACGGCTGTGCGGATACCCATGCCGCGTTCACGGTTAAGAGTGATATAGTCGATAAGTACAATACCGTTCTTAACTACAATACCGATAAGCATGATAGCGCCAATCATCGACATAACGTTGAGTGTATGTCCTGTCAGCCAAAGTATAATAAATACACCTGAGAAGGCGAACAGCAGTGAGGTCATGATTATACCCGGATAGGTAAGTGATTCGAACTGGGCCGCCATAACCACATACACCAGTATGATGATAAGTACACCGAGGAGTAAAAGGTCGCTGAACGAATCCTGTTGGTCTTCGTAACTTCCCGACAGACCTATGATAATACCCGGGGGCAGGTGCATATTGTCGATTTCAGCCTGTGCGTCTGCCACTACCTGACTCAGAGGTACACCGTCTACAACAGCCGATACAGTGATAAGACGTTCACGGTCCTTACGTTCGATGGTAGGCGGTGTGAAGCGCTGTACCACCTTGCCGAGTTCTTTAAGCTTGACACCCTTGCCTGTGGGAGTATAGATGACAATATTCTCAAGGTCTTCGATACTGGTGCGTGCATCAGGATCATACATTACCTTTATGTCATATTCCTCACCGTCTTCGCGGAATTGTGAAGCTGTCGAGCCGTTGATACGGTTACGCAGATAGTAAGCCGCTGTCTGAAGATTGAGGCCGTAGAGAGCAAGTTTCTCACGGTCGAAATCGACTTGATATTCTGGCTGATAGTCAGAACGTGAGATAGTAATGTCGGCAGTGCCCTCTATACCGGCGAGAATCTGCTTGAGGTCGCGGGCTACAGAGTCGGTAGCCGTGAAGTCATAGCCATAAATCTCGAAGTCAACAGTGCTTTGACCTCCCATGCCCTGATTACGTCCGCCACCTACGTTGACCTGAGCCTTGCGGAATTCCGGATAACCACGTTCTATATCCTTACGCATCTGTGCGGCTATTTCCTTAATGCCACGCTGACGCTTGTCAGGGTCGGAGAGACGGATATTCATAGAGATAATGTGCGAACCGCTTTCGGAAAGCGAGGCAAAAGTATTGTCGGAACTTGCCGGACCTACGGTATAGCTGATAGCTTCGATTTCGGGATACTCAGCCCTCCACTGTGCGTCGAGACGGGACATTGACTCTTTGGCTATCTCAACACGGGTACCGATAGGTAGCTCGATGTTGACACCGAGTCGGCCGTTATCGGCTGTCGGGAAGAATTCCGTACCTACGAATTTCATCAGGAATATCGACCCTACGAATGTGCCGAGACAGATGATAATGGTCACTGTCTTGTGACTCACCACAAGGCGTAGCAGTGAAGCGTAAGCGTTGTCGAAACGGTCAAGCGCTCTCTCTATCGGCATATAAAGCTTGTCATAGAGACGTGAGTGATTGTTGTTGAGACGAAGCCACTGGCTGCAGAGCATAGGTGTGAGCGAGAGGGCACAGGTGGTTGATATAATCATCATGATTGTTACCATCCAGCCTAACTGACGGAAGAGCACACCGGTCATACCCGTAACAAGGGTAAGCGGGAAGAATACCGCTATCAGTGTCAGTGTCGATGCTATTACAGATATAGCCACCTCATTGGTACCGTGTACGGCTGCCTGACGCGGGTCGGCACCGCGTTCTATGTGGGTGGTTACGTTCTCAAGTACCACAATAGCGTCGTCAACCACCATACCGATAGAGATGGAGAGTGCCGAGAGTGATACTATATTAAGCGAGTTGCCTGTGGCGAAGAGGTAGATGAACGAAGCGATAAGTGATACCGGTATGGTAATAATAATGATGAGTGTGGCTCGCCAGCGGCCGAGGAATACAAACACCACTATCATTACGAACAGCAGAGCGTAAAGCACAGTCTCCTCAAGTGAGGCTATAGTGTTACGGATATTGTCGGAAGTATCGACGATAACACCTATCTTTACGTCCGAGGGAAGATTGCGCTGAAGACGTGGAAGCATCTTCATTACCTTTTCGGATATGGCTACCGAGTTAGCACCGCTCTGTTTCTGTATGATGATCATAGCGCCGGCTTCACCGCCTATATAGGTCTCCTGCGTACGCTCTTCGAGCGAGTCGTCAACACGTGCCACATCATGCAGATAGATTATACGGCCGTTGTACGAACCCACAGGAAGGTTTTTGAGCTGTGACGAATCATCGAACTCACCCTGTACTCTAAGTGCGTATGTGTTAGAGCCGACATCGAACGAACCTCCCGGTACGTTGCGGTTCTCGCTCTGTATGATTGCCGAAATAGTCTCTACCGAAAGATTGTATGCCTCCAGACGAGCCGGATCCACATACACGTGTATCTCGCGTTTAGGAGCACCTGATATTGATACCGAACCCACACCGTCAACACGTGCAAGCGGGTTAGCCACATTGTCGTCAAGTATCTTGTAGAGACCTGCCATACTCTCTTTGGCTGATACGGAAAGCAGACAGATAGGAATCATGTCGGTCGAGAACTTGAAGATAATAGGATTCTCGCAGTCATCGGGAAGACTCGATTCCACCATGTCGAGCTTGTCTCGCACATCGTTTGTGAGTACATCAATGTCGTAGCCGTATTCAAATTCGAGAGTTATGACCGATGTGTTCTCGCGGCTCTGCGATGTGATGTGTTTGAGGTGTTCGACTGAGTTGAGGGTGTTCTCAAGGGGTTTGGTTACGTTCTGCTCTATATCCGATGCCGACGCTCCGGGATATATGGTTATGACCATAATGGTGTTGGTGTCGATATCGGGATAGAGGTCGATTGGAAGTTTGGCCAGTGAGAAGAGTCCGAGTATTATGACTGTGATAAAACACAGTGTGGTCATAATGGGACGCTTGACGGCCGCGCCGTATAGACTCATGATATTGTGAAGTATGTGTTACGTGACGAAGGAAGTTAGATTATAGATCTGTCTGTGTGGAACCGGGATTACTTGTCAAGTATCTGTACCTCGATTCCGTCTGCCAGACGAGATTGGTCGGTAATTACAGCAAGGTCGCCATCGTTCAGACCATCAAGTATTTCGTAAGAATCACCGAGACGCTGTCCGAGTTCGACAAGCCGGTAACTTACTTTTCCGTCTTTATAGACATAAACGTAGTGATTGCCGGAACCGGGTTGCTTAATGACGGCACGGTCGGGTACCACTACATGGTCGGCACTACCAAGACTCAGGTGTACACGGCCGAACATACCGGGAAGTATGCGGCTGTCGGAGTTAGGAAGTGTGACTTCTACACCGAATGTACGTGATGATGGGTCAACGGTAGGAGCAACGAGGCTGACACGGCCGTCGAATGTCTCGTTGCCGTATGTATCGAATGTGACGCTTGCCGGCATACCGACATGTATTTTTGAATAGTCTGATTCAGTGACGTTGATTACAATTTTGACCGGCTGCACACGGGCAACGGTAAGTACAGGCAGCGCACCCGTCATATCGCCCGGGTCGTAATTGCGGGCTGTCACAATACCGTTGATAGGGGAGGTCAGCACAGTGTTTTCAGTGACATTCCGCAGAGCGCGTTCGGCATTAGCAAGGGTATTACGGGCATTGGTAAGCTGTAGTTCCATCTGGTCGAGTGCCTGACGTGTACCGCCGCCTATATTGAACAGCTCAAGAGCACGGTCATAGTCACGTTGTACATTGGCAAGTGCCGCCTTGGCATTATCAACCTGCAACTGGTAGGAGGTAATATTGACATCGTCAAGCACTACGAGACGCTGTCCTTTGGATACACGCATACCTTCGTCAACAAGAATCTCCTTTATTCGATTCGACATGTTGGCTGAGATATTGTTGATAATTTCCGGCTCTACTGTAGCTGTGTAGACGCCATTCTGGTCTACCTGACGCGAGTGTACGGCTTCGACTCTCACCAGAGGCAGTTGCTCGGCGCTCTCCTCGGCAGCTTTGTCAGATTTGCCGCCGGAGCAAGCCGTAAGTACGGTAAGCATTGAGGCTGCCAAAGCGGTATATACGAAACTTTTCATGATGTTGGTATGAGGAATTATTTTATTTTAATGTATGGAATTACTAAGTAATCTACTGGGTTATCGGTCGGAAAGTCTTTACTCCTTACCTAAAAGCAGGTCAAGTTCTGCTGTCGATACCAGATAAGTATGTATAGCCTGATAGTACACTAACTGGGCGGTGGTGTTGGCAAGTTCGCTGTCACGCAGGTCGAGATATGTGGCGGCACCTATCTCAAAGCTCTTCTGCATTATGTCGTATGCTTTGGCTGCCTGACGCACTCCTTCGGCCGATGTGTCTATCTGTCGTGCCTGACGGTCGATATTATCAAGTGCGAGTTCTACCTGCATATCAAGTGTGTTGACAAGGTTTTCGCGCTGCAAAGCCAGCTGCTTGGTCTGTACCTGTGCCTGACGCAGAGCGTAGTAACGCGAGCCACCGGCGAAGATAGGTATCTGCAGTGCTAAAGCCACGTTGCTGTAAGGATTGAACTGAAGATTACGCAAAGCATTGCCGTTGCTGAGTGACATCCAGTTGAGGTTGTAATTAACTCCCAATGTAGGTACCCATGCGAGTTTACGCAGGGCTACAGTCTGGGCTGCCATACGTGCCTGTATGTCAAGTGAGCGTAAGGAAGAGTTATCGACTAATGAGCGGTCTACTGCCGAGGTTTTGACCATCATGTCGGCACGCATGTCTTCAAGAGTAACGGTAGGCTCTATGTCGACACGGTTGTCAATACCCATAAGTACAAGGAGCTGTAGCTTACACTGGCGTACGGCGATATCGGCCTGTAGAAGTTCTGGTTCTACGTTCTTTACCTGTACCGAAGAACGCAGAACGTCATATTCGGAAGCTGTGCCGGCCTGAAATTTCTTCTCAAACAGTTCGGCGTTAAAAAGCGCTACGTCATAATTCTGTTTAATTACCTGTCGTGAGGCAAGGGCAAGCATCAGACCGTAATATGCCTGACGTACCTGATTGACCAAATTGAGTCGTGATGTACGAGCTGCCTCAAGACTGGCCAGAATCTGAGTATCCGATATTTTTATAGATTTCCATAACTGAGCGGAGACAAGCGGCATTGAAGCCGAAAATCCGAAATTCCACGAGTTATCGGAACCCATCTTGATTGACTGGCTCTGTCCGCCCATGTTCATGCGGATAGTCTGTAGCTCGATAGAACGCTGATAGGCTCCCGAAAAGTCGATAGTGGGAAAAAGAGCTGCAAGAGTCTCACGCTTTGAATAGTCAGTGCGCGTAACCTCCATATCGGCGATACGTACTGTGGGATTGTCCTGCAGAGCGATGTCGAGACAGTCGCGTAGCGACAGACGTAGCGTACGGCCTTCGGCTGTTGCTGAGTCATCAGCAGCCCTCATTGGGACGCAGAGGCACGTGAACATAATCACGACCGTCAGTAGATGCTTGAATGACATTGTAGTTTGGGTGAAAAATAAATGGTTCTGATAAATTGTTTGATGTTTTTTCGTTTCATTCAGTTGTGTTTTCTGCTTACCACTGGCCGCAGATGCACTTCAGAGTTCAGGTATGAGTTGGTCGAGCTTGGCCATACCCTCGGGAGTAGCTATACTGCGTAGTAACCCTATCGCCATAGTATCGTAAGCTTCGAGCAGGGTTATACCGGGAGGAAAGACCTCTTCCATGCGTTTGAGACTTTCCATCTGTACCTTCATCAGACGACTTAGCACACGGTAGTTGACATTGGGACGGAACATACCCTGTTCAACCCCCTTATTAAATACTGCCAACAAATCTTCCTCATGCTTCTTGTGAAGATGATCGTATGTAGCACGTACCTTATGATAGATTGTATCCATATCACGGAAGAACCGGGGACTCATGCGGGTCATAAGATCACGTTGCTTACGGAAGATTCTTGTCAGTGCCACCAACACATCAGGTGATGTGTCGAAGATATGGCAGTAGAGCTCATGATGCTTGTGCATATCATAGCCTACAACATCTATTATCATAGCTTCCTTACTGCCGAAAATCTCATACAGAGTGCGTTTGCTCATCTGAAGTCTGGCCGCTACGTAGTCCATAGTAGCGGCTTTCGGACCCTGGGTGCATATTATGTCCATTATAGCTTCGGCAAGGGCAGCGTATGTCTCGGGTGAGAGTGAGTCTTTTTGCATTGGCGAGGGGGTAAGTTTTTCGGGGGCAAAATTATACAAAAAACCGAAAACTAAAAAATAGTTTTCGGTTTTTTGTATGCTATCGGTCAATTACCGATGATATATGAAGCTATCTCAAACCATTGCAGGCTCGGCGATACCGAATTTCTTACGTAGGTTGACAAGCATATCGCGTGTCATAGCATCTAGATCATATTCAGGCTTCCAATCCCATTCGGCACGTGCACACGAGTCATCGAGGCTGTCAGGCCATGAGTCGGCTATAGCCTGACGCAGCGGGTCGAGTTCGTATGTCATCTTGAAGTCAGGCACATACTCCTTTATCTTGTTGTAGATGATTTCCGGGTCGAAGCTCATCGAAGCTATGTTGAATGAATTGCGGTGTACGAGACGTGAGGGGTCAGCTTCCATTATCTCTATAGCTGCACGCAGGGCATCAGGCATATACATCATGTCCATAAATGTGCCGGGCTTCAGAGGACATTTAAAGTCCTGACCTTTGACAGCAGAATAATAGATGTCAACGGCATAGTCGGTTGTGCCGCCGCCCGGAGGGGCTACGTATGATATAAGACCCGGGAAGCGTACCGAACGGGTGTCAACACCAAACCGGCGTGCATAGTAGTCGCTAAGCATTTCGCCTGTGACTTTTGTCACACCGTATATAGTGTCGGGACGTTGTATTGTATCCTGTGGTGTCTTGACATGAGGTGTTGATTTGCCGAAAGAACCGATAGAGCTGGGTGTGAATACGGCACAGCCTTTCTCACGGGCTACTTCGAGTGTGTTGTAAAGACCACCGACACCTATTTTCCATGCTAACTGCGGACGGGCTTCAGCCACGGCGCTCAGCAGGGCGGCAAGGTTGTAGATAGTGTCTACGTCATACTTGGCCACAGCATCGGCTATCTGCTGCGGGTTGGTTATATCTACGATTTCCGACGGACCGCTTTCAAGCAGTTCGCCTTTGGGCTCAGCTCCGGGTATGTAACCGGCTACGACATTACCCCCGGGATACTCACGGCGCAGGCGCATGGTAAGCTCGGATCCGATCTGTCCGGTAGCGCCTATAATTAGAATATTTTTCATGATAGAGTCAGGTTTTGACTATGGGTATACTTATTTTTTTGCAAATTTAATGCTTCACTCTGAAATACCATATATGGTTGGTGTTTTTTTGTGGCAATTTTTTTTCGTTTCCCTTTGCGAAGGTATGATAGAAAAACATTAACTTTGGGCAATAAAACATCTGACGGCCGTAAGCGGCATACTTTGTGCCGTAAGGTCCGCCTATAAATCTAATATTATGTATACGAAATTCAAAGAACATCTCACTAAAGAGCTTCAGGACATCAAAGATGCCGGTCTGTATAAGAACGAGCGCGTTATAACCACACCTCAGAAGGCTGACATCAACGTTGAGAACACCGAGGGTGAAGTACTCAACTTCTGTGCCAATAACTATCTCGGCCTTGCCGACAACAAGCGTCTTATCGAAGCTGCCAAGAAAGCTATGGATGAGCGTGGCTACGGTATGTCGTCTGTACGTTTCATCTGCGGCACACAGGATATGCACAAAGAGCTTGAGAAGGCTATCAGCGACTATTTCAAGACTGAGGACACTATACTTTATGCTGCCTGCTTCGATGCTAACGGCGGTCTGTTCGAGCCTCTGTTTACTGAGCAGGATGCTATTATCTCTGACTCACTCAACCATGCTTCTATTATCGACGGCGTACGTCTCTGCAAGGCTAAACGTTACCGTTATGCTAATGCCGATATGGCTGATTTGGAGCGTTGTCTTAAGGAAGCAGACGAGGCTGGCTGTCGTTATAAGATTATAGCTACTGACGGTGTGTTCTCGATGGACGGCAATGTAGCTCCTATGGATAAGATATGTGAGTTGGCTGATAAATACGGTGCTCTCGTTATGGTTGACGAAAGCCATTCAGCCGGTGTCGTAGGTCCTACAGGTCATGGTGTAGCCGAGCAGTTCGATTGCTATGGTAAGATTGACATTTTTACCGGTACACTCGGTAAGGCCTTCGGTGGTGCTATGGGTGGTTTCACTACAGGTCCGAAAGAAGTAATCGACATGTTGCGTCAGCGTTCGCGTCCTTATCTGTTCTCTAACTCGGTTGCTCCGTCTATAGTAGGTGCTTCGATTGAGATGTTTAAGATGCTCGGCGAAAGCGACGAACTGCACGACAAACTGATGGAGAATGTCAACTACTTCCGTGACAAGATGATTGAAGCCGGTTTCGACATCAAGCCGACACAGAGCGCTATCTGCGCTGTGATGCTCTATGATGCCAAACTGTCGCAGGAATTTGCTGCCGAAATGCAGAAAGAAGGTATCTACGTCACAGGCTTCTATTATCCTGTAGTGCCGAAAGGCCAGGCCCGTATCCGCGTACAGCTGTCAGCAGGCCACAATCGCGAGCAGCTTGACCGTGCTATCGCCGCCTTTATCAAAGTCGGCAAGAAGCTCGGTGTGCTCAAAGATAAAGATTGAGATAGAGACTGTGAGCTGCCTACAGACAGCATAATAGACAGTGTCTTATAGTGTATAAATAAGTTTTATAAGATTTATAAGTCTTATAAATCTTATAAAACTTATTTATACATCTTATACATCTTATAAATTTTATAAAACTTATAAAACTTATAAGATTTATAAGACTTATAAATTAAATAGTGAAATTAATACTAAAGATAACCATAACATGAGTGAGTTTCTTAAGATCGCAGGCGATTACACCGATTGGAATGTCTACAAGAAGTCTGTTATAATCTGTGATGTGACGGAATTATTTATAAACAGGGCTTTACATGGCACACGTACCATCGACCAAATGCGTCAGGCGGCCCGTTCTTGTAAACAGAATATAGTAGAAGGGATAAGCGATGCTACTGTTTCAGCTGAGATGTGCATCAAATTGCTGGGGATAGCACGTGGCTCTATAAGAGAGTTGCGTGAGGACTATAACGACTATCTGCGTCAACATCAGCTGACTATCTGGGATAAGGATGACGAACGTACAAGTGCAGCCCGCGAATATTGCATCAATAATGATGATCCGCTGATATTTGCGGATAAGTGTCGTGAACGCAGCAACGAAACTGTAGCTAATATAATGATAACCCAGATTAGCCAACTTGACGCTATGCTTGCTAAAGTACTCAAAAAGATTGAAGCCGAATTCATTGAGTCCGGAGGCATAAAAGAAGCTATGTCAAAAGCACGGCGCCGCAATCGAGGCTTTTAGCGCAATCGAGGCTTTAGATAGAAGATAGGAGTAAATAGCTATGAGAAAATAAGGATATAAGTCATATATTTTTATAAATCTTATAAATCGAAGTGATTTAAACTTATTTCAAGTTCTTAAATAACTATTTAGAATGTTAAAATA
>CAMWVA010000027.1 GCA_947177575.1 uncultured Porphyromonadaceae bacterium | reverse complement strand
TCTAATATAATGAGGGGTTATCGAATATATTCGATAACCCCTCATTATATTAGAGTCAGTATTGCGTCAAGCCGTCCGGAAAAAATAAAAGACTCCTCAAAAAGAAATTTTAAAAAATTTACCTCTTGTAGATTGTAAAGTTAAAAATATTAATTACCTTCGCTGCCGAATAACTGTTTAAATATTTTCATAAATATTTTCTATAAACTTAACCAATTTAATTATGAAGAAATCTTTACTTGCTTTAGCCGGTATTATGGTTACCGGTTCCGCCTTTGCTGCAGGAGAGATCATCACAGAACAGCCTGAAGGCACCCTGCGTACATTCCACGGCTATTCTCACGCCTACTATGTATCTTCATGGGGTTATACTGCTCATGAAGATCACGACGGTTTCGCCCGTCAGGTTGTATTCGCTGACAACGGTGTTGATGTCTACTTCAAAGACCCGTTCTCCAAGATGACTAAGAACTTCTGGATTAAGGGCACACTTAAGGATGGTATCATTACTGTAGAGACCCCGCAGCTTCTTGAGGTCACAGAGAAAGACGGTGTTGAGACAGAATGGTTCGTTCAGCGTCTTAAACCGGAGACCTATACAGACGACTGGGGTGATCTGCGTACCAAATGGCTGATAGATGACGAAACTACTGTCATTACCTACAAGTACGAGGACAACTGTATCATTCAGACTGAAGAAGATGTTATGCTCGGTCTTGTCGCTGACGGCGAACATCAGTTCTATGGTGATGTAAATGTGGTTTACACCGGTCTCAATGAGAAGGCTGCTCAGTTACCTGAAGACATTGCCGAGGCATGGACTATGCGGTATAAGACTACTTATGCCCAAAAAATACAGATAGCAATCGATGACGATGATGTGTTCATCCGTGGCTTCTGGCCAGATCAGCCTGCTGCATGTATCAAGGGAAAAATCGAAGGAGACAAGATGATTCTTCCTACTGCTCAGTACCTCGGGTTCATGAACGATGCTTACTACACTTACTTTATGGTAACTTCGGTAGACCGCTATTCGTCTTGGGTACCTCAGTACACAACTATACCTGAGAATCTGGAGTTTGCCTTTGATAAGGATAATATGTCCTTTACCCCTCTTTTCGATGAAGAGATTGTTCCTGTAGTACGCTATGGCAAAACTATCGGTGTCCTCAGCGCTAACACTCTCGTCACTTTTGAAAACATGAGCTTTAAACAACAGAGTGAAATAGGCGCTCCCGAAGATCCCTCTTTCCAGATAGACAATGACTGTTTCGGCCTTTATCCCGACTATAACTGGGGCTATATACGCTTTAATGTACCTAATCTTGACGTAAACGGTAACGCTCTTGACACAGAAAATTTCTACTATTCCATCTATCTTGACGAGGAAGTGCTCGTAATTGATCCGGAGGATGCTAACTATCCGGAACAATATAAAGACGTAGAAGCTCCCATGACTGAGATACCTTTTAACTTTGATAACAAAAACGGTATCACTCAATCGTCTTCAATGGCAGGCCGCTACTTACAGTTCTTCCATCTTGACTTTGATGAAATCGGTGTACAGAGCATCTACAAGAATCCTGAAACAGGTGTGGAAAGCCGTTCGAGAATAGCCTACCTCAATCCGGAGACTATGGAAGTACGTTACGCCGGTATAGAAAACGGTATCGACAGTGTGGAATCTGATAATGCTCAGGTAACCGGAGTAAATGTCTATGACCTCTTCGGTAATAAGGTAAGCGCTTCACACAAAGGTATCGTAATCGAGGTTGTCCGTTATACCGACGGTACTACCAAGAGCACTAAGAAGGTTATACGCTAACCGTAACAATTACGCAGTTAACCCAACCCCGTAAAGGGTGTGTCATAACAACCCATGCAGGGCCGTTATGACACATCCTTATTTTATTAAAAATATTATACTTATCTTAAATGAGACATCTTTTTCATAGATATATTTTTACTGGTTTGGTCTTAATACCAGGCTTTACAACGCTATCGGCAGCTAATGTCGATTTTACCAACAATCTCAGCGATAAAAATATAGAATGGTGGGGCACCGGTAAATCCGAGATATATGACATGGCCTTACATATAGTTGGACAAGAATTTACCGGACTCGATATCACAGCTGTAAGTTTTCCGGTCGTAACTGACCAGGCAGTGACAGACTATACTATATGGCTTTCAAACGAATTAGCACTTGAAGATAAAGTAAATGTCCCTGACATTATATCTTATCCTGCTGTTATCGCAAACGGAACAGCTACTGTGACACTTGCTTCCCCTTGCCGTATCACAGAGAACGGTATATATGTCGGTCTGTCTTTCAATGTAACTTCACGTGAGACGGATGAGCAAAAGAATCCTATCGCCTATATTGACGGAGCTGATAACTATGGATTCTATCTGCATACCTCACGCACTTATACCCGTTGGGCCGAACGCTCTGACAATCTGCCCTACTCTATTCCGGTGACACTTACACTTGCCGGTGTAGCGGAGAATGCAGTCGCTCTGACTATGCCGAGTGAAGTCAATACCGGAATTGGGAAAGAGGCTCCGGTAACAGCACATATTATAAATCGAGGAGGCAACGACATTAATACCATAACTTTCAGTTATACCTCTGATAATGGTATGACAGGTTCGTTAAATGTAGAACTTCCCGAACCGGTAAAGGCCGGTTTCAATCGGTCGGCTGATGTAACTATGCAACTACCAGCTACCAACATCATCGGTACAAGCGATTTCACATTCGCTGCTGTTGCAGTGAATGACGTAGAAAACCCCTGTACTGACAATTCAGCTGTTACGACTCTGAACGTTTGGTCACACATTCCGCGACACCGCCCACTGATGGAAGAATATACCGGAATGGGTTGTGGCTGGTGTCCGCGCGGTACTGTCGGTATAGAGAAAATGCGTGAGTTATACGGTGATGACTTTATAGCTGTAACTCATCATTGTGAAGATGAGCTTTCTATATTTGATGATAACTCACGTCCTAACTATGCGCCTTCACAGCCTGTGGCATGGCTTGACAGATGGCGTGAAACAGACCCTTATAATGGTGATAATCCCACTATAGAGTTCGGTATTGATAAAGTGTGGCAATCCGTAGCAGACGAATTCACACCGGCAGAAATTGAAGTCAAATGGGAGTGGACTGATGACACAAAGGAAACTATCAGTGCTACATCTACAGTAAATTTTGTCAAATCTTCTGAAAACTCTGATTTTCGGGTAGCCTATATGCTCGTAGCCGATGGTCTGAACAAAGCACACTGGTATCAAGGTAATTATTACTCAGGACATAAAGGTGAATTTCCTGAGGAATTTGATTTTCTTGTCGAATCACCCCAACATATCTTCAATGTGACCTTTGACGATGTAGTGATTCTGGCGGAATCTCCTAATGGTATCGAAAAAAGTCTGCCTACCGATATAAAAGCTAATGAACCTATGCAGCATACCACTCATCTGCAACTTGCTAATGCATGTAATCTCAGCGGTGAAAATCTGGTACAAGATAAATCACAACTCAGTGTGGTGGCCCTGGTAATTGATGGCGAGACAGGACGGGTACTCAACACAGCAAAGAGTTCTAAAGAAACTGATAACGTAGACAGAATAACATTCGAGAACAATCCGACAGACGTTACCCTTTACGACCTTACAGGCCGAAAGGTGACAACAGATTATAAAGGTATAGCAATACGTGTCATTAACTTCTCTGACGGTACTTCTGAAATAAAAAAGACAGTGTTACGTTAAATAGCTAGTATCTTTAAAATATTCAATGACGTATATCAGACTATTATCACAATTACGTTATGTCGTTATCATGACAGTGTTCTCCTGTCTGCTACAACCGGAAATATGGGCGCAGACAGGCAGAACACTGCCTGATGACAACGCTTCCCGCTCGGGACTCACTCACTATCTGGGACTCAGAGCCTCAGGTGCTTATACATTCTCGTCAATACGTGACGATCTTTTTACTGATTTCGACGATAATAATGTCCAGTCATCACATACGGCATTAGCTTCACAACTAAGATATACATTCTCATTTAATAATCCTGAAATACGCCGTTATTGTCCCGGAGGTTATCAAGGTATCGGACTGCAACTGCTATCTTTCGACGGTCTGAAAAACAGAGATAAAGACCAACTTGCTCCCAGTGACTATATCGGTACACCGTTCGGAATTTTTGTATTGCAAGGTGCACCGTTCTGGCACATAACACATAACGTGTCGTTAAATTATGAATGGAACTTCGGTGCTTCTTTCGGCTGGCATAAGTATTCAGACACTAACCGCTACTTTAATCTTATAACAGGTAGCCGTGTAAATGCCTATCTTAATGCAGCCTGTATGATACGCTGGCAGCTACTTGATTTCTTAGCATTCACGGCAGGGGTAGAACTAAGTCATTTTTCTAATGGCAATACATCATGGCCTAATCCCGGCATCAATACTTTAGGATTAAGAATAGGTATGGATTACTGTATCGGCGGCTCACCGACACCACCGCCATGCCTACCTGACACAGTAAGCCGACGACGGCTGACCTACGATGTTTCGCTATGGGGTGCAGTACGTAAGCGCGTATATCGCGGAGGCGACGAGCCGGTACTTCTCAACGGCCGTTATTCATGTGCCGGATTATCGTTCGCTCCTATGCGCGAATTAGGTAGATGGTATCGTGTAGGCGGAGCTCTTGACCTGCAATGGGATGAAAGTTCGTCACTACGACGTTATCTTGCTCCCGATTCACCTCCGGATAAACCTCAATTTTACCGACCGGACTTCTTCCGCCAAATATCAGCCGGACTATCGGTCCATGCCGAATTAGATATGCCTATTTTCGCTGTTAATATAGGTATCGGAGTCAATCTGCTTGCTCCTGAAGAAAACCGGGGCACTTATCAGAACCTGACTCTGAAGACCTATCTCACACGTTTCCTCTTTCTTAATATAGGTTATCAGCTACGTGATTTTCACCGTCAGAGCAATCTTATGCTCGGTATGGGAGTGACTATATAATAAAAACGGCGCCGCGAATGCGACGCCGTTGTTGGCTTACCAGGATTCGAACCTGGACAAACAGAACCAAAACCTGTTGTGCTGCCATTACACCATAAGCCAATCGAAATGCTTCAACGCCTCTGTACCGTCATGTCCGTTAGGAAGCATCACGCTATTTCGGCCCTATAAGCAAATGCAAAGTTACGACTTTTTTTCTTTCCCACCAATTTCTACGGCATAAATATTACTATTAAAATGCTTTTTTAAGTTTTCAGGCCATTTTCAGAGTTACAACAGACGCTATGTCCGCTTTTTTAACTATCTTCGCAGACTGTAGTCCGGCCTACAGAAGCAACAGTTGTGCTAAATAAACTTAAAAAAGCCTGCTCTTTCGGCGTCTCGGCACCATTGAGCGTTTTAATAATAGAACATTAAAATATAAACATAAAATCCCAAGACAATTATGGACAAGCTTAGTTATGCATGGGGCCTTGCAATGGGCCAGCAGCTCAAAGGTATGGGCATGAAGGAAATCAGCCTTGACAGCTTTAAGGATGGTGTAAAAGTCGCTTTTGATGGCGGCAAACCTGAAATGGAACCTGAAGAGGCTCAGAAAATCATTCAGGATTACCTCAGCGACCTGCAGGAAAAAGCTATAGCAGCCGCCAAAGAGGCCGGCTCGAAGTTCCTTGAGGAAAATAAGACCAAAGAGGGTGTGAAAGTTACTCCCAGCGGTCTGCAGTATGTAGTTGAGAAAGAAGGTACAGGTATGCAGCCTGGTGCTGAGGACGAAGTTACTGTACACTATACAGGTCGTCTGCTTGACGGTACTGTATTCGACAGCTCTGTAAGCCGTGGTGAACCTGCTACATTCCCCCTCAACCGTGTTATCCCAGGCTGGACCGAAGGTGTACAGCTCATGAAGGAAGGCGGTAAATATGTATTCTTTATCCCCAGCGAACTTGCATACGGTGCACAGGGTGTACCTCAGGTAATCCCGCCTCATTCGACACTTATCTTTGAGGTAGAACTTATCAAGGTCAACAGAAAGTCGAATATCATCATCTGA
This sequence comes from uncultured Porphyromonadaceae bacterium, assembly GCA_947177575.1. Lineage (GTDB taxonomy): Bacteria > Bacteroidota > Bacteroidia > Bacteroidales > Muribaculaceae > Lepagella. The sequence goes on along the minus strand of CAMWVA010000027.1, from coordinate 21,816 downwards.
TGATTACCGGCATCTTACGTTCTATCGAACTCTAACATCACAGTAATAAAGAACAATGAAGAAGATTTCTTATGTAGCTATGGCAGCTATTGTAGCTGTCGGTGCTACAACAGTACTGAGCGGCTGTAAGTCGGAAAAGAAAGCTGATGCAGCAGCCGAGCAGAAAGCTGAAGTCGAGGCTGTGGAACAACCTATAGCTTCGGTTTCAACACTTGAGAAGTATAATGCCGAATTCTTTGCTAACACTGCTAAAAAAGCTGACGTAGCAACTGACTCGACATACGCTGTGACAGCTTCAGGCCTGAAGTATGCAGTAGTTACTCCGGGAACCGGTAAAAGTCCTAAGGCTTCTGATTCAGTAACTGTACACTATACAGGTATACTCACTAACGGAACAGTCTTTGACAGCTCTATCACCCGTGGCGAACCTGCTACATTCGGCTTAAGTCAGGTTATTCCCGGCTGGACTGAAGGTCTGCAGCTTATGAAAGAAGGAGGCACAACTGTCTTCTATATTCCCAGCGATCTTGCATACGGCGAGCGTGGTGCCGGTGGTATGATTCCGCCTAACGCTCCGCTGATTTTCGAGGTACAGCTGCTTCAGGTTAACTGATATTACACACTTACTAACGAAGCAATCGTCTGGAAAGTGAAACATAGCTTATTTACACGTATAGCGCCGGTAACGCTGGCGGCTTCGGCCGCCGTGTTGCTGGCGCTGTGTGGCTGTGCCGGACGCACAGCCTCCGATATGACACCGAAAGGAGTTACCGTAGAGGTAAATCCTATAGATGCTGTAGCACCTACTGATACTGTCGTTGCAGGACAGGAATAATCATATTATACAATATGACTTGTATCCAAGGTGCTCAAAACAAAAACTAAAGCTCATAAATATGAAATTAAAAACTCTTATTCCTACTGCCGCCATAGCGCTTATTATGGCGTCCTGTAGTTCTGAGTCAGCTTCAGACAAAAGCCTAATGCCGGCAAATGCTTCGACAACTGACTCGGTGATGTATTATTTCGGTCAGATGCGTGCTGCCGACTATTGGCGTCAGGCTAATAATGACACTACTCTGGCCAGCGAAGTATCAAGACAGGCCTATCTGCGTGGTCTGCGTGCAGGTATAGAATCCATACATGCCAACGATGAAGCTTATAACCAAGGCTTATTGATGGGTATGCAGATGGCTATGAACATGAATGAGTTCGGCGAGATGTATAATGTCAAACCCAATACCACGCTGCTGCTGCAGAGTCTTACTGCCGGTCTGAAAAATGACTCGGCTGTAGATATGGCCGCCAATCAGAGGGAATTTACCAAACTGATGAACAGACTCAACTCAGAGCGTGAGACACGTCTTGCCGTTGAGTCAGCAAAGATACTTGCCAAAGAGGGTCCGGCTCTGGGTATGACAAAAATTGACAGTACACTTTACGGTAAAACTCTGAAACCTGCAGACGGCGAGAAATTCAAACAGGGTGAGAAAGCAAGAGTACAGATTGTTCTTACCGACCTCAAAGGCAAGGATATCAAGATGCGTATGCCACAGGAGGTAACTGTGGGCGACCGTTATGTAGCTGTGCCCATCTCACAGGCTGTATCAACCATGTCTCCCGGTGAAGTGAAGGAATTTGTTACCACAGCAGTGGTGCTTATGGGTCAGCGGAGTCACCAGCTTAATCTTGATCCTACCCAACCCGTACGTCTTACTATCACCGCACTTCCCATAGCTAATTAATCCTTTTCATCTCCTCAGTAAATAACTATTACAGACAGCAAAGCCACCGACAGTCCGGAATCGGTCTGCGGTGGCTTCGTTGTTTAATTATTACTCGCCCGGAAGATTAAAGGGGATGTCGGCCGTAACGGTTGAGACGACAGCATTACCGGCGTCGTCTGTAGCCGGTTTCCATGCCGGCATCTTCTTTACGAGGCGGATGGCTTCCTGTTCAAGGTCAGGGTCTACCATACGTACTATCTTGATAGTACCTATACTTCCATCGGCTGCCACACTGAATGATACCGTCACTACACCCTCTATACCGTTGTTAAGAGCAGGAGCCGGATAAACCATATTATCAGTTATAAATTTCTGCATGGCTGTAGCGCCTCCGGGATAACTGGCCGGAGTAGCAGCTAAAGCTCCGGCAGCCATACCGAGCCCTAAAAGCAGAGTTGCGATTTTTTTCATAATTAAGGGGATTGGAAACTTTAGAATTACCGGTAAGAAATAGAGAAACAATAAATGATGAAAGACGGCCTAACTGTATCTTTTGATGTCAATACCGGTCAATAAGACCGGCACAGGCGTCTTCAAGCAGGTCAAGTACAAGCTCAAAACCTTCAGCACCTTCGTAATAAGGGTCAGGCACACTGTCATAGTAAGGGTGTAACCGGGCATAATCCATCATACGGACCACTTTATCACGCGCTTCAAGAGTAGGAGCCAGACTACGGAGACGGTCATAATTACTGTCGTCCATAGCTACTATAAGATCGAAATTATCAAAATCCGAGCTTCTGACAGGACGGCTTCGATGTGTCAGCTCATATCCGCGACGACGTGCATGAGCACGCATACGGCTGTCAGGGAGCTGTCCTGCATGACCGCCATAGAGTCCGGCAGAGTCAAGAATATAATCTGATTCCTTACCACGCTCGCGTAAAAGACTGCGCATTACTTCTTCCGCAGCCGGCGAACGGCAGATATTACCCAGACACACAAACAGAATTTTACGCGGTTTTCCGGTAGCACCCGGGTCCTGTACTTTATCGCTTTGTGATTTTCTATTCATCATATTTCGTTTTGAGGGTCAAATTTAGCGATTTTTTTATTATATTTTCTAATTTTGCGTATTACTTTCATTGTAGCCTCTCATGATTATAACAAATCACAGCATACTAAAGACTATACCGACCTTCAGACGCTTCATTCAGGAGAGTGTGACTTTGCTTCTGCTCTGTATTGTTCCGGGATGCTCCGGCTCAAAAGAAGAAAATCCTCTTGACAGCGTACAAACCTCAGCGGCAGCGGAAATTCCTGTTACCGATAACGGCGGTTATAGCGGACCGGAACTGTTAGGTCTGCGTATCCGTATAAATAATATAGGGCCTCTGAGTCAGGTATTCAATGACCTAAACGCCGAACAGATGCGTTATGCCACAAAACTCGGCATAGACCCCATAACTGATCTGCACAACACATATTTTACCAAACGCCCTGTAATACAGTTACATAACAATGAAGCATACGTGCTTGATTCGCTGACTCATTCACTGCCTTATCTCGTGCCGGAGGCCGAACGACTGTTGCACCGCATAGGTATGAACTTCATCGATTCGCTCAAATCACGTGGCGGCAGCGGTTATCGCATCAAAGTTACCAGCGTGCTGCGTACGGCAGCATCGGTCAGAGAATTACGTAAAGTAAATGTCAATGCTACCGAAGAATCCACACATCAGTACGGCACTACGTTCGATATATCCTATTCCGACTTTCCGCATGACCCGACTACACCGGTAGTCGAACGAGAAGACCTTAAGAATCTTTTAGGTGAAGTACTCGCTGATTTACGTCGGGACAGCTGTTGTCTTGTAAAATATGAAAAAACCTCCCCCTGTTTTCACGTAACGGTCACACGTTAATTCCAATGCCTATGAAAACTAATTCCAACGACTCATCAGACCATAAAGATACCGTTTCGCGTCCGCCGCTGTCACGCTCGTTGAAAGTACTTCGCGCTGCCGGCTGGTGTGTCGTAGGTATAGCAGGACTGATGACAGTATCGCTTGGAGCCATAACATTCTATCTCACTCCGCAACGGCTGTCACGTATCGTAAGTCAACAGGCCAGTAAATATCTTAATGCTGACGTGGCTGTCCATAACATGCAGTTTACTATATGGTCTTCGTTTCCGCATTTCTGGATTTCGGCCGACTCGATACGTGTCACTTCACATACGTTAGATAATATCCCGGATTCAATAGCTAAAGTATTACCTCCTGACAGAGCCTTCCTCGGGTCCACACACAGTCTGCACGGAAGCATTAATCTGGCCGAGCTTATAACAGGCCGTATTTCTCTGCGTAATGTAACTGTGGATAGTCTTCGCGTCAATCTGGTAGCTTTCAATGACAGTATAAACAATTACAATATTGTTCCCGAGCAGACCTCGATGCCTGACAAGGTGCCGTATATAACAGCCAATATAATACAGCTGACTCACCCTCAGCCGCTCACATATTTCAATGCCTCAGCCGCTACTACAGTAGACACACGTCTGAAAAGTGCTTCTCTGCACAGAGAGGAAGAGGAACACAATACGTACCGTCTCACTGTAGACGGGAAGGCCGACATGACTGTCGGACAGCTTCAGCTGCTCCGACAGTTTCCATTTAATCTTTCCGGTCTGGTACATCTCGGTTTCGACCCTCTGCGGGTACGTATGACTGACTATGCTGTATCACTGGCTGATGTCAAGGGGCATCTTTCGCTCAACGCACAACTTGACGGTAATGTGAAGGTCTCGAGTATGTCATATTCTATAGCAAGTTTTCATCCGCTTGAGGTTCTGCGCTATCTGATGCCTACCCTGGCTACTCAGCTCGATGCCATGTCGGCCAATGTCGATGTTATGGCACAGGCCAGACTTACGGCTACATGGCATCCTTCGGTACAACCCTTACCGTCACTGGAGATTGATGTCGATATACCTTCTGGCACCGCCTCCTATACTGTACAGGACGAGGGCACTTACACTCTTGACGATATAGATATAGAAGCCAGACTTGTCTTTGACGGCAACAATCCTGCCGCTACCTATATAACAGTACCTTCAATGCGTCTGCGCGGAGATGGCCTAAGCGCAGACATATCAGCTCGTCTTGATAATATAACCACTTCACCAAAATTACAGGCCGATATACAATGCTCGACTAATCTGGAGGTCATCGGAAGTATGCCTATGCTACGGCCGTACAATTTAAGCGGCCTTCTGAATGCTGACACTAAAGTGGAATGTAATCTTGATGCACTCATGGCAAATCCGCTGCTGGCTCTGTACGCTGACGGCGAGGCTTCGGTAAGTCATCTGCAACTCAGACCGGCAGCTATACCCGGTCTTACGATAAAAGCAGACGAAGCTACACTGGCTTTCCAGACCGAACGGGAAGGAGACAGCGATATATGCCGCACAGTGGCTGATATAGCTTTAAACAGAGTCAACATGAAGGCTTCTTCAGTCCGTGCGGATATGAAGAGTATAGATATAAAGGCTGTCACAGAACCACATCCGACACTGATCGATGCGCCCTTACCGGTAAATCTCAGTGCATGGATACATGATGCTGATTTCAAAATACCCTCTGAATCGATAACAGTCGCTTTGGGCGGATTTTCACTGAAAGCTTCAGCACCTGACTTACGCAGACTTACCGAAGGTGTAAAGACTACAGCCTCTCTGAATCGGCTCAACGTAAATACTACCAATACACACAGCCGGCTACACGACCTGAAGCTTAATCTTGATGTGCATCATACCAAACGTTACGTACCACATACAGCTCCGTTAAAACTTCATGCCGATAGCGAAGGGCTGAAAGGCACACGCCACACACCTCTCTACCTCATACCCTCACTATCTAAAACTGTATCTGAATTTCTCAGGAACAATGCTTTCAATGCTTCTCTTAAGGCTAGCGGGGGAGAATTTATAACTCGGGCTATACCTAATCCGAGCTATTTATATGCCCTCGACTTAAGATTTGACAATAACAAGTTTAATATTCATAATCTGCGTCTGCGTGCCGGAGACACAGGTATGGATATGCACGGCACAATATCAGGCCTACGTGACTTCATGCTGTCAAAACGTCCTGTACCACTCGACATAGGTATGAACGTGGCACTTGATACAATCAATATCAACCGTCTGGCGCGTTTGTATGAACGCAGTATGATATTAGCCGGCGATACAACTGTCGATAAACCGGCCGTACAGTCACCTCCTCAGAGCTCCGATTCAGTGGCAATTATGATTCCGCGTAATATCAATGCCCGTATAAAAGCTTCGGCTAAGGAAACTGTTTATACTGACCTGTATCTGTACGACCTGACGACAGATATAAACGTGCATGATGGCGTAGCGGATATAAATCCGCTTCATATTGCAGCAGCTTTCGGCGAGGCCGACATAAAATTACGCTATGCCACCGACGACATTCAGGCTATGGGGCTCAGCGTTTCTCTTGACTCTAATAATATCAATGTGGCCAGCTTCTTTCAGAATTTCCATACACTCCTTCTGATGATGCCACAGATGAAGAATCTTTCAGGTTATATTACAGCTAACATGGAGGGAAATTTCAGTATATTTCCGGATATGTATGCCAATCTCCCGTCACTTCAGGCTGCTATAAATATAAAAGGGCGGGAACTGAAAGTACACCAAAGTGACTTTATACGCCGTCTAACACGTATGCTTCTCATACGCACTGATGAGGATTTACATATCAATGACATAGATATACGTGCCGTAGTACACGATAATCTGATTGAGCTCTACCCATTTACATTCCAGTTTGACAGTTACCGGCTTTCTATGGCCGGACTGAATAATCTTCAAGGTAAAATGTATTATCATCTCGGAGTCGAGAAATCACCGCTTCATATTCCTTTCGGCATTAACATTGTGGGCAATTTCAATCATCCGGAATTACGTTTCGGCGGACCTCACTTCAAGGTCAATCAGGCTACGGATATAACTTCGCACATAGTGACTCCCAAAACTTTCAATGTTGTCAAGGAGGCCAGGTATTACATACATGAATTTGTGCGTAAGGCGGCACAGGCGGCAGAAGATACGGCCTCGGCTACACATACACAACCAAAGACAGAAAAAAATAATGACTGATATGTTCCAATCCGCTCCTACTTCAGATGATATGCGACAGGCCATCAAGGCTTATCGCGCACGTACAGGCTACAAACCGGGCGCACAGCACGCAGCCCTTATAGACATGGACGGCGTGCTGTATGACTCTATGAAATATCATACTCTGGCATGGCAGCGTATGGTATCCGAACAGGGTATAAAGTGCGATCGTGACGAATTCTATCTGTATGAGGGTATGACAGGGAAGGCTACAATCGACCTTATATGGCGCCGCGAACGCGGAGTCAGTGTCAGTGATGATGAAGTAAAACGTCTTTATGCTATAAAGGCTCGCTATTTTGTCGAAATGGGCCGTAAAGAAACTATGCCTGGTGCTGACCGTATGCTTCAAGCCCTTATGGATGCTGGTTGGGACCGGGTTCTGGTTACAGGCTCGGCACAGAGTTCTCTGCTCGAACGTCTGGATGAAGACTATCCCGGAGCTTTCGTAGCCGGACGTCGTGTCACAGCTCTTGACGTCACACACGGCAAACCTGACCCGGAACCTTATTTACGTGGACTGCAGAAAATCAGTGCATGTCCGTGTGAGGCTATAGTCATAGAAAACGCACCGCTCGGTGTACGTGCAGGGGTGGCAGCCGGATGCTTTACAGTGGCTGTCACTACCGGACCGATTCCGCGAAAGGAATTTGAAAAGGAAAATGCTGATCTTATTTTTCCTTCAATGACAGCCTTTGCCGAAGCTTTGCCGACTCTTATACGTCTGTTTAGCGAAGACAAGGAAGATACCGGCCTAACATCCTCCGGTCTCTCAGAGCTTGCAGTAGGTATAGATGACATCTGCCGTAAAGCCGACAGAAAAGGATGGTATGTCATTACGGATACCAATGTCGAAACTGCGTTAACGGAATTATTTGCACAGTCAGAAGTTCTTTCCGCTTCACCGCGTTTTACCGTGATACCCGGAGAAGGCAACAAGACACCTCAGACTCTGATTAATATATGGCAGTGGCTGTCTGACAACGGAGCCACACGCCAATCGGGCGTTATCAACGTGGGAGGTGGTATGGTGACCGACATAGGAGGCTTTGCAGCAGCTACTTTCAAACGTGGTATTCCTTATATCAATGTGCCTACAACTCTGCTCGGAGCAGTAGACGCGGCGGTAGGCGGCAAAACGGCTGTTAATCTCGGCTCACTCAAAAACGAGGTCGGAGCCTTTGTCGAACCTGCGGCAGTTGTGCCCAGTGCTGCTCCGTTAGCTTCGCTCTCATACGGCGAGCTTCTGTCAGGTTACGCCGAAATGATAAAGACAGCCCTCATATCTTCACCTGAACTATATAAAGAACTTCGCAATATTGAAAGTGTACTGAATACACCTCAACGGCTGGAAAAGCTGATAGGCCGATGTATGGATTTCAAAGCGCAGGTCACAGCCTCTGATCTTCGCGAAGGCGGCCAACGCAAAATACTTAATTTCGGCCATACAGCCGGTCATGCTTTCGAAGCCCTGACACGTGAGCGGAACAAACCTCTACCTCATGGCGTGGCTATAGCCTACGGTATGCTCACCGCTCTTATACTTAGTCACATAGTCAAAAATATGCCGACAGACATACTATATAATTATATTTCCGAAGTGCTGCGTCCATACTACCACAAGACTGCACAAGAAAACGGCTACTATCCCCTCTCTATAACTTGCGACGACTATCCGCGCCTACTCGAACTAATGGGCCACGACAAAAAAAACGCCATAACCGGACAGCCGCGCTTCGTACTGCTCGAAGCCCCCGGAAAACCTATAACCGACGTAGAAGTCAGCACCGCCGACATCAAGACGGCCCTTGACATCACCCGCGACATGTTAGGGCAGTAGCTATCCGATTTATCCGAGTTATCGGAATTATCGGAGCAGTCGGAATTATCCGAATTATCGGAGCAGTCGGAGGAATCAGAACTATCCGAGCTATCGGAATTATCGGAGTTATCAGAATTTTCCGACTGCTCCGATAATTCCGACAATTCAGATTCTTCCGACTGCTCCGATAATTCGGATAATTCCGATAGCTCCGATAAATCGGATAAATCGGACAAACCGGACAACTCGGACAACTCGGACTTTTCTGACATTTTTTTCACTCCCTTAAAACTTTTTAATCTTTGCCGATGTTATATTAGCGTAACAAGGCTGATACGAACCCCACAGGGGCTAAAAATATAAACTGCTACAAGCGTTCTGAAAAAAGTTGTTATTGTTGTTTTAATTGAAGAAACAAGGCCGAAGTGATTCGGCCTTTTTCTTTTTTATTATCCTACTAAAAGCTATGCCAACAGTGCTGAAAATACATTTATCGTAAAGATTTTAGGGGTTAGAAGACGATTTTGTGTTAAATTTAATTGTTATCCGAGTTTTAATTGTTAAATTTGCCTGTTCTCTCATCGACTTCTCTAATTTTAACCCAACTCATCTGATTAACCGTACCTCACACTTATGCCTCGCGATCTCATCAGCCGATATGTATGGATAGTTGATACGCTTAACCGCTATGGCAAGCTGTCACGACAGCAACTCAGCAACCTATGGATGCGTTCATCGCTCAGTGACGGGGAACCTATACCGGAACGTACATTCTTCCATTATCGCCGTGCAATAGAAGAAAACTTCCACATTGATATAAAATGCACACGCGACGGAATGTATTATATCGACCAAGACACCACACGACGTAACCGAACTTTTACCAACTGGCTGCTCGACTCGTTTGCTATAAACAATGCTCTAAAAGATGCCCGTCATACCGAAGGACGGGTAGAAGTAGAAGATGTACCGTCAGCCCGGGAGTTTCTGCCTACAGTGCTCGAGGCAATCGGTGACAGCCGTAAACTTGTGTTTACTTACGCCGGATTCAACCGTTCTCGGGCCGAACGCAATATATTGTTTTGTCCGTATTTCGTAAAACGCTACAAACAACGCTGGTATATGATAGGCCGAAAGGAAGGATTGAACGATAACAGCGATAATATCCGTACCTACGCCCTTGACAGAGTCAGTGAGATGACTATGGGCAAGGACACTTTTAAAATGCCAGCGAATTTCAGTCCCACCGATTATTTCGAACATATAATCGGAGTGACACAATCAAAAGGTGCCATACGCACCGTGCGCCTGCGTGCTACCTACCAACAGGCCAAATATCTTCGCGCTCTTCCTCTTCATCCCACTCAGCAGGAAGAAGTGCACGAAGATTATTCTATCTTCACTTATCGTCTTAAACTCAATTATGAGCTTGTGCACGAAATCCTTTCCTACGGTTCTTCACTTACTGTACTCGCTCCACGCGAACTTTGCATTATGGTAAACGAAGAACTCCGTAAGACATTGGAAAACTACAACTGATGAAACCTCATAGCTCAATACATGCCATACCGGTCACTGCTTCGGTCAGACAGGCTCTCCGTGCCCTCAATGACCTTTCAGGAGAGACAATGACACTCTTCGCCATTGATAGCCGCGACATACTATGCGGTACTGTCACTGACGGCGACATACGCCGTGCACTGATTGCGGGAGCCTCGCTCGACGACACTTTGGAGCGGGTAATGCACCGCGACTTTCGTGCGCTGCGTCCGGGAGACGACGCCTTTACCATGTTACCGCGATTACGTGACCGGGGCATCATCCTTGTACCTGTACTTGACGACAAAGGACGTATAAAAGATATAATAGATCTCCGTACCGCCCGTACCCGACTGCCTGTAGATGCTGTTCTGATGGCCGGGGGAAGAGGCGAAAGACTAAGACCGCTGACTATCGAAACACCGAAACCGCTCCTTAAAATAGGAGGGAAACCTATTATAGATTATAATATAGAGGAACTGGCGGCCTGCGGTGTCGAAAATATATTCGTAACCGTAAATTATCTGCGTACACAGATTGAGGAACATTTCGCTACCCCTGTCGCAGGCGTGCAGGTACGTTGTGTGGCAGAACCGGCAAGATTGGGCACAATGGGCAGCCTCGCGCTCATAAATGACTTCGCACATAATGATATACTTGTGATGAATTCCGACCTTCTCACTACTCTTGACTTTGAGAAGATGTTTATTCATCACCATAAGTCAGGAGCAATGCTGACAGTAGCCGCTATCCCTTATACCGTATCGGTGCCATACGCAATAATGCAGACCGAGGGCGACAGAGTCACGGGATTAGCGGAAAAGCCGACTTTCAACTATTTCGCTAACGCAGGTGTTTATATGATGCAGCGGGAATGTATCTCACGTATAGTACCGGGAGTACCTCTTGACGCACCCGATTTTATCGAAACGCTTATCACCGATGGCGCCAAAGTGGCCTATTTTCCGGTCGAGGGCACATGGATAGATATCGGTAGTCCGGATGATTTCCGCTATGCTAATGAACTTATGAGCCGTCGTGCACGGCTTCTTCAAGGTTGAATCTGAATTTTAAATATTACTATGGCTGACTCCAATTTTATAGATTATGTAAAGATACTCTGCCGCTCCGGCAAAGGAGGTGCCGGCAGTCGTCATTTCCATCGTGCAAAATACGTACCTAAGGGCGGACCTGACGGTGGTGACGGCGGTCGCGGCGGCCATATAATACTACGGGGCAACAGAAATATGTGGACTCTGCTGCACCTGCGTTATCAGAGACATATCTTCGCTACTGACGGTGAACGCGGTGGCGAAAACCGTTCGTCAGGACGTGACGGTGAAGACCGTATCATAGAAGTACCAGTCGGCACTACGGTATTCGATGCTGAGACAGGAGAGTTTCTCTGTGAAGTTACCGAGGACGGTCAGGAAGTCTATCTGCTGCGTGGCGGAAAAGGTGGTTTGGGCAACTGGCATTTCGCCACTTCCACAAACCGTGCTCCGCGTTATGCACAGCCCGGCCAGCCGGCCATTGAAAAAGCTGTCGTGCTTGAGCTCAAACTGCTCGGCGATGTAGGTCTTGTAGGTTTTCCCAATGCAGGAAAGTCAACTCTTCTCTCAGCTCTCTCAGCAGCCAAACCGAAAATAGCCGACTATCCTTTCACGACTATGGAGCCGAGTCTGGGTATAGTCAGCTACCGTGACGGCAAATCATTTGTAATGGCCGACATCCCTGGAATTATCGAAGGAGCCAGCGAAGGCAAAGGACTCGGATTGCGTTTTTTACGCCATATCGAACGTAATGCTGTACTGCTGTTTATGATACCGGCAGATTCAGACGATATAAAACGTGATTACGAAATACTTCTCAAAGAGTTGCATGAATTCAATCCCGAGCTCGATGACAAATGCAAAGTTCTTGCCATATCGAAATCGGATATGCTTGATGAGGAATTACGCGAAGGCATAACTCTTGAACTTCCAGAAGGCGTACCTATGGTCTTTATTTCTGCTGTGACAGGTATGGGACTGAGCGAACTCAAAGACCTGTTGTGGCGTGAAATCAATTCAGAGGCTAATATGGCACCTTCAACCATAACTCACCGGCCTCTTGACCGTCGTCACCGTGTCGAAGAAGAAGATGAATTTATATTCGACCAGCCAGAAACCGATGACAATTACGATGACCAGGAACTTATTACCGACGAAGATTGGAATGAGGAATTCTGGGACGAAGAAGATAGCGTGAACGGACCCGATAATAAGTAACCAAAAGCAGACATATAAATTTGGAAGAGAAAAAACAGCGCGAACTGCTGAAACTCGATCTTCATGATATACTGCGTCGGCGTGTGGGCGGCTGGAAAGGGCGCCTCATACCCGGCGCTCTTATTTCAGCTCTCGAACGACTGATACGTCAGGACAGGCTTAACGAACTTCTGGAGATTTCCTACCCCGCCGAAGGTTCGGCCTTCTCAGCTGCTATACTTAAAGAACTTGACATCTCGGTGACAATTGAAGGCACTGAGAATATACCTATGGGCAAACGGCTGATATTCGCCTCCAATCATCCTTTAGGCGGTCTGGACGGCATCACTCTTATAAAAGTTCTCGGAGAGATGTACGGTGACGACAACATCAGATTTCTTGTCAACGATATGCTGATGAATGTCGAGCCGCTTCAGAATGTGTTTCTACCTATCAACAAGTACGGCTCGCAAGGTCGTGAAGCGGCTAAAGCCATAAATGCCGCCTATGCTTCCGATATGCAGATAGCCGTTTTTCCGGCCGGACTTGTATCACGGTTACACGACGACGGTACTGTAGCCGATCTTATGTGGCAGAAAGCTTTTGTGGCCAAAGCTATCGAATACGAACGCGATATAGTGCCGGTACGCTTTGTAGCACTCAACACACCGCGTTTCTACCGTCTGGCACGCCGGCGCAAACGTCTCGGGATTAAAGTCAATCTCGAACAGGCACTGCTGCCCTCGGAAGTATGCAAGGCACAAGGTTCTAAATTCAGGATAATATTCGGCCGGCCGGTAAGCTGGCAATCATTACGCGATACCTCGCGAAGTCCGTTACGTCTCGCCGCTGACCTGCGTGAGACAGTCTACAGTCTGGAGAAGCCTGAAAGAATTGGGAATTAAAAAATATTTCTTACCTTTGCAGTTTGAAATAACAATACCAACATCTTTAAACATAATACTCTGGCCCACCACGCTACAACAGCCTGACAACTTATGGATAAGAACACCATCTCCGGCCTTATACTAATGGCCGTAGTCTTTTTCGCTTTTATGTGGCTATCGCCCAAGGACAACTCGTCGGCGGAGAGTGCCGATACCAACAAGACCGAACAGGCCGCTGTACCTGTTCCGACCTCAATAGATTCTCTTTCTGTCAACGAACGGGAATGGCTGGTCAGAAACGTACAGCAGTACGGCGAGTCAATGACTCTTAGTGACGGCCGTCGTGTCTCTGTACTTAATCAGGGTGCACTTCATGTTATCGTTGATGGTAATGAAGTGACAGGTACATTCACTGTAGATGGCCGTATTATTCCACTTGAACAGGCTCTTGCGGGACGTCTTGACGGATTCGGCGTCAAAGAACAGTGTGCCGCTATAGCCGCTCTGCGTGATGCAACTACCAATATCGGCCGGTTCGGTGCTTTTGCCCGTTTTCTCAACGGTAAGGACTCTGTACTTAATCTCGAAAATGATGTGCTTGCTTTGCAGCTGAATGCAAAGAGCGGCTCCATTACCCGTGCCGAACTGAAAAAATATGATACTGAATACAGTTCCGATGAAACAAAGCGTGAACGCCGTAAAGTCGTGATATTCGAAGGCAATTCAAATTCGTTCGACTTCCAGTTACCGCTTCCGCAACCTGTAAGCTCCGCCAATCTTTATTTTACTCCACGTGTACTGAATGACTCGACAGTACTGATGGCCCTTGAAATGTCGCCCTCGTCTTACTGGGGTATAGAATACACTTTGCCTAAGGGTGAGTCCTATGTGGTGCGTATGCGTGTAGTACAGAAGAATATGGCTGCCATAGCACAGTCAAACAACCGCAACCTCGGCATAACATGGACTCAGGATATGCACCGTCAGGAAAAGGGACGTATGTTTGAGGAACGCAATTCCGGTCTTTATTATAAATATGCCGGCGGGTCGGTTGAAAATCTGTCAGAGAATAAAAACGATTCCGAACAACGTAAGGCTAAAGTTAAATGGATAGGCTTTAAGAATCAGTTTTTCTCGTCGGTGCTCGTTTCTGACCGCCCGTTCAATACGGCTGACTTCGAATCACAGGTACTGAAAGGGAGTGATTATCTTAAAACTCTAAGCACCGAAGCCATAGTGAACGATTATGACTGGAATGTGGAATCTCCTGCGTCGTTCAGTCTGTTCATCGGTCCTAATCTCTACCCGCTTCTGTCATCGCTCGACAAAACCATTGACTCTGGGGAGAATCTGAAGCTGACACGTCTTATACCCCTCGGCTGGAGTATATTCCGCTGGATAAACACCGGTATTGTCATACCTTTGTTCAATTTCCTCGGTTCGTTTATCAGCAACTACGGTATTATTATCCTGCTGCTGACTATCTTCATCAAACTCATTCTTTTCCCACTCACTTACAAGAGCTACCGTTCATCGGCTGTAATGCGCATTTTAGCACCGGATATAAAAGCCATAAATGACAAATATCCCGGTCAGGAAAATGCTATGAAACGCCAGCAGAAGACAATGGCCCTGTATTCACAGGCCGGTGCCAACCCGATGTCAGGCTGTCTGCCGATGCTGTTGCAGATGCCTATCCTGTTTGCCATGTTCTCTTTCTTCCCTTCAGCTATAGAGCTGCGCGGACAGAGCTTCCTGTGGGCCCATGACCTCGCCGCTCCCGATGCCATAATATCATGGAGCGGTAACATACCTCTGGTGACAGAATACTTCGGCAACCATATATCTCTGTTCTGTCTGTTGATGACAATCACCAACATACTTTACACACGCATAAACATGCAGAACTCTCCGGGCCAGATGCCTGGTATGAAGGTTATGATGTATATCATGCCGTTGTTCTTTATGGTCTTCTTCAATAACTATGCCGCCGGTCTGAGCTATTATTATTTCCTGTCACTGCTTATAACAATACTTCAGACATACGCTATACGTATGATGATAAAGGAGAAAGATGTGCGTGCTAAAATGGCTGAGAATGCCAAAAAACCTAAAAAGAAATCCGGCTTTATGGCACGTCTCGAAGAGGCTCAGCGCCAGCAGCAGGAGATGATGCGTCAGCAACAGCGCAAACGCTGAAACAACAGGGCACCAAAACTCTCCGACCGATGAAACGCCTGAAAAATATTCGTATCGTATTGGCGACCCTGTTTTTAGGCGCCGCCATAGGCTATGTGTGCATCGGTCCGGAAGCTTCTGTATTAGCACCCGTCGCTGTACAGGCACAGATTGTGCCGTCAGCTTTAGGTGTCACACTCGGAGCCACTTTGCTATGGCTTACTCTGACATTTCTGTTCGGTCGCATTTATTGCGCTACCGCTTGTCCGGTCGGCACCCTGCTTGACTGTGCCCTATGGCTGCGCCGCCGTCTGCGGTTGCAGCAGGGCCGTCGGCGTCTGGGTGCCGGTCCTCCTTTCAGATACCGCCATGCACGGCGGGCCCGCTGGGAGATTCTGTTAGCCTATATCGTATGTCTGGTATTGGGAGTGGGTGTAGTGCCGATGCTTATCGAACCCTGGCACGTATTCTGCAACATCGCCGCTCTCACTCATCCTTCGCAGGCCGCTGCTCCGTGGATACAGTTAGGTATATCAGGTATGACCGGTCTGTTAGCCGGGGGTATAACAGCCCTCGGCATAATCTTGTCGGGCCTGTTCTGGGGTCGGGACTTCTGTACAGTCATCTGTCCTATAGGTACAGTGCTGGCAGCTGCCACAAACTACTCGTTTTATCACATTGAAATCGACCCTGACCGCTGCATCAATTGCTTTGAATGTGAGCATAACTGTCCGGCTTCATGTATAAAGGTAGTGAGCCGGATTGTTGATGACACACGTTGTGTACGCTGCATGGAGTGCATAGCCCGTTGCCCTAACGACGCCATACGTCTGCAACTTAACCGCAAACGTCCTGCCACACCCCTGTTTATACGTCACGTCACTTCTACGCCTTCCTCCTGACAATTCAGTCATTTCCAAATTCTGATTAACATGCTTCAATATCTTGCCCTCCTCAATCATATTCTTGAACACGGTGTCCGTAAAGATGACCGTACAGGCACCGGCACTATATCCACTTTCGGCTATCAGATGCGTTTCGATCTGGAACAGGGATTTCCTTTGCTCACCACGAAAAAGGTACATCTGAAGAGCATAATACACGAACTTCTATGGTTTCTTGCCGGTGACACCAATGTGCATACCCTCCAACGTGAAGGTGTACGTATCTGGAACGAATGGGCAGACCCCGACACAGGTGATTTAGGCCATATCTACGGTTATCAGTGGCGTTCTTGGCCGGATTATAAGGGCGGTTCTATCGACCAGATTACACAGGCTGTAGAGACCATACGCCACAATCCCGATTCACGGCGTATCATTGTCAGCGCATGGAATGTGGCGGACCTTGACAACATGAATCTCCCGCCATGTCACGCACTGTTCCAGTTCTATGTCGCACAGGGGCGTCTGTCCTGTCAGCTCTACCAGCGCAGTGCCGATTGCTTCCTCGGCGTACCTTTCAATATCGCTTCATACGCGCTGCTCACTATGATGATGGCTCAGGTCACAGGGCTAAGGCCCGGTGAGTTCATACATACACTCGGTGATGCGCATATCTACACCAATCATCTTGAACAGGTACACACTCAGCTCTCCCGCGAACCGCGTGCTCTTCCTCGTATGCACCTTGACCCTACCGTCACTGATATATTCGCCTTCCGTCCTGATCATTTCCGGCTCGAAGGCTACGACCCTCACCCTGCCCTTCACGGCACCGTCTCAGTGTGATAAAGTTATCGGAGTTATCCGAGCTATCGGAATTATCCGAACTATCGGAATCATCGGAGAAATCGGAATCATCGGAATTATCGGAGCTATCGGAGTAATCAGAACTATCGGAATCATCAGAGTTATCAGATATAATCCGATTATTCTGCTAACTCCGATAGCTCCGATAATTCCGATAGCTCCGATAATTCCGATGATTCCGAAAAATCCGATTACTCCGATAATTCCGAAAAATCCGATTACTCGGAAAAATCGGAAAAATCCAACAAAATAGCCGCGACGTCTCACGACGTCACGGCTATTGCACTTTGAATAACTGAGTAAATCAGTTCCCTAATAATTAATTTACACCTAATTATCCGTTCTTGTGTCTTGCTTAAGGGAAAGCTGACCCTCCGCCACTCTGCGGACTGAGTCGCTACCCAACTGTTCTATGCTGCAAAGTTAATACTTCTTCAAAGCGTCTGCAATTTTTTAATCAATCTTTGTCGTTATTATATTTTTTAAATCGTTTTAAATTTATGCAAACGTTTTAAAATATACTTGTTTGCCTAATAAATTAATCCTACTTTAACCCATATCGCCTATTAACAAAAAATAAGCAAACCCACTGAAATACCTCAACCCAAATATTTTATAACAGACAAATTTATACATGATAGATATAATAATTGCATTTTCTATTGTACATGCCATTTTTTAGCATTATCTTTGTAGCCATATTGAAACCGAGGACTCTTCTCATTCACCTCTGTCTGTCATGTTCCCGGTAATATAGAAACACCTACCAGCCAAAATTTACCCTCTACCATACATTCCCCTCCCCTATGCCACGAGCTACCATAAAAGACATAGCTAATGCTCTCACACTTTCTCCATCGACGGTATCAAGAGCTTTGGCAGACGATCCCAGCATTAATGCCGAGACACGCCGTCGTGTCTCTGAAACAGCACGCCGTCTCGGATATCGCCGTAATTCACTCGCCTCCTCCCTACGGCGCGGCCGAACACAGTCAGTGGGACTTGTACTAAGCGAATTTACCTCGCCTTTTACATGTGTCGTAGCCGAGGGTATATTACAATATATGTATCAGCGCGGTGTACGAGTCATGTCGGCAAGCTCATATTATGATCCCGAACGCGAGCTCTCACATCTTCAGATGATGGAACAGAGTATGGTAGACGGAATAATATTCCTCTTTTCCGACCCGGTGACCAATTATAACGAATTCCGACGTCTGTCGGAATCAAGATTCCCTATGGTATTTATCGGTAGTTACCCTGACGGACTACCTGTATCGCGTATCACAGCTGATGTACGTAACCGTGCTTTCTTTCTGTTCGACCATCTTCTTTATCAAGGCTACAGACGTATAGCCGTAATTGATACACCTCCGAATATCGGACCGCCCGGAGAGCTTACAACTGCTTATCGTGAAGCACTCGATAAATACCATCTCGATTTTGATCCCCGGCTTACAGGCACATCTTTCCCTACTCCGGCCGACGGTATAGCAGCGGTAAACCATCTTGTCAGAGAAAAAATAGATTTCGACTGCATTGTCACGTATGCCGACTATATGGCGGTAGGCATACTTATGAGGCTGCGTGAACTTGGCTTCAAAGTCCCTGAACAGGTAGCTATGGCAACTCTCTACGGTACTCCGATGTCCCGCCTCATTACTCCTCAGCTTACCACTATGGAGACACCCTTACTTGATATGGGCCGATTAGCAGCACAAATGCTGCTTGACCAGATCGATTCGCCCGATATGGCCCCGCAGCATCATTTTATAGATTTACGTCTGAAAATACGTAGCTCAACAGTGGCAGACAGCAGCTTCGAGCCGCCTTTCCTTGTTCCATGGGGCACAGGTCATCCCCTACCCTGAGTCTTTTTCGTCGTCGTTTTTTTCGCACGCCCGCGTCGGGCAGTCGTTTTTGGAGCAGCATCCTGTGCTTCCATAAGCGCTTTTGCCTCTTCGAAAGTCAGTGCGGCAGGGTCAGTACCTTTAGGTATCTTGTAGTTAACAGTCTTTTTTGCACCTTCCGGTTTGTAGCCTAAATAAGGCCCGTAGCGGCCGTTCAACACTTGTAAGCCGGGCATCTCCGCAAACACCTTTATCTGTTTGTTAGCTGCTTCAGTCTGTTTCTGTTCTATAAGTTCAAGGGCTTCCTCAAGAGTTATAGTCTGCGGGGCCATACCTTTCGGTATCGAAGCGTAAGTTTTTCCTAACTGAACATACGGTCCGTAACGTCCTATCGCAGCCTTGACAGGCTGTCCCTCTACTGTGCCTAACACTCGCGGAAGCTCAAAAAGCTTAAGAGCCTCTTCGAGGGTAAGTGTAGCCACGCTCTGACCTTCAAGAAGACTGGCAAACAAAGGCTTTTCTTCATCGGCAGCCTCGCCTATCTGCACCACAGGACCGTAACGTCCTATTTTTACCGATACAGGCTTACCGCTCGCAGGGTCGGTACCCAAAACACGTTCGCCGACCTTATGCTCTAAACGCATGGAGTCTATACGCTCTATATCGGGGTGAAAATCTCCGTAAAAATCCCCTATCTCGTCTTGCCAACCAAGTTTGCCTTCGGCTATATCATCAAACTTCTCCTCAACCTTAGCCGTAAAATTATAATCAAGGATATTCGGGAAATACTCGGTAAGAAACTGGTTTACCACCATGCCTACATCGGTAGGTATGAGACGGCCTTTCTCGCTACCGGAAGTTTCGGTAAGTCTACGTTCGGTGATACGCCCGTCTTCAAGCCGTAAAACCTCATAGTGACGTTTTTCTCCCTCTTTTTCACCACGGCGTACATAGTCGCGGGCCTGTATGGTTGATATGGTAGGAGCGTAGGTAGACGGACGTCCGATACCGAGGTCTTCCATTTTTTTGACAAGTGAAGCCTCGCTGTAGCGAGCCGGCGGAAGAGTGAAACGTTGTGTGGCGGTTATTTCGTCACCGGTAACTTCCATACCCTTTGTCATAGGCGGTAACATACCCTCTACACGTGGAGCCATATACTTTTCATTAAGTATTTCCGCACCTTCTTCAGGAGAGGCTTGATATATATGCATAAATCCGTCAAACTTCACTACCTCACCTTCGGCACGGAAAGTATCGGCAGGCGCTTCGGATTTTTTATCTGCCGGCTCTATTGTAATCTCTACATTGGTTTTCTCAAGTTCGGCATCGGCCATCTGGGAAGCCACAGCACGTTTCCACACAAGGTCATACAGACGGCGTTCGGAAGCTGTGCCGTCTATGGTACGGCGTGCCATAGAGGTAGGTCGGATAGCCTCATGCGCCTCCTGTGCTCCTTTTGAACTGGTGTGATAATACCTCGGTTGCAGATAGCGCTCACCGAGCTGTTCGGTAATCTGCCTCGATATGTCTGCCATAGCTAAATCCGACAGATTGACCGAGTCGGTTCTCATATAGGTTATGAGACCCTCTTCATACAACTTCTGGGCCGTTACCATAGTCTGATTGACCGAAAAACCAAGTTTACGCGATGCTTCCTGCTGAAGTGTGGACGTAGTGAAGGGAGGCTGCGGAGAACGTTTCAGCGGCTTCACAGCCACATCGCTTACGCGAAAACGCGCACCTTCACACATCTGTAGTAGATGTTCGGCCTCAGAGCGGTCTGAAAGGCGCCGGCTCAATTCAGCCTTGAAGTTTACACCGCCGGCATCCATAACGGCAGTGACACGGTAATAACTTTCGGGCTTAAATGCTTCTATCTCCAGCTCGCGCTCACATATAAGGCGCACAGCCACACTCTGTACCCGGCCTGCCGAAAGGGCAGGTTTGATTTTCTTCCAAAGCACAGGACTAAGTTCAAAGCCAACTATACGGTCAAGCACACGGCGTGCCTGTTGAGCGTTGACCCGGTCTAAGTCAATACCACGCGGATTAGATATGGCATGAAGGATAGCCGGTTTTGTAATTTCATGAAAAACTATACGACGCGCCTTGGCAGGATCAAGTCCGAGCACTTCGGCAAGATGCCAGGCAATAGCTTCTCCCTCACGGTCCTCATCAGAAGCGAGCCAGATAGTATCGGCTTTTGCCGCCGCGTCGCGTAACCGTTGCACAAGTTCCTTCTTTTCGGTAGGGATTTCGTATATAGGTGTGAAATTATTGTCGACTTCGATACTGAAGCCATGCTTTTTAAGATCGCGTATATGTCCGTAACTCGACATGACGGTGTAGTCAGGGCCGAGGAATTTTTCTATAGTTTTTGCTTTCGCGGGTGACTCTACGATTACAAGATTTTTCATACTGTATAAGGCTTTAAGGGCGACACTACAGCCGCCCTGACAGGTATGGGACTACCCGGAAATCCGGGCCGGCAAGCTGCGGCGCCTGGGCCTTTAAACCCAGCGCCCGATATAAACAGCCGCAAAATTAACACTTTTTTTCAGTAACACACAATTCCGCATAGAAGTTCGCCCCATTTCCTCC
>CAMWVA010000026.1 GCA_947177575.1 uncultured Porphyromonadaceae bacterium | reverse complement strand
AGGAGGTACCTGGGAGGCGGGGTGTGGAGGCGAGGGCGTGGAGGCGAGCTGAAGCGCGCGCACAGGACTAGGAGGCACGATTAGGTGGCACTGGGGAGACAGCGGGACATGGGAGGGCGTGGGGTAGGAGGGAGGGGTTAGAAACGGTTTTTTTCGTTTGTACCGGCGCCCTGGCCTTTGTAGCGGTCTCGGCTGAAATTGAAGGTGTATTGCAGGGTTAGGAAAAACGCACGGCTCAGATCGGTGCATAATTCGTAACGGGTTATATCATGACTTATCATCGTAACTCCGTAGTTTCGGGTGTTGAAGATGTCGTTGGCTTCTACTGATACACTAAAGGTATTGTTAAAAAAGGCTTTGTAAAGCTTGGCATTCATATAGGAGGAGGATTCACGGTACATGTTTCTTTCATTGCCCGCACTTTCCCAAGTTAAATCTACATTTAGCCATATATCGTATGGAAGATGGATAGCGTTTTGCCATTGTACAATTCCTTGAGGATTGTTAAGATGACGGTTGCCTTCCCATGTTTCCATATCAAACCATTGCTTTGTTAAACCCAGATTTATCCGAGGTTCCCAGATTCCTACCTTAAAACTGCTTCCTAAAAAAGCCCGGATGGAGTGTATCTTAGGAAAATTATCACGAGTTATAAGTTTGATTTCACTATCTTCACTGTATGGTTTGGATACTGTTATTATCGGATCTTTTTTAAGAGTATATGATAATTGTGCGAAAAACTGATGCCATACTCCCATAAGTTCTACAGTATGGGTTTTTTCCGGTTTAAGATATGGATTACCACCCTGAAGAGTGAAGCGATTTATATAGTCAATAGTGCCATCCAAGTCACGATAGTTGGGCCGTTGCGTCTTACTGGTATAACTCAATGATAACTGTAAGTCGCCTACCGGTGAAGATAGAAAAATTGATGGAAAGAGATTATTATAGGTTTTACTTTGGTCATAATTTTTCTGTCCGTCTTCCAGATAATTGAATTTTACATGTTCATATCTTATACCGGCTCCGATATTGAAGTGTTTGAAGGTCTGACGAAGTTCCAGAAAGGTTGCTGTATTTTTTTCGTCCACTCTTGTATTGGTATTGTCGATAATATCAGCATCTGTCTTATAGTCGGATGAGAAGCGTGATGACACAAATTCCTCACCGGCCTCGATAGTGCCTTTCAATACAGGATAGTTTAATACTAATTTCTCAGCAAACATGCGACTCCGGCTTATACCGAGTGATGTGATTATGGGACTTTCCTGATTTTCGCTGAGTCCATCCACAGTTATTGGGAAGCGTGATTTGTTAAAGAGGTAGTCAGCATTGAAATCAATTCCTAAATTACTGATTTTACCATTATAATAGAGGTTGGCTAAGTGTTTCGGAAGAGTTTTATTATCAGCTGTGCGTGTACTTGAAGCTATATTGTAGGAGGTGTTGTTAACTGACATATCGGTGATATGGGTATGATGCATTTTGTCGATTCTAAATCCATTGACATAATATGCACCAATTGAATGATTTTCATTAAATAGATATGATAGTCCGACTTTTCCGAAGAAATCAGTGACGTTTCCATAGCCGGTTTGTTTGATTTTTTCTTCCCAAAGTCGGGCAGAGTAGGCTACAGATTCCATATTGCTCTGAAATTTAGCATTAGCTTCACCGAAATTAGCGAATACTTCCAACCCTTTGTTACGGTATTTAAAATTGGCTTGATTTACGTTAGTGAAATATTTATGCTCTCTTAACGTGGTACGTAGTAATCCGCTGAAGCCTTCTCCCTGCGGAGGCTTTGTAGCAATACGAATTACGGAATTTACCGAGGCATCATATTTGGCTCCGGGATTTGTAACTACCTCGACTGTCTTTATGTCTGCTGAACTTATTTGTAACAGTTCGGAGGAATCTCTTACCAAACGTCCGTTGACATATATTGCCGGAGAGCCTTTGCCAAATACTTCAAATACCCCATCCCGACCAAGCACCATCGGCACTTGAATAAGAACATCTTCGGCTGTGCCAGCGTGTTCGAGCTGAGTGCCTGCTACATTAGTTACAAGTGCATCACCTTTTATTACAGTTACGGGTCTGTCTAATTTTACTAAAACTTCACCGAGCATAATAGTCTTTGGTTCAAGGGTAATTATATCGCATTTTCCTGAATTTGGGACATGCATTGAGAAATCCTTATATCCAAGATATGATATTTTTAATGTGGCATCTTTGTTATCGCATGGTATTTCAAAATAGCCATTATCGTCAGTAATGCCATAAGTTAGTTGCTTTGTTCCGTCAGAAGACAAAATATAGATAACGCTTGCTATTACAGGTTCGCCTTCTGTGTCAATGACACGTCCGCTGAAAGTATAATTGCCATGCTGTAATGCTTCAACATAGTAGTGATCTCCTTTTTTGATTACTGATATAGGATTGATACCTATTATACTGCGCAGGGCATCATAAGCATCGTCGGTATAGATTTTTGCGGAGGTCCTATAATTGTCAAGCTCCTTGTATATAAAGGAGATGTTAACATCCGGATGAGCTTTGCTTATTTTGACAATAGCTTCTGATACGGGTGTGTTACTGAATGAATAGGAATATTTGTAGGCACTGGCTGAAACGAATGTAATAGCAGCCATGAGTATGGTCAGGATAGTTTTCATTTTCAGTCAATGTTCAAAGTATTGCCGTTCTGTATGATGTTTATCTGCTCGAAAGTATTGAGTTGTTCTATAACTACATCAAGAGGCAGAGCAGGATCAAGCTTATAATATAAATGCAAGGATGAAGTTTCCTTATTATTGAACTTAACTTCCACACCATAAGTGGCAGCTACCTTTTCCATAATTATGTTAAAGGGTTCGTCTTCAAACATTATAGGAGCCAGAGCTGTATCGATATTGAATGTATCAGTCTGTACCGGTGTATTATCTGATGAAGTGGTAACGGGGGATGTTTTAACGGTTACTTCGTTATTTACTGTCGGTGTGACTTTGTGATCACTCACAGACATTGTAACTACAATTCCGGCAGCCACTGCCACGATTGAAGTGCATATTATAGCTGCGATTGAAGCAGCACGACTTC
Source organism: uncultured Porphyromonadaceae bacterium (assembly GCA_947177575.1). Taxonomy (GTDB): domain Bacteria; phylum Bacteroidota; class Bacteroidia; order Bacteroidales; family Muribaculaceae; genus Lepagella. Next base: position 24,936 of record CAMWVA010000026.1, on the reverse strand, counting down.
CGAACCATGTAAAAGAACGATGTTGAAGAACGGTGTGTTCTTTCGCAAAATTATCCCATTCCGCATCAGTATCTATCTCTTTCTGAGCCTCTACTGAGGAATCAGCTTTACAGATAATGTTGTAAATCTCTCTGATTTCCGGGTCAGAAAGGATTTCAGTCAACTGTTCCGGTGTGTATTCATCGGTATGCTCTATAATATAGAGCACAGTGTCGTATTTTGATTGGCGTTTATCCATTTTCGTTAATTTTATGGCGAATGATTGTTAATGCATGACTGAGATGACGAAAAACAGCAGTCTGGCTTATTCCCATTATCGTGGAAATACGGGCAAACGGCAGACCGTCAGAGAATCTGAGTTCCATGACACGTCGAGCTTGCGGAGATATTTCAGACTTGATAAGACTATAAATCTTGGAAATAGTTTCTTCATCAGGCCATTCTTCGGTGTCATATTCCTCGTTGTCGAGAAAGTAGCGGTTGGCTATACGTTTGTGAATATCACAATCCCGAATATAGTTAAGACACCGGTTTCTGACAGCCTTAAGAAGATAACTTCCGGAGACAGATGTGACAGAAGTACCTCCAAGCAAGGGTACAAATACATCATGAACGATGTCGCGCGCAAGGTCATCGTCATGTAGGAGAGCTACCGCCAGCCGGTACATCTGCGTATAATGTGCTTTAAAAAGCTGTTCTATGTCGTTTCTGTTTGTCATACACTAATAAGACACATAACCTTTTCAAAACTCAACCCTGAAGATGAAAATATGTCTATAAATTTAGAGGCTGTTGATGTTAGGAGTGTTTTTCTCTTTAAATGTCAGCATAGTTAAAAATAAATCCTTAATTTTACAATTAATTAAAACCACTAATTTCGGTTTAAAGATAGAAAAAAGATAATGACGCGAATAGGTATAATCAGTGATACACATGGCTGCTGGGATACTAAGTATCCGGAATATTTTGCCGATTGTGATGAAGTTTGGCATGCGGGCGATGTAGGTGACTATGGAATAATAGAACAACTCAGCGATGGGGGACGGATAGTAAGGGCAGTGTATGGAAATACTGACCATGGTGAAGTCAGACGCAGATGTAAAGAATATGAAATATTTGAAATTGAGGGTGTCAGAATATTACTTATACATATCGGTGGTTATCCCGGGCACTGGGCTCAAGGAATACGCACTCTTATAAATGAACATGGAATAAATGTTGTTGTCGATGGTCATAGTCATATACTGAAGATAGTACGTGATCCTGCAAGCGGGGTATTGGTTATAAATCCCGGAGCAGCAGGGAAGCAGGGCTGGCATAAGAAGAGAACACTTATACGTCTTGCAATTGATGCAGGTATAGTGAAAGATTGTGAAGTCATAGAGCTTGGAAGCTGACTCAGTTAAGACTGAAGTTTGGCTAATTCGCAACTAATGACTAATTTTGTAAGAGAGTAAACGGTATTATATAGAAGTGATACAGGCGATATACAAAACCGCTTTATTACATAACGAAGCCCCACACTTCACTCGGAAACATGAAGAAAAGACACTATATGGCCATGTTGTGCGCAGTAATTTTGACTGCGTCGGCCGATGCGCAGGAGCTGAAATTACCCAAGGTCAATATCTTGGGTAAAGAGTATTATTATTATGAAGTAAAAAAAGGCGATTCAATATATGGTATCGCTAAGAAATTCGACTGGGACCCGGCCGAACTTCTTCATCTTAATCCTCATACTGCCAGTTCGATGCAGAAAGGCAGCCGTCTGTACTATCCTACTGAGCATAAGAAGACAACTGATACATCATCAAACGATATTGAGCAGTATGGCTATGAACCGATTACCCATCTTGTAAAAAAAGGTGAAACTGCATATAGTATAGCACATCAGTATAATATATCGCTTGAAACACTGTATGCCAATTGTCCGTCAGCACGCTATGGAGTCAAGGCGGGAGAGATAATAGAGATAAGGCAGCCGTCAACAGAAACTGCTGACGGTGAGCGCTATCTTTATTATAATGTAAGAGCTGAAGACACATTGCCTCAACTTGTAAAGACTTACGGTACTTCAGTTGAAGACCTTTTAGCTGCTAATCCGGGACTGACCGAAAGACAATTGAAGGAGGGGAGTGTCATAAGAATACCAATAAACAGTAATCGTGACCGTGTACGTACTGAAGTAGTGGCGGAAGAACAACTTGAGTCGCTTGATAATTATAAGATAAAGAAGAATGACACATGGGACAAGATTGCGAGTACTACCGGTGTGAGTGTTGATGAGCTTAAGGCTGCCAATACGGACACACGACGTCTTAAGAAAGATGAGATAATAGCTGTGCCTCAGATGAAAGAGGTAGAAGTAGAACGTGAAGTAATAGATGAAGACCCACGTGAACTCACCTTTGAGGGACGTCAGGAAATCTATGATTCCATACATCGAGTAGACCCGCTGATAATAGAAGGGAATGTCAATGTGGCTGTACTTCTTGATGCCCCGACTGCAAAAAGAGATATTGAATTCATGCGTGGTATATTGCTGGCGCTTGATAAAATGAAACATTCAAACTATAAAGTAGCTTTAAAGGTGATAGACGGGCGTGAGAAGCAGGCTTCTATAGAAAATCAGCTTAATAGCTTTAAACCTCATATTATCTTTGCCACAGCTGATAAGAATTTTCCGGACTTCTTAGCTGAATATGGAGACCGTAATAAGATTGAAATAGTTAATGTGTTCAATGTCAAGAGTGACTTATACCAGACTAATCCTTCGATGATACAGTTGCAGCCACCTTCTATGTTCTTTAATGACGAGGTGGTAGGTTATGTAGGTGACCGTTATTCAAATCGCAGGCTTATAATGGCCGGAGAGAAAGACCGTCAGGATGCTGTAGCCGAGGGTATAGAGAAACTGTTCGTGCCTTCGCAGTCGGAAAGTATAAGTCTGGAAGCTTTGAAAGAATATGACTTCAGCAATAATGAAGACTATATAGTATATTGTCATGCTACTAAACGTGATGATGTGCTTGAGGCTGTAGAAGCTGTGGAACATGCTACGCGCGAACACCCAAGTTCAAGAATAACCTTACTCGGGCGTCCGAGCTGGGTAACACTTGCGGATGCTATCGGAAGTAAAATAAGTCTCAGTGATGTACGTATACCTTCGAGGTTCTATTATGATGCTAACTCCTCGGAAGCTGAAGAATTTACTTCAGTATTTAATCAGATGTACGGAACCTCGCCAGCTAAGTCATTCCCGATGTATTCTGTCACCGGCTATGATGTGGCCCGTACTTTCATACCGGGGGTGTTATATAACGGTGGAGATCTGAACAAAGGTTTACCGGCAACCATTACCATGCAGGCAGAGATTGAACCTGTTCGTGTTAATAATTGGGGAGGTTTCTATAATCAGGTCTGTTATCTGTTGCGTTTCACACCGAGCGGTAAAATAGATAGGGAAAGACTGAAATGAACCGATTGTTCCACACTATAATAGCCCTCTTTCTCATGTCGGTGATGTGGGAGATAGATGTACTGGGACAGACTCATTACGATGCTAATATCGCTTTTGGTGTCAAGGGTGGTGCCGGTGTATCAAGAGTATTTTTTAATCCTTCGGTAAGACAGAAACTTAAAGTAGGAGGTACAGCCGGAGTAACTTTCAGGTATATAGAAGAGAAGTACTTTGGACTTATAGCTGAATGTCTCTGGACTCAACGAGGATGGAAAGAAAATTTTGATAAATTTCAGAAATTGCCTTACAAGTATGAACGTACGCTTAATTATATACAGATACCTGTAATGGCTCATATATACTTCGGACGCCGCGGACGTTTCTTTTTTAATGCAGGTCCTGAGGTCGGAATATTTATAGGAGAAAGTTCAAAATCGAATTTTGATCCGTGGCATACAGAGGATTTGCCTGATTTTCCGAATCGAAATCGTACTAACTCGCAGATGACTATGAAGGCAAGTCAAAAATTTGATTACGGTATATCTGCAGGTCTTGGAGGAGAATTTAATATAAACCGTATTCAGTCAGTATGTATAGAGGCACGTTTTTATTTTGGTCTTGGAAATATCTTTCCTTCAGCACGAGCGGATGTTTTCAGTGCGTCCAATAGTATGTCGGTTATGCTTACAGCAGGATATTGGTTTAGAATAAAGTGATTTTATAATTTCATATTAAGCCGGTTATATCATAGCGATATAACCGGCTTAATATCTTTGAATTAAAGAATGAAATTGCTATAAAACCAGCTTGAAATATAAATTGAGCAATGCTTAAAGCAAGTGAAAGAATATATAAGCTGCCGGCATCACAAACAGAAGTGAATCGATACGGTCAAGTATACCGCCATGACCGGGTATAAGATTGCCTGAGTCTTTAATGTGAAGACTACGTTTCAGTAAAGACTCAAACAAGTCTCCCCATGTTGAAAATACAGTTACAAGTGCTGCAAGGAAAAGCCAAAGGGGCATATAGGAAGGCATATCAAAAGCTCCGGGACAGCTTAGACATAGAATGACAGCAAGAATAAAGTTGAAGCAGAGGCCACCGAAGAATCCTTCCCATGATTTATTGGGAGAAATACGTTCGAAAAGCTTACGTCGTCCGATAGCACTGCCTACCAGAAAAGCTCCGGTATCATTAAGCCAGATGAAAATAAAGAGCAGAAGAACAATCATGGAGCTTCCGGTGAAATCAGATAACAGTACCATAAGCCCGAGGGGCAGACCTAAATAAATCTGTGCCATTAATGAGCGGCAGACATCTATCAGAGGTGTATCGGATTTGAGATAGAGCTCAGTTACAAAGCGCATCAGTAGTACTGTGATCCACATAAGGGCGGCTATAGGATAGATGCACAGGCACAGACACACTGCACCTATCACATCAAGAACTATCGGAAGAAGACGCTGTGTGGAAAGAGCATGATAAAGTTTTTCAAATTCAATTACTCCAAGGATACAGAATAACACAGCCAACGCCATGACTCCGGGTGTGCCACACAACATGGCTATCACAATCAAGGCAACGTAAACAGCACCGGAAACGGCACGTGTCAGTAGTTTCTTAGTATTCATAATAACTTTAAAGTAGACAACAGCCGGCCTCAACTTTTATAGTGAAACCGGCTGCAGATATATGTATTGAATCAATCAAACAGGTCCTGTTTAACAGCCGCAAGCTTAAAATCATGCTTACGTATGAAATTGAGTACCTGATCACGTTCCTCAGAGGAAGGTATATCTATTTCGATACGTCGCAGAGCATTGAACACAGAAGTATTACTTTGGTATATATGCCGGTAGCACTGGGCTATGTCTTCAATGAGCTGTTCTGACTTTTTTGCTTTGCGCATCACAAAGGCATTGACGCCGGAGTAGGAAATAGGATTATGAGCCATAATACAGAATGGAGGTACATTGCCGTTAACACGTGTACCGCCCTTAATCAGTACCCATTCACCTATATTGAAGCCTTGATGGACGAGTGCATTTGAGGAGAGTATTGAGTAATTGCCTATACGAACGTCGCCTGCTATCTTGACAGCATTTCCTAACACACAGTAATTACCTATGGCTGAGTCATGGCCTATATGTGTTTGAGCCATAATGAAAGAATTATTGCCGATAGAAGTTTCGCCGTCTTTATATATACTTCGGTTGATAATCACATGTTCGCGGATAACAGTTTTATTACCAATACGGACAAAACTGTCACATCCTTTCCATCTGAAATCCTGCGGAGAGGCCGAGATAACCGCACCTTCGTAGATGACATTGTCACGCCCGATACGGGCACCGGAGAGGATACTGGCATGTGCACGTACGATGGTATTATCACCGATTTCGACATTAGCGTCAATGTAAGCAAACGGATGTATCTGTACATTATTACCGAGACGAGCTTCAGGATGCACAAAAGCCTGCGGACTGATTATAGCTGCCATGATAGTAGAAGTGTTATAAGGTCAAAGAATAATGCCAAAATTAAGAAAAATAATTTAAAACTTGATAAAAAGGTAAAAACTTTTTAGAAATATCCATTGTCACGAAGCTTTAAAATTATCCCCCACCTTCTATTACTTTTATTTTAGTAAAGAGAGATGGGGGTAAAATAGAGAGAAGATAACGGTCTATAAGTTGTATGGAAAATTGGAGGTATTAATTAACGTCCACCGCCAACTGCCTGATAAATAGATATTAGAGCAGCAGCTTTATCATGCCAGCAAGTCAGACTTGCAAGTTGGGCACTCAGTAAGTTGGAACGTGCGGTCAGTACCTCAAGATAGGTGGTGCTTTGATTAAGCGTAAGGAGTTCCTGAGTATATTCGACTGATTTTTCCAACTGGTCAATCTGTTTGAGTATATACTCACGTTTCTCGGCATTCTTATTATAGGCTGTCAAGGCGTCACTGACTTGTCCTGCTGCGGAAAGCACTGTGTACTCGAACGAATTAAGTGCCTGTTGCTGCTGGGCTTTAGCAGCTTCCAAAGTAGCGATGTTCTGACCGCGTGAGAATATAGGAGCTGTCAGTGAACCGGCGAGCTGTATAAACCATTTGCCGGGATTTGTAATCATGCCTCCTACAAGATTAGTAAAGCCGCCTTGAGGTGCGATTACGATACTTGGATAAAATGCAGCTCGGGCACTGTTTGTCGAATAGTAAGCAGCAGCCAGACTGCGTTCGCTTGCTCTGACATCCGGGCGACAGGCAAGATATGAGAGAGGAATACCCTCGACAAGCTGAACAGGAATGTCAAAATTCAGACTGGAAGTCACTTCCCAAGTCTGAGGATAGGAATTTAACAGAAGTGAAAGAGTATTTTGGGCCGATGTGATGGACTTCTCAAGTTCCGGAATATTAGCCATTATACTATAATAATTGGCTCGGCTCTGTACTACAGCAGCTTCGTTAACCATAGCAGCCTGCTTCATGAGGACCATAGATTCCACCTGCTCTTTCCAAATGTCAGCTGTACGGCGTGTCAAATCAAGCTGCTGATTAAGCCATACCAAAGTATAATAGACAGAAGCCACGCCACACACAATCTGTGATTGTACGGCTTGCTGATATGCCTCAGCCTGTTCGACAGCTACCTTAGCACCACGTTTGCGATTCAGGATTTTTCCGAAAGCGTCTATTTCCCAATTGAGGGCAGCGGGTATGGTATAGCTCCAGTTCATGTGGCTGCCACCATAACTTGAAGTGCCAACATTAGGAGTTATAGCCAGTGATGGAAAATAGCTGAGTTTAGCTCCTTTGAGCTGAGCTCGTGCGATATCAATATTCAGACGGGCATTCTCAAGGTCAGTATTATTGGCCAGGGCCAATGAAATGAGGTCCTGTAGTTTCGGGTCAGTGAAAACATCACGCCAGCCGAGATAAGGCAGTGCTGTAGAATCAACTTCTGCTCTGAGAGCTGAACCATAGTCGGCCACAATAGCAGAGTCGTCAGTGGGGAGCTCATATTTCTTGTAGATATTACAGCTCGCTAAAGAAAGAGTGAGCATACTACAAAGAAATATTTTAGAGGTATTATTCATTGTAAGATTATATGTAAATTTAGGAGGTACCGGCCGTTATCAGACAATGGCCTGAAAACGGCCGGTAGAAATAATGAAAAAGGAGTTTTATTCTGTAGCTCCGCCATACTGTTCAATCTCTGACGACAAACCGGAGTTATCAGTATCGGTCCACTTGAACGGCGAAATCTTCTCCTGAAGAGTTTGGAAAGCAACAAAGAGAGCAGGCACTATAAGAACCTGTAGAATCATACCTATAAGCATACCTCCTACAGCACCTGTACCGAGGGCCTGGTTACCATTAGCGCCCGCACCGTGTGCGAACATCAGAGGAAGCAGACCTATAATCATAGCCAGTGAAGTCATAAGGATAGGACGTAGACGTGCTACAGCACCTTGCAAAGCGGCGTTGAAGATAGACATGCCTGTCTTGCGACGATCAAGAGCAAACTCAACAATAAGAATAGCATTCTTAGCAAGCAGACCGATAAGCATGATGAGGGCAATCTGGAGATAGATGTTATTAGCTATATCACGCATCTGTGCGAATATGAATGTACCCATAAGACCGAAGGGTACCGAAAGGATAACGGCCCATGGAAGAACATAACTTTCATATTGTGCGGACAGGATGAGGTAAACGAAAAGAAGTACCAGAACGAATACATAGCCAAGTGAACCACTGCCTCCGGAAGCCTCTTCACGGGTCATACCTGAGTATTCAAAAGTATAACCTACAGGCAGACTTTCATCTGCCACACGATTGATGGCAGCGATGGCCTGACCGGAACTATAACCTGGATTAGGAGAACCGGTCACAGCAATAGAGGTAAACATATTAAAGCGGTTTAACAAGTCCGGACCATAGACACGTGTAAGTTTTACAAAATTATCTATCGGAGCCATTTCGTTACCGTTGCGTACCTTAATCTGTTTAAGTGTTTCGGGAGATACGCGGGCTTCGGGTGAGGCCTGCATCATGACGCGGTAGAGTTTACCGTAAGAGTTGAAGTTTGAAATATACATACCGCCATAGTAACCCTGAAGAGCTGAGAGAACAGCATTCTGGGTCAGACCTGCCTGCTTGACTTTAGCTACATCTATATCTACCAGATACTGTGGGAAGGTAGGATTAAACGTGGAGTAAGCCATCTGAATTTCAGGCTGTGCATTGAGCTGGGCAATGAAATTCTGATATACGCGGAAGAAATTGTCAAGTGAGCCACCTGTCTTGTCTTCGAGCTTGACCTCAAAGCCGTTGGTGACAGAATAACCAGCAATCATAGGAGGCTGGAAGAACATGATATTAGCACCTTTTATCTGGCTTGCCATAGCCATTATCTTACCTAAGACGGCTGAGGCGCTTTGGTCTGCATGAGGACGTTCATCCCAAGGTCTGAGCTTGACAATAAACGAGCCGTATGTATTACCACGGCCGCCAATAAAGCTGAAACCAAGAATAGCTGTGCGTGACTGTACTTCCGGAAGTGTACCTATCATACTGTCAACCTGTGCCATAATTTCCTGAGTGCGTTCCTGTGCAGCGGCAGGAGGAAGAGTGACGGCACCCATAATGGCACCTGTATCTTCGTTAGGTACAAGACCTGTAGGCGTAATATTCATAAGCCATACAAGGATACCAATAGAAACAGCTACGCATCCACCTGAAATAAGTTTATGTTTGAGGAAAAACTTAGTAGCTCTTTTGTACACTGCCAGTAAGCTATTGAATGCACGGTTAAAGGCATCAAGAAAAGCTTGCTGGAATATACCTATCAGAGCAAGTATGGCTACCACACAGGCAATTATGCTAAGAGTAACGTTCTCGAATGTGTACCAACCGAGTACAAGGAACACAATCGCAGCTATCACAAGACAGAAAGTGACAACGGGAGGAAAGTGGAAACGCTTTTTGTAGGACTGTACGACAGCTTCGCCTGCGGCAGAATAAGCTTTGCCAAGACGTTCTTTAAGTGAATCGTCTGAATTATGAGGCTTAAGGAAAATGGCACACAAAGCAGGCGAAAGAGTAAGTGCATTGACAGCAGACAGACCTATAGCCATAGCCATAGTAAGACCGAACTGGCGATAGAAAATACCTGATGTACCACCGAGGAAAGATACCGGAATAAACACGAGCATCATAACCAGAGTGATAGATATAAGCGCACCGGAGATTTCACGCATAGCATCAATAGAAGCTTTGCGTGCTGATTTATACCCTTGGTCAAGTTTAGCATGGACAGCTTCCACCACCACAATGGCATCATCGACCACAATGGCTATCGCAAGTACGAGAGCAGCGAGGGTAAGAAGGTTAAGGGTGAATCCGAATATATAGAGCAGGAAGAATGTACCTATAAGAGCTACAGGGATTGAGATAATAGGTATAAGAGTGGAACGGAAGTCCTGAAGGAAAATAAAAACTACGAGGAATACCAGTATAAAGGCTTCGATGAGTGTCTTGACAACTTCGTGAATAGAAGCGAACAGGAAGTCGTTAACACTCATTGTAGTTTCGAGCACCAGACCTTTAGGAAGTTCTTTACGTGCCTCGTCAAGGAGTTTTTCGATATTCTCAATAACGGCAGTTGCGTTAGAACCAGCACTTTGATATACTACGAAGGCCGAACCTACACAACCGTTTATTTCAGAGCCCATAGAGTAGGTCAGACGTCCGAGCTGAACTTTAGCCACATCACCGAGACGCAACAATTCTCCATCGGAAGTTGCACGTAATATAATGTCTTCAAACTCCTTAGACTGCGACAGACGGCCCTTATAGCGCATGATATACTGGAAAGACTGATCACCCTGTTCGCCAAACTGACCAGGGGCAGCTTCAATGTTCTGCTCTGCCAGTGCTGCGGTAACATCTGAAGGCATAAGATTATACTGCGCCATCTTCTTGGGGTCAAGCCAGATACGCATCGAATAGTCTGCACCGAAGGCTGACGCATCACCTACACCTGTGACACGTTTTACCTGAGGGAGAATGTTAATTGTAACATAATTTTCGATAAACTCCTGACTATAATCACCAGTGGGATCATAGACACCGTTTACCATAAGCATCGAAGTCTGACGCTTCTGAGTGATAACACCCACCTGTGTGACTTCCGCAGGAAGCTGGCTGTTTGCTTTAGCCACACGGTTCTGCACATCGACAGCTGCCATGTCCGGGTCTACACCCTGCTTAAAATATACCTGTATCTCAGCCTGACCGTCATTTGTAGCTGAAGAAATCATATAGTCCATACCTTCAGCACCGTTGATTTGCTCTTCAAGAGGAGCTACAACCGAATTCAGTACAGTCTGGGCATTGGCACCGGTATAGGTTGTTGAGACTCGAATAGTCGGGGGAGCAATAGAAGGATATTGCTCAATTGAGATACTAGACAGACCTAACAGACCGAAAATCACAATGAATACAGAGATTACGGTCGAAAGGACAGGTCGATTTATAAATCTATCTAAGTTCATTTGTTAGGAGTTGACTGAGGTTGAGTAGGATTCTTAGGAGTTATTGTCATTCCGTCGCGTACGCTGATACCTACGCCTTCGACTACTATCACGTCACCGGGTTTCAAACCGGAAGTAACCACGTAATTCTTACCGTCATTCTGTTCTGATACGGTAATCGGAGTAGAATGTATAATAGCACTATCACCGACAACATAACAGAATTTCATATTCTGAATGTCATAAGTGGCACTCTGCGGAATCTGTAGAGCATTGGTCACTGTATTAGGTATAAGTATCAGACCAGTATTGCCACTACGTAGCATAGCGTCGGGATTAGGAAAAGAAGCTTTTACTGTAGCACTGCCGGTAGCTGTGTCAAGTACACCTGATATAGAAGTAATTTTACCTTTATACGGATAGAGAGTTCCGTCACTGAGCTGAAGCTCAACTTCAGGCATTGAAGCTATTGCTGCATTGACTGAGCGACTGCCGTTGTCAGTTAGTGCAAGAATTTCCTTTTCAGTCATTGAGAAGTAAGCCTCAATAGCTCCGTTGTCGGAAAGTATGGTAAGTAGAGTAGAGGGACTTACCAAACTTCCGGCTTTATTATCAATAGTACCTACGACACCGGCGGTAGGAGCCTTAACTGAAGTATAAGACAGATTCTTCTGAGCAGATACGAGGTTGGCCTGTGCCTGATGTAGCTGTGCTTTAGCAGCATTAAGAGCGTCAGCAGAAATCTGATAGGCCGGTGCACTTATTATATTTTTATCAAGCAGAATCTTATTATTATTGGCATTGGTCTGGGCTGTATTGACATTGGCCTGAGCGACCTCCACAGCGGCCCGAGCTGCGTCAACAGCAGCTTGCAGCTGTACTTGGTCGATAGTAAACAGAAGCTGACCGGCACTGACATGCTGGCCTTCATGGACATTGACCTGAGTCAGAAAACCGGTGACCTGAGGGCGGATTTCCACATCGTTTATACCGTGCAGAGTAGCAGGGTAAGCTGTATTCAGACTTACATCTTCTGTGCCAACCTGAAGTACGGCGTACTCCGGGGCTTGCATCTGTGTCTGCTGCTGATTATCGCTTTTGCACGAAGGAAGGAGAAATGCACCGACTGCAAGAGCCGTTGCCATAGTGCAATAATTCAGATTCTTCATTTTCGTAATATATGGATATTGGACTTATGTAACTTTGATAAAGATTATAGTTTATGACAGAAAACTGTAAATTAGGTTTAAGTTTTCTTTGGAATCATTATAAATCCCATAAGTCTGATATGACTATGGGATTTATCTTAATCGGAAATGGAATACTATAAAGATTTCAGCACGCTTAATTTTTAGGATTAAACGGAGGAGGTGTGCCGGCATCATCGTCGTCTGCAAAATCACCGCTTCGTCGGTCAGACTTACGCTTCAGATCTTCAGAGGTATTGGCGTTATTGTCGATACCGTCATGGTCTTCATTAGTATGATGTGAAGATACTTCAGTATATGAGGTAAATTCGTCATCATCGTCATATTGGGAAGATTTTTTACGTTTTTCTTCCTCCTTACGATTAATCTCGATGATTTCGTCAGTACGCGATTTCCATTTTCTGACACCAAGGATATTTTGGACGTCATCGTGGTAAATCACCTCTTTTTCAACAAGCATATCGCGTATTTGGTTGTGTTGAGAAGCATATTTTCTCAAAATATCCTTAGCACGCTCATATTGTTCTGTCACGATACGCTGCACTTCTTCATCAATTATTCTGGCGGTTTCTTCGGAGTATGGTTTAGTAAAACCGTAGTCCTGACCAGTTGAATCATTATAATTGAGGTTGGGCAGTTTATCGCTCATACCGTATACAAGCACCAGAGAACGAGCTATTTTTGTACACTTCTCAAGGTCATCGCTTGCTCCTGTGCCTACCTGTCCGGTAAAGAGGTCTTCAGCAGCACGTCCGCCAAGTAAGCCGCACATCGTATCGAGTAGAGCCTGAGTAGGAATAATCTGTCGTGCTTCAGGAGCGTACCATGCAGCACCGAGTGCACGACCACGCGGCACGATTGTTACCTTGACGAGCGGATTACCGTATTGAGTCATCCAAGATATTGTGGCATGGCCAGCTTCATGTGTGGCAATCGAGAATTTTTCTTCGTCAGTAATGATACGTGAGCGTTTTTCGAGACCACCTACTATACGGTCGATTGCTGCCATAAAATCATTCCAGTCAACTTCCTTCTTGTTATTGCGGGCTGCTATTAAGGCTGCTTCGTTGCAGACATTAGCAATATCAGCACCTGAGAAGCCCTGAGTCTGTCGTGCAAGTTGCTCAACATCAAGACGGCTATTGACTTTAAGATTGCGCAAATGAACATTAAAGATTTCTACACGGTCTGTAAGCTCAGGAAGGTCGACATAAATCTGACGGTCGAAGCGTCCCGGACGTAACAATGCTTTATCAAGAATATCGGCACGGTTAGTAGCAGCAAGAATAATGACACCATTATTTGAACCGAATCCATCCATCTCGGCAAGCATCTGGTTAAGAGTATTCTCACGTTCGTCGTTTGAGCCCATATTCGGGTTCTTTCCACGAGCACGTCCGACAGCATCAATCTCATCAATAAAGACAATACAAGGAGCTTTTTCTTTAGCCTGTTTGAAAAGATCACGTACACGTGCAGCACCGACGCCGACAAACATTTCAACGAAATCAGAACCTGACATTGAGAGGAAAGGTACGTTGGCCTCACCGGCCACAGCTTTAGCCAGCAGGGTCTTACCAGTACCCGGAGGGCCTACCAAAAGAGCTCCTTTGGGAATTTTGGCACCGAGTTCGGTATATCGGCTTGGATTTTTAAGAAACTCAACAATTTCTTCAATTTCAGCTTTAGCCTCAGCCTGGCCTGCTACATCCTTAAATGTCACATTTGTGCCATTATTCTTATCAAAAACAGTTGCTTTTGATTTGCCGACATTAAAGATTCCTCCACCTCCACCGCTGCCGTTCATTCGTTTTGACATGAAAATCATAACGGCTACAAAGAGGATTATGGGACCGAAGTACCAGAAAATCTTCATCAGGTCAGAGCTTTTCTCATAGTTGACCTTTATTTCCGGTTTACCCTGTGCCTGAAGCTGGGTATTCCAAGTATCGATTTTTTCCTGAATCTTATCCGGAGAAGGAATGGTGGTTTTGATTTTCTTTTCGCCGGTGAAAGCTGAGGTTGTATCAAATTTAAGTTTTTTTGCTCCTTCATCAGTTAAAAAACCCTCGGCGGTACGATTTTCGGAAAATACCATAATCTTGTCAATATCGCCTGCCAAGGCAGCTTTTTCGAAGTCAGTCCAATCGACATCACGGGTCTGTGAGCCGTCTTGAAAATAATAAAGAGCGAGTAGCGAAAGGGCAATAAGTCCGTACATCCAATAGATATTGAACAGCGGCTTTTTGCTATTGTTTTTACCTGGTAAGATACCCATGAGTTGAATAATGTTTATGGGACGTGGAAGTAAAGATTATATTTATTAGGAAATTAAGAGGAAGTAGAAGCAGATAAATCAGTCCAGATTTTCTATGACTGTGACAGGTGCGTCACTCCAAAGTTCCTCAAGATTATAAAATTGTCGGAAATCCGGGACAAATACATGAATCATAGTATCTCCGTAGTCAAGTACAATCCATTTACTATTGCGGTAACCATCATAATTATATGGTTTTACCTTTAATCGGTCAAGGAGTTCCTGACGGATATTATCGGCAATAGCCGCCACCTGTGTAGGAGTATTACCGGTACAGATTATAAACTTTGCAGCTGATGTTCCCTCTATGGCACTAAGGTCTATAAGGGTTATATCACGGCCTTTCTTATCCTGTATAGCCTCAATTATGGGCTCTGTCAGATTTGTTTTATTATACATCAAATTAGTTTTAATTGTAGCTTAATATATACCCCTGATTAGTAGGTCATAAGTCTCTTTGACTATGAAGTAGGGGATTTGTTATTACTGAGAATAATAACAAAAAATAAGCCAAAAATGTACAAGTGGTCTTTAGCACTGAATTTATATGGCCACTTAAAGCAGCTCTCGGAGGAGTCACAAGAGCTATTTCTAAGCTGCAAAGTTAGTTATTGTAGTTTAATTGACAAAATAGAGAATCTATAAAAATACGAAAATTAAGTAAATCCGTAGTTTATATCAGACTACTTTCAGTATCTTTTTTAATCTGTACACTTTCTATTTTTGCTTTAGATAGTGCTTATATAGTAAGATATTGAGTCTATACACTACGTATTAATTAATATTGCCAAAGGTTCCAGACAATTTTAGTAAAATATATCCATACACCTACGAGCATAAGTCCTAATCCTCCCCAAATAGATTTTATATATTGTTTTCGTTTTTCTAAATAATCTTCACTTTCAGAATTAAGTTTACGTAGTTTTACTATGCTGTAGATTATACAGTAAATTCCCAGTATAAAGAAACATACGATAAAAAAGATATATCCTGTCATGAGAAAGCTATTTAGGGGTCGTTCGTTATTTTGATAACGAGGTGTGGTTAGATAATATTATACATAGAGTCTGCTTAACCGAAATAGTATAAACCACTCAAATTTTAGGGATTTAACCTATATTATAAGGTTTATCCAAATATCAAGAAAATTAATAGTATTCCAGTTTTGCGTCTAACCCCTGATAACTAATGTTGCTTCATCACTTTTATAGTGCTAAATCAGTAATAGACACCTCGTCATCTCCATATATATTAATGTCATTAAAAGATTATATCGTCTTTATGATATATCTTGATTATCAGTGATATAAATAGATATGAAATATGTCTATATAACTTTATGTCAGGGGTAAATTTTCTTTTCTTTGTATCCGGGAAATAATTAATGTTGAAGTTGGCAAATAATTCTATACTTAAAATATTATCACTTTTATTATGTTAAATATAAAATTACTAAGTAAAAACATATAAATAAACAAAGAAGGAGACAAAAATAAGACAGCCGAGCTAAGTGACTTCGGCTGTCTTATCAAGTCTTATTAAGATAAGATGTTTATATCGGATTATGTTGTAACCAACATAACAAATATCTGAAATATGAGGTAAATTTATTTGAGATATTTGTCAAGGAAGTTGAAGAATACTCTTTGCCACAGCACTGCGTTCTGGGGTTTGAGAATCCAGTGATTTTCATCGGGGAATACCAGCATTTCAGCTTCGAGACCGTGCATCTTAGCTGCATTGAAGGCCATCATGCCCTGAGAGGCCAGAATCCGGTAATCAAGTTCACCGACAGTGACAAGAATAGGAGCAGTCCAGTTGTTGACAAATCTGTGAGGTGATGTGGCATAAGTGCGTTGTGCTACAGCGTTTGACTTGTCCCAATAAGGACCGCCAAGGTCGAAATCAGCAAACCACATTTCTTCGGTCTCAAGATATTGTGCCTCAATATTGAAGATACCTGCATGAGCTACAAGAGCAGCAAAGCGTCCTTCATGATGTCCGGCAAGCCAGTAAACCGAGAAACCACCGTAGCTGGCACCGATAGCACCGATTTTTTTAGCATCGACGAAGGGTTGTGAGGCAATGTAGTCAGTAGCTGACAAATAGTCGCGCATGTTCTGACCACCGTAATCACCTGAAATCTGACGATTCCACTCTGTGCCGAATCCAGGAAGGCCGCGACGGTTGGGGGCAATCACAACATAGCCGTTAGCAGCCATGATACGGAAGTTCCAGCGATAGCTCCAGAACTGGCTGACTGCCTGCTGAGGACCACCTTGGCAATAGACGATTGCAGGATACTTTTTTGACTCGTCGAAATCGGGAGGCAGAATAACCCAGCATGTCATCTGTTTGCCGTCGGTAGTAGGCACCATACGCTTCTCGACTTTCACCTCAGCGAGACGGTCAAGAATATCATGATTAATATCGGTGATTTCCTTTATACCGTCTGAAGTAATTTCAACGATGTCGTTAGGACGAAGCATGTTATGACGCATAGCTATGATCTTACCGTCGGCCATAGGCTTAACGCCTACATAATCCCACATACCCTCGGCAAGAGTATCGATATGTGCATCACTTACATTGATACGGAATACAGGCATAGTGCCTTCATAGTAGCCATTAAATACTATAGACTTACCATCAGGAGCCCAAGCGAAGCCTTCGGGCCAGTAATCCCATTTCTCAGTGAGATCACGCTTGGTGCGTGTCTTCATATCCATAAGCATTAAGCGCTTCTTATCGCTCTCGTATTTAGGAGTTTCCATAGAGAGCCATGCAAGAGTAGAGCCATCTGGTGAGAAAATAGGATCAGTGTCGTAACCGAGCATACCTTCAGTAAGACATTCGGTTGAACTATTTTCCAAATTATAAAGGTAAAGATTGCTATCGGTTGAGAAGGCGTAATCGGCACCTTTGAGTTTGCGTGATACATAAACAAGCTGTTTGCTATCGGGTGACCATGCAAAAGATTCGGCACCGCCGAATGGTCTCATAGGACATTCAAATGGCTCATCCTTCATAATGTCGACAGGATTTTGCACTGTCTGACCATTAAAGTCTGCTACAAAAGGATGTGGAATTTCGCTTACCCATTCATCCCAGTGTTTATACATGAGATCGTTTACAAGCCTGCCGGTAGTATTTGGCAATCCAGCAAAAAGAGTTGAATCCTTATCAAAAGGTTTGATAGGACTTCCAAATACCACTTTTGACTGGTCAGGTGAGAACTCAAAACATTCCACACCGTTCTCGGCAGATGTCAGACGTGTACGTTGTGAACCGTCAGGTGCACAGGCAAAAATCTGAACGTTACCTAATTCATTATCCTTACAAAGGAAAGCGATACGGTTGCCGTTGTCAATCCAACGTAAATTGCTCTCAGAACCACTTGTAGTCGTGAGTCTCTTTATATCAGACCCATCGATATTCATACTGTAGATTTCGGAGTTACCGCTGTTCTGACTTATACTCTCGTATGTAAGAGTAAAAATGATGGTTTTGCCATCAGGCGAAGGAAGAGCTTCGCTGACACGACCGAAGGCTTCAAGAACCTCAGGAGTAAGCATCCCATCGACAATCTCAACTTCAGGTGCCTCTATGATGACATCCTGTGACTGCTTCTCTTTGTTACAGCTGCAGACGGCTGCTGTAACAAGGACTGAACTCATAGTCAAAGTCAGTTTGTTCATAATGTTGATGTTATAACAATGGTATAAATAAAGGTTAGAGAAAATCTTATGCAAATATAGTAAAAAAAGCAATCAGAATTTAGCGTCGGGGTGATTTTCGTGTTTTTTGCGCTTTGTTATGGTTGCTTTGAGGTCGATCTCCATAGAGCTGTCTGATTAGATCAGGACGATTGAGGCGTTTCAGAGAATCTATAATCTCCTGTCTGGCTTCCGGTTTGTACCAGAAGAAAAATTGTCGCTGAGCCAATTTCTGTTGTTCCGAGCGTGCGGTAAATACTTTCTCTCCCGTATAGGGATGGAAGCCTGTATAGTATATCTCGGTAGCTAAAGTCATAGGAGTGGGAGTAAAATCCTGCACCTGTTCAAGCTGAAAGTTGAGACGTCGTGTTTCAACTGCTAACTGCGCCATATCCTCTTCGTGACATGCAGGATGAGATGAAATAAAGTAAGGAATGAGTTGTTGTCGAAGTCCTTCTTTTTCGTTTATACTGTCAAAAATCTTCTTGAATTGTTTAAAGAGCTCAAAAGAAGGTTTTCGCATACAGTTGAGTACACGCGGACTAACATGTTCCGGCGCTACTTTAAGTCGTCCACTAACATGGGAAGTAATAAGTTCATGTAGATATTCACGGTTAATTTTATTTACTTCCTGTGATGTCCCGGGTGCCATAGCAAGATCATAGCGTACTCCGCTGCCGATGAATGACTTTTTTACGCCCGGCAGTGCATCAACCGAACGATATATATCAAGCAAAGGTGCGTGATTGTTATCCAGATTGGGGCAGGGCACAGGATGAAGACATGACGGACGCCGACATAAGGCACAGACTGATGTATCACGCCCATGCATAGAATACATATTGGCTGACGGACCACCTAAATCGGATATATATCCTTTGAAATCGTCCATAGCGGTAATCTGTCTGGCTTCTCGGAGAATTGATTCTTTTGAACGTGAGGCTATAAATTTACCCTGATGGGCCGAAATAGTACAGAACGCACATCCACCGAAGCAGCCACGATGCATGGTCAGAGAATGTTTTATCATCTCGTAAGCAGGAATGACTTTACCTTTATAACGCGGGTGAGGCAAACGAGTAAAAGGTAAATCGAAGGCTGCATCTATCTCGCCGGTTTTCATAGGCGGCCGCATAGGATTGATACGTAGCCAGCGGCCTGCAGTTGACTGCCATATAACTGCTCCCTGCATACGGTTGGATTCTTCCTCAACATGCCGAAAATTCAGAGCATGAAGTTTTTTTGACTTGAGACACTGTTCGAAAGAATGAAGAACTATGTCTCCTTCCGCCGGTGATTCAGAGGTAAAGAAGGCTGTTTGGGGTACATCGGTAATTCTGTCTATACTCTCACCTTTGTCAAGACGCCGAGCCAGCTCAACTATAGTCTTTTCACCCATACCATAGGCTATCATATCAGCCGGAGCATCAATTAGAATAGATGGACGAAGTTTATCCTGCCAATAATCGTAATGAGCTACCCGACGTAAAGAGGCTTCTATGCCTCCTGCTATAACCGGAACATCAGGAAAAAGGTCTTTTAGAATACGTGAATATACAATGGTAGGGTAGTCCGGTCGCATTCCGTGTCGTCCGCCTGCTGTATAAGCATCATCGTGGCGAAGTCGTCGATTGGCAGTATAGTGGTTGACCATTGAATCCATAGCACCGGCTGAAACACCGAAGAAAAGACGCGGGCGACCGAGTTTTTTGAAGTCGCGCAGATCATCGCGCCAATTGGGTTGAGGTACAATGGCTACTTTAAAACCAGCTGCTTGCAAGGCACGACCTATGACAGCTGCACCAAAAGAAGGATGATCCACGTATGCATCGCCTGAAAAGAGGATAATATCGGCTTGTTCCCAACCGAGACGTTCCATCTCATCTCGAGAAGTAGGAAGGAAAAGAGTTGTGTCGAGCATAATTATTCTACAGATGCTTTCCTGATTTTAAGTAAATCCTGAAGCGACAGCAATTCATCACGTAATTGTGCAGCTTCGATAAAGTCAGTACGTTTTGCTGCTGCTACCATATCAGCATTCACACGATTTATACGTTTTTCGATTTCCGCAGTTGACATATATTCAGTCACAGGATCAGCTGCTGAATTAATGGTATGTTCCTCTTCTATATAAGGACGTGAAGTATGTTGCGGCTGGCGTCTTTCAGCAGATTTACGAGAAGTCTGTGAAGAACGCAAACTATTATCCGATTTAGAAGAATGTGTGTCAGTATCGGCATAAAGCTCTATAAGGTCAGTAGCCGAAGACTTTTTAATAATAGGACTTGGTGTTATACCATGTTGCTCGTTGTAAAGCATCTGTTTGACACGGCGACGTTCAGTCTCGTCAATAGTACGTTGCATACTGTCAGTAATACGGTCAGCATACATTATGACTTTACCATGTACGTTTCTGGCTGCACGTCCTGCGGTCTGGGTCAGCGAACGGTGATTACGTAGGAATCCTTCTTTGTCGGCGTCAAGAATAGCTACAAGACTTACCTGTGGCAAATCCAGACCCTCGCGTAAAAGATTGACTCCTATGAGTACGTCGTAGACTCCCTGACGTAGGTCTTCAAGAATTTTTATGCGTTCCAGAGTGTCTACATCACTGTGTATGTAAGCGCTACGGACACCCCATTTTGTAAGATGGGCGTTAAGTTCTTCAGCCATACGTTTGGTAAGAGTAGTAACTAAAGTACGCTCTCCAGCCTCGACACGCTGCTGAATCTGTTCCATTAAGTCGTCAATCTGGTTCATAGAAGGCCGAACCTCTATTTCCGGATCCAGCAAGCCGGTAGGACGGATAACCTGTTCGGTAAATATACCTTCAGTCTGCTGCAGTTCATAGTCACCAGGAGTGGCACTCACATATAATACTTGCGGAGTAAGACTTTCGAATTCATCAAATTTTAAAGGACGGTTGTCTATAGCAGCCGGTAAGCGGAATCCATACTCGACAAGATTCATCTTTCTTGAAAGGTCGCCACCGTACATACCACGTATTTGAGGGAGCGTAACATGACTTTCATCAATAATAGTGAGAAAATCTTTTGGGAAATAGTCGAGCAGACAGAAAGGTCGTGCTCCGGGCATACGGCCATCAAAGTAACGCGAGTAGTTTTCAATACCGCTACAATGCCCTAATTCACGAATCATTTCGATATCGTAAGATACTCTTTCCCGAAGGCGTTGAGCCTCAAGTAACTTACCTTCTCGGATAAAGAAATCGCATTGCGTACCTAAATCAACGGCAATCTGGTCAAGAGCTGAAGCAGTACGTTCGCGTGAAGATACAAATATATTAGCCGGATAGATGTTGAAGCCATCAAGATTTTCTATGGTTAATCCTGATTTAGGATCGATGGTCTGTATTTTCTCAATTTCATCTCCCCAAAAGACAACTCTAAGCTGAATCTCTTCAAAAGATAACATTATATCGACGGTATCTCCTTTGACACGGAACTGACCGTTTTTCAGTTCTATTTCTGTACGTGAATAAAGAGAGTCAACAAGCTTACGCAAAAAGGCATTGCGTGAAATACGTTCGCCTTTTGTTATTCTGACCACAGTCTGTGCGAAATCATCCGGATTACCCATACCGTAAATACAAGATACAGACGAAATAACAACTACATCACGTCGGCCGGAAAGCAAAGCAGCAACTGTGGCAAGACGCAATTTGTCAATCTGTTCGTTAATCATCAGATCTTTTTCGATATACTTATCGGAAGAAGGTATATAGGCTTCCGGCTGGTAATAGTCGTAATAACTGACAAAGTACTGTACAGAATTTTCGGGAAAGAAATTTTTAAATTCTGCGTACAGCTGTGCGGCAAGTGTCTTATTATGTGACAGAATCAGAGTAGGTCTCTGTACCTTTTCTATGACATTAGCCATAGTAAAAGTCTTGCCCGAACCGGTAACACCAAGTAATGTCTGATGTGAGGCGCCGGCGTTAATGCCGTTGACAATCTCATCGATGGCTTCCGGCTGATCGCCAGTAGGCATATATTCGGATGTGAGTCTGAATTCCATGACTTTAAAAAATGATAAGAAAAACGGCTTTAGAGAAAGTGCCGGTAAACCGCAAATTTAATAATAAAAAATAAGTTCTGAAATTACGTAGAGAAGAAATTGTGAAATAGATATGATAAAACAATCTATAAGCTGTCAGAAAGCAAATAAAACATTATGAAGTTGGAGAAATAAAATAAAGTGACTAACTTTGCAAAAGAGAAACACACCGTGTCGGCGCTCTGTCAAGCGAAATAAAGACGGGTGTAAAAATAATCCTATGGCCCATAAGGAGCCTGAAAACTTAATAAAGATGAGAAAGAATATTGTCGCAGGTAACTGGAAAATGAACACCACCGTAGAGGAAGGTGTGGAGCTTGCAAGCGAAGTCAACGACCTCCTGAAGGGGAAGAAGGCAAATTGCGAAGTAGTGGTATGTGTGCCTTTCACCCATCTTGTGCCTGTTCACGGTGTCATAGATGAGGGTGTTATGGGTCTCGGTGCCGAGAATTGCTCGGAGCACGATAAGGGAGCTTATACAGGTGAAGTCAGTGCCTCTATGGTTAAATCGACAGGTGCCAGCCATGTTATTTTAGGCCACAGTGAACGCCGTCAGTATTTCGGTGAAAACAATGCTCAGTTGCTGGCAAAAACAAAACAGGCTCTTGCTAACGGTCTGACTCCGATATTCTGTGTAGGTGAAGTGCTTGAAGAGCGCGAAAACGGTAGCTATAATGATGTAGTTAAGGGCCAGGTAGAAGCTCTGTTCGAGCTTAGTCCGGAAGATTTTTCAAAAATTATTATAGCATACGAACCTGTATGGGCAATCGGTACAGGCAAGACTGCTACCGCCGATCAGGCACAGGATATGCATGCACATATACGTAAGGTGATTGAAGACAAGTATGGTAAAGAGATAGCAGATAATACCTCAATACTATACGGTGGCAGCTGCAAACCTTCGAATGCTAAAGAACTATTTGCAAAGCCTGATGTTGACGGCGGTCTTATCGGTGGAGCTGCTCTTAAGGCCGACAGCTTCATGGGTATCATCGAGGCTTTCGACTAATGCACTATAAGCAATTTTAAACAATAAAAAATCATACAATGTATGCTGTGTGGGGAGTATATCTTTCCGCACAGCATTCAAATGTTTTCGTACGTAAGGTATGCCATATAAAATAAAGTTATTCATTATCGCCGTGCTGATGGGAGTGTTATTTAGCATTTCCACAGCCAACGCCGAGGTCGAGCCCGCGACCTCATCAACTATCATAGAGGAGATCGAGTCGGGATCGGAAGGTAGAATAACCATCGACATACCACCCGCCATACTCCGGCTGATACTTGATGAACCTGTCAAGGAGGCGCCGACTCAGGAAGGTCCAGTCTTACATCACGGAGTGAATAAAATGAGCGGATATCGTATTCAGGTGTTCAGTGACGGACGTAATCAACATTCGCTTGAGTCGCGTGCTAAAGCACGCGGAGCAGCTATATTGGCTAAATTTCCGAAATATCGTGGTCAGATATACAGTTATTCGGAATCACCTAACTGGTATACCCGAGTAGGCAATTTCCAGACATCTGGCGAAGCATCGGAGGCTTTAAGCGAACTGAAACGGGCATTCCCTGGATTTGCTTCGGAAATGCGTGTAGTCAAGACACAGATAATAGTGATAAAGTGATTTCCCTGACTGTGGTACAGCCAAAAGGAACTTACAACATACATATCAACAGCAGTGGCAAGAACAGAAGAACACCAGGAGCAGCTTATAGTACAATTGGCTGCCCATTATCGTGAGATATTGCGCCTTATAGGGGAAAATCCTGAACGGGAAGGTCTGCTGAAGACTCCCGAACGGGCAGCAAAGGCACTGGTAGATATTACAGTAGGTTATCGTCAGAATCCTGTAGACATAGTGAAACAGGCTATCTTTGAATATGAAGGTTCAAAGATGATAATAGTCAAAGATATAGAATTTTACAGCATGTGTGAACACCATATACTACCATTCTTCGGCAGTGTTTCGATAGGCTATCTTCCTAAAGGTAAGATGATAGGCCTCTCCAAACTTGCAAGACTGGTGGACCATCATGCCCGTAAACTTCAGGTACAGGAACGTTTAACATCTGATGTGTGTCAGACACTAAGCGAGGCATTTCCTAATGAAGGAGTAATAGTGTTGTGCAAGGCCGGTCATCTATGTATGAAGATGCGAGGGGTGGAAAAACAGGAATCTACCACAACTACCATAGAGTATAGCGGACGTTTTATAAATGATGAGTCATTGAGAGAAGAATTTTTACGTTTGCTCAAGGTATAATAGTGTAACCAATAGATTAATATACTAAGATATTTAATTATGAGACCTCAAAATCCGCAGGTCTTAAAAACAGTAAAGCCGAGACGCACGATTGATACGTCCCGGCTTTAGTGATAAGTATTATCAGAGAAGATGAATGTTAGTTTAACATCTCTTTTTCACCGTCTTTGATTGCTTTGCGGCCCTCTTCAATCTTCTCAAAGCCTTTGCGAAGATGACATACACGGTGCAGTATCTTACAAGTCAGTACTAAAATAGCAGTAGACATGGCTAAATGAAGAACGTGAGGAGCGATTTCACGGCATAAAGTTTCTTTTTTCATAATATAAATATAATTTAGGTTTGACTC
>CAMWVA010000025.1 GCA_947177575.1 uncultured Porphyromonadaceae bacterium | reverse complement strand
TGCCCTACGGACAAAACTCAAGGTCCGCGCCAAGGGGGTGCAGGCTACGGGCGGGGCCGCGGCAGAGCGGGGCAAGTGTGATGTCGCATCTGCAGTGGACGGCATGATATCCTCCGTTGAGGTGAGGGGTGGGGTGGATTTGGGTAAGACATTTTTTTTAGCTAATTTTGGCGTGAAGTTAGTGTTACAAATTTATTCTGATATAAAGCGAAGTTAATGGAAGAATTAATTTATGACTTATTGAGTCGGTTTGTGGGTGAAGGTACAGCAGAGAACGCTACCCCTTGGGTGTTAGTGTGCGTTATAGGTTTGGCTGCCTGGCTGATATATATAATATGTGTGCGGTTATTGATTCCTTTGGTTGATATACTGACACGTAAGACCGAGACCAAATGGGATGATGATCTTCTTAATGCTCGTGTGCTTAAGGCCGTAGCACAATTGGCTCCGGCTATATGGGTGGCCTCTACGTTGCCGGATGCTTTTCTGAAACATGTAACGGTGTTTGAATGGACCGGGCGTCTGACTAAACTGTATATACTTTGGGCGACTGTACATCTGCTTATTGTGTTTCTGAGTAGTTTTCAAGATGCTCTTGACAAACGGCAAATGCTGAAACGCCATAATTTAGAGATTGTGCGTCAGACTGTGGTGCTGTTCGTAGTGGCAATGGGTATAATAGTCGGTATAGGTATTATAATCAACCGCAGTCCTGTGGCTATACTAACTGCTTTAGGTGCCTCGGCAGCAGTGTTGATGTTGGTATTCCGTGATACACTCCTTAATTTTACTGCCGGCATACAGCTAACTGTTAACAAGATGCTTAGTCGTGGTGACTGGATAGTATGTCAGAAAGCCGGGGCTAACGGTGAAGTGGTGGAGATAAAGCTAACTACAGTCAAAATCCGTAACTGGGATAATTCGAT
The DNA here is from genome assembly GCA_947177575.1 of uncultured Porphyromonadaceae bacterium. Taxonomy (GTDB): domain Bacteria; phylum Bacteroidota; class Bacteroidia; order Bacteroidales; family Muribaculaceae; genus Lepagella. The sequence goes on along the minus strand of CAMWVA010000025.1, from coordinate 27,856 downwards.
AGTTACTGTCCCTCCTTATACACTTTTCACCGACTCGTTTCAGAATTTCCAGGCTATGCGTCTGAGCGGTGGCCGTAGAGTATCACGCTCGGTGCTTATAGATATTGACTCGATACATTTTCTGAGCAAAGCAGAGATAGAATCCTTACGTACCAAGGGTATGCTTGAAGGTATTGAGGAATATGCAGGTGAGCGGGTTGTCAACCTGTCACTGTTCCGTCATTATATGGAACACTTCCTGTCTCAGTATCCTGAAGTCATTAATCAGAATGATGAGATGCTTTATATGGTACGTCAGCTTCAGCCTACACCACAGGGTGTACCTATCGAACTCTACTTCTTCACCAGCCGCACTTCATGGAAGCCATACGAGCATCTGCAGGCCGATATTTTCGATCATCTCTATGCTACAGTAGGTATGTTCGGGCTTCGTATATATCAGGCACCTTCAGGCCGCGATGTCCTTTCGTTGGCAAACTGATAAATAACCAAACTGATTACAGCAAAAGGGTGTGTCAAAATGGCGCACCCTCTCTTTATCAAGAGATGTAAAAAGCTAAAACAATCCCTGACTTTTCCAATTAAGAAGGAAGGGCTGCGCCATAAACCTTAATTATGACACAGCCCTATCGGGCATTATATAACAGAGGTTAGTCAATACTCCACTCGAAAAGGCCGCTTGAGTTATCGTCAGGCTGTACTATTTCCAGCTTTACGGCAGTTGTGGTGACAGGGTCGAAGTTGACAGTGTTGGCTGCACCTTTCTCTACGCCGTAGCGGTCGGCATTAGCTACATCCTGCCATTCGCCGTTGTCATCACGGTAATATACTTTCCACGATTTGGGTACGCGGCAGCCGCCCCACGGCGCGTCATCATACCAGTGTACAGTTGCTGACTGTACCTTTGAAGCTTCAGGAAATTCGTATGTAATCCACTCAGTTGTGCCCTGTTTGGGCCACCAGTGGTAGTAAGGCATCGAACGGTCGTTTTCGTCTTTCGGAACAAGACGGTCGTTGATAGCTGATATAGAGGATGCAGGGTGTGAGGCGTCGATTTTGCTCAGTGAGGCAAGAGTCGGAGCCATTACAGGACGTGAAGCCGAAAGAGCCTGCGGCAACCATACAGCCATCTGACCGGAGCCACGGTGACACCAGGCGTAGTAAGGAATGAGATTAACACGCACATCATCAGCTACGAGACGCCCGTTGTCATCATAACCGAGCACCTGTGCGTCAGTTGTCATCGTTGTGAGACCACACAGCATATCAGGACGTTCGGTAATGTCAAACTTAGGTTTTTGATTCAGGAATACACTCAGCACCTCGAAATCATTGTCAGGGAACTCAGCACAATATACTATCGGACCGCGTTCGACAGCTACTCGGCCCCGGTCAGCCTCAACTTTAGCGTGAGCCTGTACTGTACGCGGTTCCATATCGAGCTGTAGCGATACACGGTCTCCTTTTTTCCACTGGCGGTTGATAGAATAATAGCCGTCAGAGGTAAGTTCGCCTTCAGCCGGTTGTCCGTTGACCATTACCTTATAGCCTGTACGCAGACCGTCGTTATAGGTATAGAGGTCTGAAGGTACAGGTTTGTTACGTACCCAGCCAGGCACACGTACTTTCATTGTGAAACGCCCGGCCTTGTTTTGGTCCACGTTGATATTGATATCGCCGTTCCAAGGATAGCCTGTCTGTTGTGACAGAGTCACACCCTTGCCGTTAATGTCAAGCTCACCGGTATTGTCCATAAAGAGGTTTACGTATATGTTGTCATCTTTGACAGCATATACATAACCCGGTAGCGAAGGAATAAAACGGCATATATTTGAAGGACAGCAGGCACATCCGAACCAAGGCTGACGCTGATGCTGGCCCATGGATTCAAGCGGGTTGGGATAGAAGAAGCCACCGCCGTCAAGCGAGACACCGGAGATAAGGCCGTTGTAAAGCGTGCGCTCCAGAACATCGTAGTATTTCGAATCTCCATGCAGTAAGAACAGACGATGATTGACATATACATTACCGATAGCCGCACACGTCTCGCAATAGGCTGACATATTCGGTAATTCGTAATTTTCACCGAAAGCCTCACCGTTGCTTGTAGCACCGATACCACCTGTAATATAATACTTCTTACCTACGATGTTATCCCAGATGTTATCAATAGCTTTGATATAAGCAGAGTCACCTGTCAAGGCAGCTACATCGGCCATACCTGCATACATATAGGCTGCACGCACGGCATGACCTACGGCTTCGTCCTGTTCTACCACAGGTTTGTGGGCTTGGCTGTATTCATCGGTACGCTGTGTGTAACCACGTTTGTCAAGGAAGAATTTAGCCTGATCGAGATATTTTTTATCGCCTGTCACTAAGTAGAGTTTGGCAAGTGCCATTTCGGCTATCTGGTGCCCCGGCACACGTACCACCTGACCGGGACCGTCGCCTATCTCACGGCATACACAATCAGCATATTTTATGGCTATATCGAGAAAGTTACGCTTCCCTGTAGCCTGATAGTGAGCTATTGCGCCCTCTACCATGTGGCCGAGATTATAAAACTCGTGACTTAGGTCTTCTACACTTTCCCAGCGCTTCGAGCCTGCCCATTCGTGCGGGTGTTTTGGATTCATGGTGCGGCTGGTATAAAGATAGCCGTCAGGCTCCTGTGCGGCAGCGACTATCACAAGTACGCTGTCAATGTAAGCTTCGAGCTTCTTGTCAGGATAAGTCTGAAGCAGATAGCTGGCGCCTTCGATAGTTTTGTAGACATCGGTGTCGTCAAAAGCGAGGCCACCGACTTCATAGTCATCGCTGGGGTGAGCTGCTTTGACGAAATTTTCATATCTGCCTGTTTCCTCGCATTTGCTGAAGGCAAGAGGAATAGTGACTTCCCGGCTGGCTTTGAGACGCTGTCCCCAGAAGTCATCGGTTACTTTGACAGAGGTAAAAGGCACAGGATTGATGGGATAGCCGTGTGACCGGCTCGTGGCTTTCGGAGCTGCGAAAGCACCGGTGCAGACAGTGGCAAGCAGGGTAGCTGCTAAGAGTTTTTTCATGATGTGAGAGGGTTACGCAGCAGAGCTGCGGCGGAAACGAGCTTCGCGCGGGTAAAACTTATTGTGGGTAAAACTTATTTTCGGGTAAAATTTATTCCGAAGAAGAGGGATTGCTTTTTTGGGATTGCTCTTTCGTTATTGCTCATTCGTCATTACTCTTTGGGGAGGTATTCATCCCAGAGGGTAAGAGAGGAGATATAGCCGGTGAAGGGCCATTCGCGCTCGGCGTTGCGGCCGAGAGTGATATACTGCGAAGGTTTGATGAGCAGCTGTATGTCTTTTTCGCTTACAAGACGGTCATTGATGTAGACACGCTCCATGCGGCCGTCGAAGCAGACGTATATATGCTGCCATTTGCCTTCGAGGGCCTTTACTTCTTTCCAGCCGGCATCTTCATACCAACCATAGTGATTCATGACGCCGCAACGCGGTTCTGTACCGTTGACAGCCATGATTTTCTCCAGTTCTTCGTGTGATGTTGTAAAGTCGGCGAAGCACTCGTTTTCTGCAATCTTCGGATTAAGAATCCACGCCTCAAGTGTATAAGGAGCATTATGGGTGAGTGTGGAGGGCAGACCGAATGATGACTGCATTACCTGTGTGCCGTCGAAACGGAATGCCTTACGGCCTTCTATCTCCTCGACAATCACCGGTTCATTCAGTGATTCGAAATATCCGTTTATACCGAAGTTGGGAATATAACCAACTGTATCACCTGTAACGAACATATCAGCCTTTATATCTACTACTTTGCCGACACGTTCTCGTGAGGCTACCGGCATACGGCGCATGACAGTAGCCGCATCATACTGCTTCTCGGCATCGGTAAGTTGCCAGTTATAGAAATGTATATCACCTAATATGAGAGGTTCGTCACCACTTGCTATTGTAAGAGTGCCGGCGGTGAGGTCAGGAGTGAGCTCGGCAAGCTGCCATTTACCATTGCGGTATACCTGAGCCATGAAAGTATGAGGCATATCCGGACGTAAGACGGCATCGGAAAAGCTCAGCGTAGAACCGGGAGCGAGTGTAACAGCATCACGTCCGGCAACACGGCCAGTTGAAGCATGACCCTGTTTCAAAGTAAAAGCACCCCCGAGTTGTCCATGACGATTATGCCATTCACGGCCGTCCCAGTCGTATGGTGAAAGACCTACCCATTGTTGCGGGCACTCATCACGCACATCACCGAATACTTTGACATTCCACAGAGCACCGTTGAAGCCCGGCTTCTCACCTCCGGTCGAAGTTATACGCACATAGCGGGCATTAGTGTCACCGAAATCTACCATAGGACTTCCGGCAAGACGGTTGTCACGCTTATCTGCGAATATTTCCCATGTCTTACCGTCAGATGAGGTCTCTATGAGATACTGATAAAACTGCGTGGCGTACTCCCACTGTGTCCAGATGCTACGTATGTCTTCGTTACGTCCGAGGTCTATTTCTATCCATTCCTGGCCCATACCGGCCGGACGCCACAGAGTGCCGTTATTGTCATCTACAGCATATTCTGCCTTGAAATTATCATCATAAGCTGATGAAACACGCACAGGTTTACGATAAGCTAAATTATCCTTATGGTCAGGCAGGCGGCCGAGATTGCCTACACCGGTATGGGTAGGTACGACAGGACGTATCGAACCGTCCTTGTTAAACTCCAGTCTGTCAATACATAGCTGACGATGAAAGCCACGATTTGAATGGGGATTGTCATGACGGTGATACACTATATAATACTCGCCGTTGTCTTCTATTACGCTATGATGACCCGGTCCGTGTATTGTCCCGTCAGCATTAGTCTCAAGTATACATCCCCGGTAGGTATAGGGCCCGAGCGGTTTATCGGCAGTAGCGTACTGTACACGATAAGTATGGTCATGACACGAACCAGACGAATACATGAAATAGTAAACCCTATCTTTCTTAAGGACGAACGGAGCCTCAAAGAAATCCGTGACCTCGGTATTTGGAATAAGGCGAGTCTCGGTAAATGATTTCATATCCGGTGTAAGTTTACCGGCCCCACAGCCGAAGCCGTCATATATGCCCCATGTACCCCAGTACATGTAAACCGAACCGTCATCATCAACGAAGGTCTGCCCGTCAAGCGTTATGGCATTCTTGACGAAACGGTCGGGAACAAGCACGGCCTCACTCTCGCCGAGTATATTAGTCCAGGGGCCTCGCGGAGTTTCTGACACTCCGACGTGAATCTGACAAGGCTGACAATACACATAATAATACTTGCCGTCCGTCTTGCTGTGCATGACGTCAGGAGCCCATATCCAATGACTGTCGGGCCAATTCATAGGCATCATGGTCCAGTTCACAAGGTCTTTACTTTGCCACAGCTGTGCCGGTCCGAAGCCTGCACCGCTGCCGTCGGTAGTGGCATACATATAATATGTATCGCCGAACTTTTTAAGCGTTGGGTCGGCGAAATAACCGGGTATCACGGGATTCATAGCACCCGGAGCGTCGAAAGCAACATCTGCCCGTGCCAAGAATGTACCTGTGGTCAGAGCTATGAGAAATAAAGTATGTTTCATCCGGATTTCAGCGGTCTGTATTATTAAGGGTTATATTATCGGTAAGAGGGTCGAGGCGCAGCGCGAAGCCGCCCCCCGGAGCCATATCGAGTTGCAGAGTAGAGTTGTTATCTACGGTCTGAACAAAACTACGGTAATCGCGTGCTGTTCTTGAAGCGTTTACCCCATCGGCCATGACGGTAGCGCGATAATTCTGTCCTTCAGGTAGAAAAGCCAGAGTGAGTGTATAATCACGCGGGGTCCATGAAGTCATACCACCTATGAAATAGCTGCCGTTAGCTTCACGCAAGGTAATAATGTATTCACCCATACGTCCGTCAAGAATTTCAGTACTGTCGAATACTGTAGGCAGCCCGGCTATGAAATCCACACATTCATCTTCACCTCTATAAGCTGACGGGGAATCGGCCAGCATGGTGAAAGGCGAGTCATATACTATATAAGTAGCAAGCTGGTGGGCACGTGTCCCCTGACTCATAGGATAGGAATACACAGCTTTCCAATCAGCTTTTGTAGCATTACGCATTGCTCCGGGAGTATAATCTACCGGACCGGCCATCATACGAATATAAGGAAATGTTACATCATAGAGCGGCATATCTACTGACGGGTCAGACCATTTCATCTCCTCCATTCCGAATACTGCCTCAAAATTTATTATATTAGGATAGGTGCGGTTAAGACCTGTGGGCTTATAGAAACCGTGATAGTCGAGTATAAGATGATGACGTGCGCAGGCCTCAGCTATACGGTAGGCCATATCCACTGCCTGTTGGTCATCACGATCAAGAAAATCAACTTTGAAACCGGCAATTCCCATATTATCATATTTACGACATGCTTCTTCGAGCTGGCCGTCAAGTACATTGAATACAGTCCACAGGACTATGTCGACGCCACGCTGTTTCCCATAGTCAATGAGTTCCTGTAAATTTATCTCCGGAATTACTGTCAGCATATCGCCCGACGCCGGAGTGTACCATCCCTCATCAAGCACTATATATTGCAGGCCATGCTGTGAAGCGAAATCAATGAAATATTTATAAGTCTCGGTATTGATACCGGCTTTGAAATCAACCCCGTCAAGAGCCCAGTCATTCCACCAGTCCCATGCTACCTTACCGGGTCGTATCCATGAGATGTCATCTACACGCGATGGTGAGGCAAGGGCATAGACAAGATTATTGACAGGCATCTGACAGTCGTCGGTAGTTACAGCTAATATACGCCATGGAAAATCGCGTGGTCCCTTCACATCGGCTATATGTTCAGCCGTAGAAGTAACATAGAGCTGCCGGCGCCATGGATAATAATCTGTCTCAGCAGGAACTTTGGCAAATACAGCTTTCAGAGTGCCGGATACCGAATCGGCACTGAGAAACATACCCGGATATGATTCGAGATCAGATTCGAGCACAGTGAGGCGTAGTCCGGGTTCGATTTCGGCCGAAACAGGCAAAAAAGCCGGAAGCGGGTTGGCTGAGCCTATAGGGGTGACAGTATAGGTATTCTGGAAGGCCATAGCCAACGGCTTCTCAGGATTAGTGGAGTGTGCCAGCCATACTTTGGCGTTTTCAGGCAGCCTCATGTCAGCCTGTTCAGCCAATACACGGTCAGCGCCTTTACGTGTTGTCGTGAAGCGGTAAGCTACACCGTCGTCAGCAGCCCGTACTGTCAGGCGTATACCATCTGAAAGATTTATGATTGCTTCGTTGTAGCGGATAGTAAAATCTTTCTGTCGGTAAAAAGGAGCTTTGATATGCTCCTCTATATTATAGCGTGTATGGGATGAGCGTATAACAGGCGGTTTCGATACCGACTCCAGATTGAGTCCTATAGGTGATGGAAGCAGCAGGGGGGTGATACCCCGTGTCACGCCGAGAAGCAGGTGTCCGTCGTCGTCAGTAATTTCTGCCGTGACCAGACCTGTAGGAGAAGTCACAGCTACCGAACGTGCGCGTGCCGGAATCACAGCACACACAGCCATGAGCAGAACCAGTGCGAGATTGAGTTTCATGAGTAAGGTAGACTTAAAGTATGTAAGAAATGTTGCTGAAAACTTACGAGTGCAAAATAAGTGAAAGCAGATGAATCAGCATGTAAAAATTGTGCAAAAATGATGTGAAAAACGTCTGAACATGCAAAAAATAGTGGGTTTGGACAATTTTAACAGCATATTTGGACGATTTTAACATCGAGTTTGGAAATCTTGCCGTACATTTGCGCCATAATCTAACTACCCGTGTGGCCGGCTATACAGATGTTGCAACATCGGATACATATAAGAAAGCCGGCACGACCCAAATAACCTGACAAATCTATATGAAACTCATCACGACACTGACTGCGGGCCTGACGGCCATACTGACTCTTACAGGCTGCTCGGGCGAAAAAGTCTACGAACGGCCGACAGCTCCTGTCAGGGAGGTGCCCTTCACACAGGTGCACATCGACGACTCTTTCTGGGGTCCGCGCATCGAAACCAACCGTACTGTATCAATTCCCTCCGCTTTTAAAGAATGTGAGAGAAGCGGACGTTTCGACAATTTTGCCATAGCCGGCGGTCTCAAGAAAGGAGAGCACCGAGGCGACTTCTCATTTGATGATACCGACCCTTATAAGATAATAGAGGGTGCATCATATTCGCTGGCTGTAAAATATGACGAAAAACTTGATGCTTATCTTGACAGTGTCATAAATCTTATAGCCGCTGCTCAGGAACCTGACGGCTATCTCACTACCTGCGTCACTAATAAATGCGATCGCCTGTCAGGCTGGTGGGGTACTCACCGTTGGGAGAAGATAAACAGCCACGAACTCTATAACTGCGGACACCTCTATGAAGCTGCCGTGGCGCATTATTTAGCTACCGGTAAACGTAGTCTTCTTAATGTGGCGATTAAAAATGCCGACCTTGTTTGTCAGGTGTTCGGTCCTGAGGAGGGTCAGAAGCATGTGCCTTCGGGTCATCCTATAGTAGAAATGGCGCTCGCCAAGCTCTATAAAGTGACAGGAGATAAAAAATATCTTGATACGGCACGCTACTTTGTCGAAGAGACAGGCCGAGGCACCGACGGCCACCGTCTGAGCGAATATTCACAAGATCATAAGCCTATACTCGACCAAGATGAGATAGTAGGTCACGCCGTTCGTGCCGGCTATCTCTATTCAGGTGTAGCCGATGTCGCCGCCTTGACAGGTGATACAGCTTACTTCAATGCTCTGACCCGTATCTGGGATAACATGGCCTCACGTAAGCTTTATATCACCGGCGGCATCGGCAGCCGTGCACAGGGCGAAGGTTTCGGACCTGATTACGAACTTAACAATCATACGGCTTACTGTGAGACTTGTGCTGCCATAGCCAATGTATATTGGAATCACCGTATGTTTCTTGCCACTGGTGACTCAAAATATGCCGACGTCTACGAACGGGCTCTTTATAACGGTGTTCCTTCCGGTGTGTCGCTGTCGGGTGATAAATTCTTCTATGATAATCCGCTCGAATCAATGGGTCAGCATGAACGTGCTCCTTGGTTCGGTTGCGCCTGCTGTCCGGGTAATGTGACCCGTTTTATGGCTAGTGTTCCGAATTATATGTATGCCACACAGGGTGATGATATATTCGTTAATCTCTATATACAGAGTGATGCTGACATAACTACTGAGAACAACAAAGTCAAAATACGTCAGGAGACCGAATACCCCTGGCAGGGAAAGGTGAAGATGACTGTCACTCCGGCGCAGGAAGGTGAGTTTGCTGTTCGTGTGCGTATACCCGGCTGGTCGCAGGAATCACCGGTGCCGACTGACCTTTATTCATTTACAAGAAAGGCAGCCGACCCTTATACTTTGACTGTCAACGGTTCGAAAGCTGAGGTTCTCAAAGGTGATGGTTATGCTACCTTAAAGCGTACATGGAAACCCGGTGATGTGATAGAACTGACCCTTCCTATGGAGACACGGCGTGTTCGTGCTAACGAAAATGTAGCCGATGATCGTGGCAAGTTAGCCATACAGCGCGGTCCTGTGATGTACTGTCTTGAAGGCCGTGATCAGAGTGACAGCACAGTGTTTGACAAATATATACCTGAAGATACACGGTTTGAGGAATCTTACCGAGCCAATATGCTCAACGGTGTCATGACACTCAGCGGTAAAGCCCGCAAGGTAATGCGTGATGGCAGTGAACAGGAAGTAAACTTCACCGCGATACCATACTGTACATGGAACAATCGTGGTAACGACCAGATGGCTGTCTGGATTCCCGCTTCGGCCGACCGTGCCGTAGCTGTTCCCGAACCTACACTGGCAAGCCGTGCCGAAATGTACTCCGAACCTACCCAGCTCACTTCGTCCGCACCTGCCGCCACTTCAAATCTGAACTGGGCATGGGGCTACAACGATCAGTGGGAGCCTGTATCGAGTGCTGACACTTCAAAGCCTTATCATTACTGGTGGTTACGTCAGGGCACACAGGAGAACCTTTGTTACCGCTGGAACGAACCTCAGAAAATAAGCAGTGTAGATGTCTACTGGCTCGATTTCGACCACTATGACGGCAACTACCGTGTGCCCGAAAGCTGGAGCCTTCAGTATATGACCCCCGATAAGAAATGGGCTGATGTGGAAACAGCCTCCGCCTTCGGTACCGCTAAAGATACCTATAACCACGTCGATTTCACACCTGTCACCACCACAGCCTTGCGCCTCACAGCCAAGCTACAGGACGGCAATAGCGGCGGTGTGATAGAATGGAAAGTGGACTGAGGCTAATTAAAGCAAGTTAACTGAAAAAATAATACTAACTAACTACTCTTTACAAAATGATGAAACCAGATGTCAAACTAACCAATGTGCGCCACAGGTTGCTTGGCTTTGCCTCGCTCCTTGCGTTCACCGTGGTGAGTCCGCTGGCGATCTACTCCGTACCGCAGTCACAGCATGAACAGCAGGCCGCTACGGTGACAGGTCAGGTGCTTGACGTGAAAGGCGAGCCGATAATCGGTGCCAGCGTGCTGGTGCGCGGTACTACTATAGGTACCGCTACCGACATAGACGGCCGCTTCAGCATCAAAGCTGCTCCGGGTCAGGAACTCAACGTCTCGGGCTTCGGTTACATGCCTGCTACAGTAGTGGTGGGAAAGGAGAAGACATACGAGATAGTGCTTGAGGAATCGTCAGTATCGCTTGACGATGTAGTGGTCATCGGCTACGGCACCCAGCGCAAAGGTGACATCACGTCGGCTGTGTCGTCGGTTAAGGCCGAAGACTTCAAGGTCGGCAATAATAACAATGCCGGAGACCTTATTAAAGGTAAGGTTGCGGGTCTGACTATCACCAAGTCTTCCGGTGACCCGGGAGCAGATTCGGAGATAAGTTTGCGAGGCATCGTAACTGTATCGGGCAATGCCACACCGCTTGTGCTTATAGACGGTGTGCCGGGTGACCTCAAGAGTGTCGCTCCGGAGAATATAGAGAGTATCGATGTGCTGAAGGATGCTTCGGCAGCTGCTATCTACGGTACACGCGGTGCCGCCGGTGTCATACTTATTACTACAAAGGGCGGACAGCGTAACGCCAACACTACGGTCAGCTATTCGGGTTATGTGTCTTGGTCACGCTGGTCGAAGAAAATGGACTTTATGGACGCTTCCGACATACGCGCCGGCAAGACCAATTATAAAGATGAAGGTTACGACACCGACTGGCTTGACGCTATAAGCCGCACGGGTGTGACCAACAACCACTCTGTATCAATATCAGGCGGTAATTCCAATACGGCATATTACGGTAACTTCACCTATCGTAATGCCGAAGGTGTTATGAAGAAGACCGGCAACGAGACTTTCTCGATGAACTTCGACATGAGTCACTGGATGCTCAACGACATGCTGAAAATCAATATCAACGGTGTGGCTGAAGCTTATAAATATCAGGTAAACGATGCCGTTGCTATATATCGTCAGGCTGTAATACGAAATCCGACATCACCGATATGGAACGAAGACGGCTCGTACAATGAAGGTACTCTGCTGCAATACTATAATCCTGTATCAATGCAGAATGAGCAGGACGGTGTAGGCCGTTCGAACACTATACGTCTGACCGGTAACATTACCTTTGAGCCTATCAAGGGTTGGCAGACCAACCTTATGCTTGCCACACATCGTGGTCAGGGTACAGAGAAGAGTTATAAGACGAGTCTCCATGTTCTCAACAAGCTGGACGGTTTTGAAGGTACAGCTTCAATAGGCGAAAATCAGTATATTGATAATTATCTCGAGGTTACTTCAAAGTATAATGCTAACTGGGACGGTGTACACCGTTTTGAAGGTCTGGTAGGCTACAGCTACTCTGACAATACATGGGAAAATTCATCTATGTGGAATGCTAATTTCCCCAATGATTACTTCCAGTGGAACTCTATCGGTATCGGTTCGTACATTTCAGATGGTAAGGCATCTATGGCTTCCGATAAAGGCTCAAGCAAGCTGATAGGCTGGTTCGGACGTGTAAGCTATGGTTATGACAATCGCTATAATATACTTGCTTCGATACGTTACGAAGGTAGCTCGAAATTCGGCGCCAACCACAAGTGGGGTGCTTTCCCGTCAGTATCTGCCGGCTGGAACATCAATAACGAGGCCTTTATGGAGCATACACGCTCTTATCTGAATACACTCAAGTTGCGTGCCGGTTTCGGTATCACCGGTGTGATACCTTATTATGAGTACATATCGCTTGCTAAATACAGTTATGACGGTGCTTACTATTACCGTAACGGTAAGTGGCAGCACGGTCTGGTAGCAGGCTCTAATCCTAATCCCGACCTGAAGTGGGAAAAAGCCCGCGAGTTCAATGTGGGTGTGGATTACGGTTTCTTTGACAACCGTCTGTCTGGTAGTGTGGATTGGTACATAAAGAATACTTCGGATATGCTGTTCGATTATACAGTGCCGTCTCCTCCGAATCTTTATCCCACAACGACTGCCAATGTGGGTAAGATGCGCAATACCGGTGTGGAATTACTGGTACGCGGTATTCCCGTGCAGACTCATAATTTCCGCTGGGAATCATCATTTACTCTTCAGACCAATGCCAATAAGCTTGTCAGCTTGTCGAATGACCTTTATCAGACAGAAAATATACTTTGGCAGGTGGGTATAGGCGACCCTGTATACCAGTACACTCACAAAGTTGAGGTAGGCAAACCTTTAGGTGAGATATGGAGTCTTAAAGCAGTCGGTGTGTCTGAAGATACCGGTATGTTCCTTATCGAACAGCCTGGCACAGGACTGGCGGCAGAGTTCTATCAGGATATGCGTAACGATACCGACGGCTGGTATCAGCGCATAGGTAACGGTATACCGAAAGTGACTATCGGCTGGAGTAATACACTCGAATATCGTGGCTTTGACCTTTCGATGCAGTTCACAGGTGCTTTCGGTTTCAAGATTGTCAATAACCAGCGTGTGTTCTATGCCAGTAATGCCCATGCTTACAACAAACTGCGCGAAGCAGCCGAGCCTGTGGCCGGAATCCGTCCGCTTGCAGCCGGACAGAGCCAGGCTTTGACCAGCTATTACATCGAGGATGGTGACTACTTCAAGATGTCGAATCTGATGCTCGGTTACACAATACCGCTGAAGAACGACAAGTGGATGAAACAGATACGTATCTACGGTGCGGTTGACAACCTCTTTACCATCACCAAATACAAAGGTATTGACCCCGAAATCAATGTCGAGAATTTCTGGACCGCCGGTGTCGATGACCGTGACAAATATCCGACAATACGTTCATTCTCTGTAGGTGTTAACCTTACATTCTAACCATTTGTAAAAACGACCATCATGAAATTCTTTAATATACGAAACGGTCTGCTTGCCGGTCTGACTGTAGCTTCGGTTGCACTGACAGGGTGTACAAACCTTGATGAGACCATATACAGCAAATTGCCCGGTGACGGCTCATACGAATTTACGGAGAAAGATATACAATCGCAATACGGACCTATATATGACCGTCTACGCGATATGTATGACGGCTGGGAAGGCTACATGGATATCAGTCAGGAATGTGGTGATATACTTATGACACCTTTCCGTTACGAGACTTCCGGCTGGGGTGCCCAGTATATTCCACTGCATACACATGAGTTCAACTCCACAATCAATCACCTGTACCGTCCCTGGTATTCATGCTATCAGGGCATCAGTGCCTGTAACACTCTTCTTGACACAGAGTCGATAGCTGCTAATGAGACTGCTTCGGCCGAACTTCGTACATTCCGTGCGCTGTTCTACTATGTGCTGTTCGACCTATGGCGCAACATACCGGTGACAACAACCAATAACGTACCGGCCGGCTTTATGCCCGAACAGGAGACACCGGAGTTCACATATAACTTCATAGTGAACGAGCTCAACGAGTCCAAACCGCTTCTGACCAAAACCAAAGAAGTAGGTCAGCTCAACTACTATGTAGCCTGTATGATTCTTGCCAAGATGTATCTCAATCATGATGCTTGGTTCCCTGATGCACCCGACAGTAAATATTACGGTCTGGCTATAGATGAGGTAAACGAAGTTATCAATTCGGGTCTCTATAGTCTTGCTTCGACTTACCGTGCTCCTTTCGCTTCGAATAACTCGGAGTGTGATGAGATTATCTTTGCGCTCATGTACAGCAATCAGTATGCAGGTTATGGTACCGGTCACGGCACCAATCACTTCTGCAAATGGTTTATGGCCGGTTCGCAAGGTATGTTCGGTGTTACGTTCGACCCATGGAACGGTTCGGCATGTATTCCTCAGTTCCTCGAGACATACGACCGTGACGATAGCCGTAAGGCTGACACATGGAAGTGGGGTGAACAGAACGACATCAACGGCAATCCTATTTATATCGACGGTGTACGTCTGAACTACACTCCTGAAGTGTACTCAATCGAGAGTCCGGGTGCAGCCGGTATGCAGGGTGCGCGTCTGTGGCTCTATGAAATAGAACCGGGCAATATCGGTACCAGCAACTGTAACGTACCTTTCTTCCGTCTGGCTGACGCTATGATGATTAAGGCCGAGTGTCTGCTGCGTCTCGGCGGTTACAAAGGCGAGACTGAACAGGTAGCCGCTGATCTTGTATCGCAGATACGTCAGCGTGCTTTCGCTTCGAATCCCGCTAAGGCAGTGCGTACTGTAGAGCAGCTTAAGGGTGGGTCGGTATATGACTACGGCCGTCGTTCTACTCATGGCGAGATTGACAATGCTACAGGCGAACTTAACGTTACCGAAGTGTTCGAGACACACGAAGGCGGTGATGACATCATATTAGGCGGTCTGCTTGATGAACTCGCTTGGGAATTCCCGTACGAACATCACCGTCGTCAGGACCTGATACGTTTCAAACTGACCAACGGCTGTAACGTATTCAACGGCAAGAGCTGGTTTGACAAGCTTCCCAACACCAATCCGACTGATCATCATCTTGATATATTCCCAATTCTTCGCGATAACCTGCAGGGTAATCCCAACCTGAAGCAGAATCCCGGATACGCATATTAATATAAAAGCTACAGACCAATGAACAAGCATATAACACTCTGCGTATTAGCCGCCGGCGCACTGCTTACGGGTGCTACCTCGTGCGAGCATGATTACGCTGACTCGTCGAAGATACATGTCTATGGACCCGACGAGAATCCGCCGGTTAAGGCAGACCCTGCCGTTACAGCAACCCGCACATACGAGATGCAGGCCGGTGATAATACTCCCGTGACTCTCGACGTCTACGATTACGAGGAAATGATACAGGCCGCTTTCGGTGTTTCGGCACAGGAAGTGATAGCTAAGCTCGGAAGTGAATACGTTGTATATCCTATTAATCCCAATCGTAGTGTATGGGTGAAAGCCGCTTCTAACACCGGTGATAAATACGGGTGGTATCTTAACAAGAACGCCAATGTGTGTGATAGTGAAGATGAGAATGTCTATGGTAAATTAGTATTCAATGCCGAACAGCATCGTTTTGAGTTCTATCTTGACCCTAATGGCGGTGGCAACGTACCTATGGAAATGGGCTTCGCCAAAGTAGGACCTAACTACAACACACATGTACGCTTCATTATGTCGGTTACGGCATACGACAAGAGCTATGTATTCCGTGACATAACGATACCGCCGGGTGACTACGCAGCATACGAATGGGACTGGTCGGACTTCGCCGAGAATATCGAGTATGTGTTCGGTATGAATGTAGCTCAGTTCCAGGCTGCTATTGAAGATGGTACGATGGGTACATTCATGGTAGACCATGCTACCAACGCTTTCCTGTGGGACGCAGCTTCAACAGCTAATAATGGCGGCTACTGGTGTGGTGGCGACGGCTCTGTTATGGGCTGGGGCGAAGGATGTGTCTATTTTATAGAACCTTGGTTCGATCCCGAATATGATGAGCACTGCTACGGTATAGGACGTTATCCCGGTGTTCCGTCAGGCGCACAGTATCTTATTAAGTTCGGTGCCGCTCTGAAGGCTGATCATAGCAAGGCATTGTCTTACATACTCAACGCCACATTCGAGTAATCAATAATACAGAAATTACCTGACAGCAATGAAATCAACGAATAATTATATACTGAAAGGTATGGGCTGCCTGATGCTTGGTGCTCTTGCAGCCGTAGCTACCGGTTGCTCGGACGATGACATGAGCAAGCGTCACGCCGATTTCGACCCCCGCTACAAGGGTGAGATAGTGCCCGGCGAAGCTGACTTCACTGTCACAGCCGATGCTACAAGCATTGACATACCATTCTCGGCTGATATGGATTGGACCGCCGTTGTGCTCGATGAGGCCGGTGAACCGTGTACATGGGCTTCTGTATCACCTGCCGAAGGTGAGGCCGGTGCCGACTTGCATCTGACGCTGACCATACAGCCTAACGAAGACATACACAACAGCCGTATAGCACAGGTAACGATCTCGACTGTCAAGGGCGAGACTATCGTTATCAGTGTGGAACAGGATTATAAAGTGCTCATACTCGACCCCGCAGACATCAAGGATTACGATAAATATCTCTGTCCCGGAGCATGGAATCCTCACTTCGAGAACGGTCCGGAATACATGCTGCGTCATGATGCCTATTATTCATGGCACCGTATGAAGCAGTCGGAACACTTCTTCGTGTTTTGGTCGCCTGAATTTGGCGATAATCCGAATGCCGAAAGTGTACCGGCAGCCATGCGCGTCGATATAGATGATTTGTTAGCTAAAGCCGAGCATTTCTTTGACACCAATATCAATAAGCTGCAGATGGCCACTTTAGGTGAGAATAAGTCGATGCTTGATGACTACAAGATGGAGATTTATCTCATCTATCAGGACGAATGGCTTGCCACCGGCTCCGGTTATGATGACAGTATCGGTGCGTTGTGGGTGAATCCTTCTACCTGTCAGCCTGTAGGTTCTACTATCGCTCATGAGATAGGCCACTCGTTCCAGTATCAGGTATATGCTGACAAAGTCAACAAACAAGGCTTTGAGAATAATTACAATCACGGCTTCCGTTACGGTTTTGTCAATCGTGATTCCGGTTGCGGTTACTGGGAGCAGTGTGCTCAGTGGCAGGCACAACGTGACTATCCCGAGGAACAGCTTGACAGCTATCACTTCCAGGTGTGGCTCGACAACTGTCATCGTCACTTCCATAACGAATGGATGCGTTATGCCTCTTACTATCTTCAGACTTATTGGATAAACCGCAGCGGCCTCGACGCTTACGGACGTATCTGGAAAGAGTCTGTATATCCCGAAGATGCTATAATGACTTATACACGTCTTTATAACGGTAACGACTACAGCCAGACACGCGAACAGTTGTTCGACTATGCCATGCGTATGGCTACATTCGATATTGACGGTGTTAAGGAATATGCACGCGAAGACCATCAGGACCGTTACGACACCAAGATGTACTTAAATTATGTGACAGGACGTTATCAGATAAGCTACAAGCAGTGTCCGGGTGCCACAGGCTTCAATGTCATAGCACTTGAAGTGCCTGAAGGCGGCGGTGAGGTAGCTGTTGATTTCGAAGGTCTGGCTGCCGGCAGTGCTCTCCATGCCAAAGATAAGGGTACTATGGTTGACGGTGACGGTAAGGCTGTAGGCAATACTTCGAATTACAACAACACCGTGAGTGACGGTAATATGGGCTGGCGTTACGGTTTTGTAGCCCGTACAGGCGACCGACGCACATACAGTGAGGCCGGTAAGGACCGCAACGGACGTCTGACATTCAATGTACCCGCAGGCACCGATTATCTTTACCTTGTTGTACAGGGTTCGCCTGAAGAGTATATAAGTCATGCATGGAACGACAATGAGGCTGACGATGCACAGTTCCCATATACTATCAGACTCGAAGGTACTGACCTTGCTTATTACGTAGAAGAGGTTGAGCCTGTCTACAATGTAATAGATGAATACAACATGACAGCCTCATTTGAAGTGAAACTTTCGGCCCCCGGCCAGTACGGTCGTGGTTCAGTTGACCTTGCTGTACAGCCTATACTTGATTTCTTCGGTATATCAGCTGAGGAGATGGCAGAACTTATCCACGTAGGTGAAATGCCGGCTGACGGTATAATCTCACTATTGGCTGAAAATACCGACGGTTCACTCAATACTACGGCAAGCGCCAATAACGGTTTCTGGCTTGATGCCGACGGTAACGAAGGCCAGTGGGCAGGTGGTTATACCTTCTTCGAGATTGACGGTACGACACTTAACTACGGTGACCATCCGGGTCAGATAACCGATGAAACCACAGGAACCTTCTCTATGCGTCCTATTCTGACCTATATGCACGACGGAAAGGTCTACACGCTGAGATATACGATTTCGCTCAACTATTGATAATCGGTTATTGATAGCTGTCCGTAAATGCTATCGAAAATCTAATCCTGTAATTTGTGTAACAACCGGGGACGGTCTGACGGCCGTCCCCATGTTTTATCCGTTATCCGATAACTAATGATACATAATCAGGCAACTGAAATTATGCGACATACTTTATTTACCATAGCTCTTACAGCCTCACTCACACTTACGGCAACTGGTGCTGATTATAAAGGTAAGTCAATCTATTTACCTGAAGAACTCGCTGATAATGACTTCAGTGACCCTGCAAGTAAATGGAGTTTCAGCCGAATGGCCGCCACTGACAATATCGTGCTCTTCTGGGCTCCCGGATTCGGTGGCAATATCGGCGATGCTCCTCAGCTCGAAGGTAACAATATGAATGTGGATATGGCTAATCTTCTTGACAGACTTGAAGCGTTCTATGATGTATTCCGCAATGACATGAAGTTTGTGAAACCGGGCACCAAAGCTGACCGTTACAAAATGATGGTTATGCTCGATTACTCACTCGAAGGTACAGCCTATGGAGGCGCTTACGATGATGAGATAGGAGCATTGTGGATTACACCTAACCGTGTACAGGATAAACGCCTCAACTGTATAGCTCATGAATTGGGACATTCGTTCCAGACGCAGATAAGCTGTGATGGCGAAGGCGTAGGGTGGGGTGGTGCAGGCTTTTACGAGATGGCCTCACAGTGGATGCTATGGAAGGTCAATCCTGACTGGCAGACTGATGAAAACTATCATCTCAATGCCTATCGCGACCTGACGCATAAGGCCTTTCTGCATATAGATAATATATATCATTCGCCATACGTGCTTGAAGCGTGGGGAGAGCGTCACGGATTGCCTTTTATTGCCGAGCTTTTCCGTCAGGGACAGATAGGTGAAGACCCTGTCATGACTTATAAGCGTCTTGCTGGACTTGACCAAAAGGCGTTCTGCGACACGATGTTCATAGACCAGCGACGACAGATAAACTGGGATTTTGACCGCGTGCGTACCAATGCTTCGCCTTACGCCAATCTGTGGCATACCGAGTTGCTTCCGGCCGGTAAAGGAAAATGGCGTCCCGCACCCGGTAACTGTCCCGAAAATTACGGTTTCAATGCTATAGCCTTACAGGTGCCCAAGCCAGGGAAGAAAGTGGTTGTGAATTTCGACGGTCTTGTCAGCGGTAAGAATAATTCCGGAGTTAATTCCGATGGATATTACCTGTATAATCCTGATAAAGCAGGCTGGCGTTACGGTTTTGTAGCCGTGACTTCCGACGGCCGTACCCTGTACAGTGATATGGGTTCGGCATCGCACGGACATCTTGGTTACACTGTTCCGGCCGATACCACGCTCTCACATCTCTGGCTTGTGGTGATGGGTGCTCCTTCCGAACACTGGCGCAACATTGATGGTCCTGATAATCCCGGTGATGCCCAGTGGCCATACGCTCTGTCCTTCAGCGGTACCGCGCCAATACAGTGATTGGAGGTTTATGAGATTCAGAAAAATGTTGCGGATAGTATATATAATATTGCTGATGACGGTGTATGCCGTGTCTGCCGGTGCACGACAGGCTGCGCCGGGCAACGATCTGAAGTTCCGCCATTATACTACTGAGGAGGGGCTGCCTTCGAACTGTATACGTGATATAGTGCAGGACCGTACGGGATTCGTATGGTTTGCAACTGACGGCGGCCTGGTGCGATATGACGGCAAACGTTTCCGCACTTTCGAACCTGTATGCTGTGACAGTTGCGGCTGCGGCCGCTATGCTATGAGTCTGGCGGTATATAAGGATAATATACTTGTAGGTACCGATAAAGGCCTGCAGTTCTACGATGCCCATACGGAACGTCTGACACCTATTATAATTAAAGACAGTCTTGACAGACCGGTACAGATTGAGGGCAATGTACGTGATGTGTTAGTAGACCGGCGTGGCGACGTATGGCTTTCAATTGATGGAAACGGTATTTTTCAGATAAGTAACGGCTGTACGCTAAAGCAGCGGTACGAATTTCCGGAATGTTCGAATTATCTCAGTATGATGCTTGAGGATTCGGCCGGCGAATTATGGGCAGTCAGTTCGCTCGGAAGCGGACTGTTGTATCGTTACGATCGTGGAGCCGGCACCTTCCGTCCGTTTTCTCTGACTATAGACGGTCGTCCTACAGATACTGCCGCGCTTTGTGTATGGCAGGATAACAGCGGACGCTACTGGCTCGGTACATGGAATAACGGTGTGCTTTGTTTCGACGCACGCAACGGACATGCAGTCCGTATGCTGAGCCCGTCTCAGTGTCATGGAGCCGAACATATACATTCCATGACCTCGTATGGTGACGGATATATGCTGATAGGTTCTGATGGCGGCCTGTGGCGTATGAATATGACTACGGGTGAATACAATCTATACGTCAATGACGAACTCAATCCTTATAGTATTTCGGATCAGTTTGTATATCCGTTGCTGACAGACCACGAAGGCGGTGTCTGGGTTGGTACCTTCTATCGCGGACTTAATTATATAGTGCCCGGAGCAGGACGGTTCAGAGAGTGGCGACCTTCAAGATTTGTAAACTCAGTGGCAGGACATATAATTTCTGCATTGACAGAGGACTCCGACGGTAATATATGGATTGGGTCGGATGATGGTGGGTTAAGTTCATATTCGTCTTCCACAGGACATTTTACTCATTATGACGTACCATATACACAGGACGGTACTAAGGTTAACATACACTCTCTGTATGCTGAACAGGGACGTCTGTGGGTCGGTTCGTATGCGCGGGGTGCAGGCTATATGGAGAACGGTAGCTGGCATCATCTGTCATTGAGCGATAGCGACCGTCATTACAGTACGTATGCTATGCTGCGTGACTCACGCGGGATAATGTGGGTATCGGCTACAGAATGGCTGACACGTTATGATCCTGATTCAGGTACTTTGAAGAAGGTACGTGACCTCGGCAGCTGGATAAGCTCGATAGCTGAAGACACACGCGGACGTCTGTGGATATCGACACAGGGACGCGGTGTTTACTGTTATGACCCGAGACATGACGAGTGGGTCAACTATCGACCGGGAGCTGCCGTAGGTTCGTTGTCGCACGCACATGCCAA
Source organism: uncultured Porphyromonadaceae bacterium (assembly GCA_947177575.1). Lineage (GTDB taxonomy): Bacteria > Bacteroidota > Bacteroidia > Bacteroidales > Muribaculaceae > Lepagella. Next base: position 6,189 of record CAMWVA010000025.1, on the reverse strand, counting down.
TCAGGTAAAAGTATCACGTGACGGGAAGATACTCGTCGCTACATTTGACGGACTTAATGTGTTTGATTCCGATAGCAGAAGTTTCAGCCGTATGGCCCTTGAGCTTCCCGTTCAGATGATAGAGGCGCTTGCCGAAGGTGACGACGGACTTTGGATAGCTACATCGAAAGGACTTTCATGTCTGCATCCGGACGGACGGCTTGAAAGTTATGGCGCTGCTGACTGTCTGATAGCCTCACAGTTTCAGCCCGGAGCAGCTCTCGAAAGCACAGATGGGTCACTGTATTTCGGCAGTGTCACCGGTCTGTGTGCCGTAAGTCCGCAGGTATCCATGCCGCCTCCGGCCGCACCTGAGATAGCGCTGACAGGGCTTGATGTAGCTAACGCCACGGTAAATGTGGGCAGTCGTTGGCTACCTGTGGCGCCTAATCAGCTTGATGAATTGAAACTCAGCGGTTCTGACAATTCGTTCAGTCTTTATTTCAGTGTGTTGAGTTATACTAATCCTTCGCGTAACCGTATAGAATACCGTCTTGACGGGTTTGACCGTGAATGGATTGAAGCCGGCGAGGAAGGACGCTGTACTTACACTAATCTGCCGCCGGGTGATTATACTCTGTATGTGCGTGGAGTCGGACAGGGCGGTGGCCCTGTGCCTACACGTTCGCTACGGGTGACGGTGTTACCGGCATGGTATGCTACGATATGGATGAAAATTCTGTATGCTTTACTTTTCGCCGGGCTGTGCGGTGTGGTGATTAACCGGGTAATAAGACGTCGTGATCGTCTGCACCGACGCGAGATAGAACGTATGGCCAGTAACAAAGAGAAGGAAGTATATCGTTCTAAACTGAGGTTCTTTACCACTGTGGCACATGAGATACGAACGCCGGTGTCACTGATAATCGGTCCGCTGGAAAATGTCACCAAAGCAGCAGCTTCATTAGGTCCAAAAGTGGCTGAAGATCTTGATACAATCGACCGCAACAGTCACAGACTGCTCGACCTCGTCAACCAGCTGCTTGACTTCCGTAAGGTTGAGCAGACGGGACGTTTTGATGATTTCCGTGAAGTAGAGCTGACAGCGCTTGTCAGTGGTGTGGCCGAACGCTTCCGTTCCACAATAGAGCATGACGGCGGAAGATTAGAAGTGGTGTTGCCCGACGCTGAGATACTTGCCACTGTAGACCGTGAGGCTGTAATCAAGATGGTAAGTAATCTCATCAATAATGCCCGTAAATATACACGTGATATGGTACGGGTGGAGTGTGCTCTTACGGCTGACGGGTCAGGGGTGATGATTTCTGTCACTGACAACGGAATAGGAATAAGCCGTCACAATACCGAAAAAATTTTCAGACCTTTCTATCAGATTCTGGAGACTATCAATGATTCAAAAGGTGGCACAGGTTTGGGTCTGAGTATCGTTAAGGGTGTGGTAGATGCACACGGAGGCACTGTCAAGGTATCGTCCACACCCGGTAAGGGAGCTACGTTTACTGTCACTTTGCCGCTTGAGCAGGCGGAGACAGAAATTGTTTCTGTAGCTGAACAGACCCCGGTCCGTGCCGTATCTGCCGGGCAGCCGGAGGATAAAGAGATTCCTGCAGAGCATCCGGTGGATTCCGGTAAACGTCAGACATTGCTGGTGGCTGATGATAATGAAGAAATGCGGCATTTTATAGCTTCGCATTTCAGAGATAACTATGAGGTAGTCGAGGTTGCCGACGGCGAGGAGGCTATGGATGCACTCGGAAGTCATGATGTCGATTTGGTTATATGTGACTGGATGATGCCGCGTCTTGACGGACTCGGTGTGCTGAGCCGTATACGTGCCGATGAGCGTTACAGCCATATACCGGTGATACTGCTTACGGCCAAGACAGATAATGTATCCAGAATCGAAGGTACACGCACAGGTGCCGATGTCTATATAGAAAAGCCTTTCTCTACCGGCTATCTTACGGCAAGTGTGCGCAATCTGCTTAACATGCGTGCCCTGCTGAGACGTCGTTATGCCGAATCACCTACAGCTCCGCTGACCGAGCTGGCACAGACAGAAGCGGATGATAACTTCCTGCAACGTCTGGAACAACTGATAGCAGCTAACTGCGAGCGGCCTGACTTCAGTGTCGATGATGTGGCAGCTCAGATGGGTATGAGCCGTTCGAGTCTTTATGCCAAAATCCGTAGTGTTTCGGGTATGACTCCGCGTGAACTGATACAGATAACACGTCTGAAGCGAGCTGCCGCACTGTTAACCGGAAGCCGCTTTACCATAGCCGAGATCAGTCAGAAAGTAGGCTTTAACAGCGCTTCTTATTTCACTCGCTGTTTTCAGAAGCAATTTGGTATGAAGCCTTCCGAGTACACGGAACGCTACTCTGTCGGATGCACTGCCGAAGGTTGAGATAACAGTCGGAATGTAGGTCTTACGACGGATTTTAATGACGTAAAACGAAGCTACAAGAAGATTTTATGTTAAAAGCGTACTGAAGGCAGAGAATTTTTAGTCTTCTGAGTAGTTATAATAATGGCGGGAGGCGGAGACACCGGTCTTCCGGAGCGGAAGGTTTTTTCTTCTTGCGTCACTTAATCCCACATTAAAAGATGAATCTCAAATTTATTATATGTCTTTTGCTGTCATTTCCGCTTCTGTTAGGAAGCTGCCATCATAAGGATCTGATTTATGATGCTTCGCCCAATCTGAGAGTCCGGCTCGTCTTCGACTGGCAAAATGCTCCTGATGCTTCTCCGGAGTCGATGGCAGCTTATTTCTTTCCTGTCACTACATCGCTGCCTATAGATTATGAGGGTGAGGCTATACGATTTATATTTCCTGATATAAGCGGCGGTACGATAAGACTTCCTTTCGGTTATTTTGCTGCTTTAGGAATGAATTCCGACAATACCGACTGGGCAGTTCTGCGTAATGCCGAGGGATTGGAATCATTTGAGGTGTGTACCGGTGAGGCTGAATCATTGGCTGTGCTCGGTGTGCCGGTACATTCGCTGCCGCGTAAAGAGGGAAGTAATGAAAGAATAGTAAAAACACCCGGTATGACATGGGGTTGCCGCACTGACGATATACTGTTGCGGCCATCGATGACTGATGCCGAAAAAGAGATAGTGCTCTATCCTGAAGAACGTGTATGCCACTATACGGTAGACATATATAATGTTAAAAATCTTCAGTATCTTACCGGCGAGGAGGTTGATGCCTCTCTCTCCGGCATGGCTGAAGGACATGTCGTAGGCAAAAATCAGGCTTCGGCTACACAGGCTACTATGAGTATGGTCATGACTAAGGACTTGAAAGATTCGTCTTTACATTCCGAGTTCCTGACATTCGGTGTGCGCCCTGATGCCAGTCCTGATCATATTCTTAAGGTGTACACTATTCTTGAAGATGGTTCGAAGTGGATTTATAATGCCGATGTGACAGATCAGGTAGCCAAGGCTCCTGATCCTCAGCATGTGCATATAGTATTGCGCAGTCTTGAATTTCCGCAGCCTATTGTCAGCGGTGGTCTTGTGCCCGACGTTGATGAGTGGCAGTCGGTAAATATCGATATCAAAATGTAAAAAATAACTATAACTATATATGACTGTAAAGCATTTTATCATGGGCGTCGGGGCTGTGACCGTGGCGTCGCTTACGGCCTGCGGGTCATCACAACAACAACAGCAGCAGGAGACAGCGGAGACAGTTTCGCTTGAATTCGCTCCGACAGGTTACAGAACCGATTCTCTTGTGATGCCTTCGGGCGATACGGTGGCATACAGAGGATATGAGGGAATATACTATGTGCGTAATGTAGAGGATTCCGTCTATCAGACTCTCAATATCTATGTGCCTGTGGATATGAAAGGACGTAAGGATAGTGAAGTGCCTATCCTGTTGCGTCAGTATGTCGGTGGTTATATGGCTTCTGCCGCTAAAACTCCGTCGGCTCTCGATGCTACAGGCCGAGCTTTGCAGGAGGGTTATGTGGTGTGTATTCCGGGTGTGAGAGGCTCAAACTCGGTGGTGGAGCATGACGGAAAGGATGTTTATACCGGCATCGCTCCTAACGGTCTGCTTGACCTGAAGGCTGTGGTGCGTTATCTGCGTTATAATGACGCACGTATTCCCGGCAATTCCGAACGTATCTTTATTGACGGTACAAGTGCCGGAGGTGCTATGTCGGCTCTGATAGGCACGACGGCTAATCGTGAGGACTACAGGCCGTATCTTGAGGCTATGGGTGCAGCCGAGACAAAAGACAATGTGTACGGGGCTATATGTTATTGTCCTATCACCGATCTCAATCATGCTGATATGGAGTATGAATGGCTGTATGGGTGTACAAATCACGGTGTGCGTAATCTTGACCCTGAACAGTGTCGTATTTCTGACGAATTAGCTGCTCTTGCGCCTGCCTATATCAATTCTCTGCAACTTCGCGATGACAAGGGACAGCTTATAACGGCTGATAATTACCGGGATTATCTGAAGACTTTTATTGCCGCCTCGGCACATAAGGCACTTGAGGAAGGTGTTGATATTCCTGATTCTATTGGCATAGTAAGACTGTCGGGGAATCCTTTTGGCGATGATGGCCGTGCGGCACCTTCGTTTGGTCCGGGTAGCTCTGCTCCCGGCGGTCAGCGTCCGAGATTCAGTATGGCAACTGATTTTGTGGAAAGTGTGGACCTTGATAAGTATCTGAGTTACGTTGCTTCGGTACAGCCTCTGAAGACTCCGCCCGCTTTCGACCAGATGGGTGTCATAATACCCACACCTTCGCCTGAAAACCGATTGTTTGCCGATGCTGACGGTAATCCTAACAATTTCACTGACTTCTCTTTAGAGCACAGACTCCATAACCCTGCCGATACATTGGCTGCCGAAATGGTTAAGCGGGTCTATCTTATGAATCCGATGAACTTTATAGGCGACAGAGTGAGTGCCGATGTTGCTCCTAAATGGTACATACGTCATGGTGCCAAAGACCGTGACACTTCATTTCTCGTACCCATCAACTTGGCTACCAAACTGAAAAATGCCGGCTACGACGTCAACTTCTTCCTGCCATGGAATCGTCCCCATTCCGGCGATTACAACCTCGATGACCTCTTCGCTTGGATAGAAAAATCAATAAAGTCAACAGCAAACGATTGACACCCGCTACAACGCGATTCATAAACTCCACAATTAGGCTGTTGCAAAATATCCTCTTTGTAGGGACATACCTTTGGCATGTTGACATAAGTAATTGATTATTAATTCAAAACAATACCAACATGCCCTTACAAATATGATATCATCGAGTTTTGCAACAGCCTCATTTATGAGGATTTAGTTTCATATTTTGCTGATTCGGTTGAGGAAATCAGGAGATTTATGTGGTGTTCATAAAGCAGCATATTGGTATTTTCCATGAAAGATAGTATGGTAGAGACTACCGAAAACCGGAAAAATCATTTGCGAAAATTTGAAATTCAATCATTCTACTGATTAATAGTTGTTTAAGCTTAAAATGCCGATTTTAGGCAGCTTTAAAATTTTCGCAAATGTCCCTTTTTACTCACCTGTCGGAAATCATTTGCGAAAATTTGCATTTTCGGTCTAAAAAGGTATATTGATAATCAGCTACTTATAACTACCCAAAATAGCCGATTTTCGCAAATGTCCTGTTTTTCAATTTTTCGCGAATCATTTGCGAAAATGCATCACGCTGATACTCACAAAAAAGAATGAAAAAAACACGTAAAAATGCTTGCATAGAACCAAAAAAAGCAGTACATTTGCGAAAATAATCGCAAAACAGGGTCTAACCCGCTGGCCATTTGCCGTTTATGCTATGCCCACCTTCGACCCCTGTAAAACGCTTATTCGCTGGGATACAAACTGTTATCCCAAATTCCATTAGAACAAGGATTAAGACGCGTACTCCTTTTCACGGAATTCGACTCCGAATGTTATACCAAATTCCATTAGAACAAGGATTAAGACGCATGCTCTTGCCCTCAAATTCATTCACCTGCTCGGTTATCCCAAATTCCATTAGAACAAGGATTTAAGTTAGAGGAAGAAATATGAAGCAGTTATTAGCTATTTTGGTTTCTATTATATTATTCTCCTGTAATGGTAATTCAGATAGAGTAAATACAGTTGATGATGCAGGAGATAAGGCTAAAGTATTG
>CAMWVA010000024.1 GCA_947177575.1 uncultured Porphyromonadaceae bacterium | reverse complement strand
ATTATAGGGTTAGAATACTCGCAATTTTTATTTATATTTGCAAAAGTATATGCGTTATGAACTGATTAAATTTAAAAAATTATGATAACTACATAGCATATAACTTCGTACTTTATATCTCTGATAATCTGAAAATATAAGTTTATGAATATATTTAAAGCTTTAGTTAATAAGTATAGAAAATGGGAGGCTTTATCTGTAGCTTACGACCGTAGAGCTTCTATAGCTACGTGTACAGTACTGATTATAGAGATTGCCTTAGTTGTAGGCTGTTTGTTCCAGATGGGCGTGTTTGTTATCAGTGATAATGGCTTGCATTTGAAGTCGGTAGTTGCTGTATGGCCTTCGCCATTGCTTTGGCTACCATTAGTATTATTGTTAATCGTTACTGAAGTAGCGTTCTTTATGGCACCACGCAGTATAAAAATAGAAGATAATACTGTTTTTGTAAACAGTACCAACTGGTTCCGACGTCTTCCTCTGGCGAAGATAGAGAAAATAGAACGTTATGACGAAGGCCGGATTGCTGTTGACAGTCCGCTGCTATGTAGTTATGGATTTATGGGATATTGGGGACGCTATCGTTCGCCTCAGTTCGGTATTTATCGTGCCTGTTACGGTGATCGCCGCCAATGTCTGCTTGTCACCATGTATGACGGACGCCACTATGTAATAGGTTGCAAAGACCTGGAAGCATTACTTATTAATCTGAATATAAAGAAGTAAATTGATGACACGGCTTTCTATAGATAAAGAACTTTTAAAAGATTATCTGTATAATGATAATATGGATAGTCTTTATCGTCTTATTTTTGATATAAACGGTGATTCTTTGAAAAAGATAATTGCTAAAATGCTGGATACTACTGACTCAAGTACGATTACCGAATGTCTTGTGGATTTTTATGATGATTTGACAAAGCTGACTAAATCCGGAGAAAAAAAGCTAAGGACCTTCGATTTTAACTTTGAGTTATCTCCATATTTAAAGCAGTCTCTCAGAGGTTACATCACGGATAATTTCAGAGCTAAACAGAAGACTTTGGCTTTAGAACAGAATATAGATGATTTCTCAAACCTTAAAGTAGAGGATAACAGCACTGAGGATTATTCTGAATGTTATGAATCTTTATTGAATGCATTGTACAAATGTGAGTCCATATCGCTTAGAGACCGTTATATAATGCTGACATACTTGCTTAGTAAAATCGGTAATCCCTCTATGTCGGAAGTACAGATAAATAAAAGTATCGCCGATCAGTTAGACATGAAAGAGGACACGGTCAAGAAAGCGCGCCAGAGAGCTGTGGAAAAACTGGCTTCGGCAATGGAATTTAAATTATAAGGACGATTTATGAAACTTAATTTGTCCCGATTTATAAAACTGTTCGTATAGAGTATAAATAATAAATCCTATAAACTATGATCATTACGACTGAGCTACTTGTTATCGGAGGTTATCTGGCTTATGAAGGTGTCGTATGGGGCGTTGGCCAGTGGAAGCATTGGAAACTCGGAAAGAAAACTAAGGAATTCCGCGTCAAGCCTGAGCTTACCGAAGATGACCATATTCTTATTGAAAAATGTCGTGAAATCATGAAATCTAATTTTCCGCTGGGAATTGAAGATAGACTGAAAGTAATGACACCTACGGAAAGAGCTGATTTATTTCAGAAACTTATTCTGGAATTGAACAGTGTCTACGGAGTAAATATAACTAATATTGCTTTTCTTCATACTGACGAAATAGGTTCCGGTACATACGGATATTATCTTCGTGAGACACATTCGATTCGGTTTAACTTTGATTTGCTCAGTTTAGATGACCCTGCGATTCTCCGGGAAATGGTAGATACCATATTCCACGAAATGAGACATGCGCTGCAATATAAGGCTGTAAGTGACAGTTCCTGTAATTACGGCACTGACGAACAGCGTTATCTATGGGCACTCAATTTTTTAAATTATATTCCGGGTTATGTGGACTTTGCCTATTATCAGCAACAGATACTGGAAGCTGACGCACGTCAGATAGCCGAATTGTCAATGAAAGGTTTTTAAGTTATGATCAACAGAAACAGCACAAAAATACTTGTGAATTTCGCTTCTTTGCGAAAGAGTCTCAGACAGGCCTACCATTATTCGGAAACGGAAGTTCTGCATACCGTATGGTGCCTTATGAATGCTTTGGATGAGATTAAAATCTCATTTGCTAATTGGTTTAATGACGATGTAACTCCTCATCTTGAATGTGAAGGTATATCATGGGAAGAACTTATCAATAAACGGGGATTGAATCCCTATAACGCTTTTCTGTTTATGAATACCATGAAGAAAGATCCTGCTCAGGGAATGATTATGTTGAAAGGCCAGATGCATCCGTCTCTCAGACTTGATATTGACGAGTTGCGTCCCGACTTACGTGAGCTTATAATCCGGAGAAGGGCTCAGACTACTTCGGAGAAAGAATTAAAAACAGATGCAGAAGGTAATATTGATTTAAAATAATATCATGGCATTACTGGACTTTACAAGATTCGGAGTCACTGCACAGGATGTGCGTGATGGTAAATATTCCTATATAATAGGTTTTGATTTAGGAGACGGTGAGATATCAGCTGCTTATTGGAACCTTAAGGAAGATGGTTTCGTAAGACCGGAAGATCTGAAATTTGATATAAATGAAAGTCACAAAATATTAAGTGCGCTTTTTACTGAGAAAAACGGCACCGTTCATATCGGCACCTTAGGTGTTATGTCAAGTTTGGCAAATACCCAAGGTAACTTATATATTAATTTTAAAGTGACTCCTAAACGGTTGCATGACGGAGAACTTTACGAGGGTGATAGCATTTCCAAAAAGCAACTGATGCAACTGATGCTCCGGACGAGTCTTGAAAATATTTACAAAAACAATCCGAATAAATTCAGCGGCGAAGGCTTGTTAGTAGTCGGTTGTCCCTCCGGACCGGAATGGCTGGAAAACGGTGCGGACTCAATGTATGCCGAGATAATCAGAGAAAGTCTTGAGGGATTAGATATGTCTCTTAAAGTGATTATAATGCCGGAATCACGGGCATCTCTTATTAAGGTTTATAAGGAACAGGGTGAACTGGTCGGCAAGCATATACAGGATGGTGTCGTAGTTATGGATCACGGATCAAGTACATTTGATATTACCCTGATTAATTTCCTGACCAACCAACAGACAGATGACAGTGTACCGTTAGGAGCTAATAAAATAGAACGCACCATGTTAAAGACTCTGTTGGAGCAGAATAATAAGACCAGATTTGATCTGTCGGATTTCCGGTCACAATTGTTGCTTATCAGAACTGCGAAGGAAGCGTTTTTTACAAATCCTGTAAGTAAGCCGAGGATATTTATGGAATGGACCGATGGCGACTGTGCCATATCGCGTATATCGGAGGATTTCATGACTGGCATTACCCACCATTCTCCTCAGTCTTATACAAGTGAGAAACATTCGGTCGCTAAAGGAAGCTGGGCGGAGTTACATAGAAATTTTACAGAGAAAAATGTTAATACGCTCTGTGAAGCTATGGGAGTCGCACCTGCTGAATTCAAGGGGGTGATATTGCTGACCGGCGGCGCTTCCAAGATGCAGTTTATCAAAAGCACTGTCTGTGAATTATTCCCGAAGGCACATGTGGTCATTGATGCCGAACCCTCTTACTGTGTTTCAAGAGGACTGGCATGGGCAGCCTATACGGATTTGAAGGCGCTTGAGCTGATTGCCACTGTAAAAGAACGTATCGCGGCAGCAATCAGGGCAGATTTTCCTACTCTGAAAGCTATAATGGCCAATAAATTGGCACCGGTTGTATACGAATATGCTTTGGCTCAATTGTCAGACTGGGTAGATAACGGTGACAATATCACTCTGTCAGATTTTGTTAAAAATGTGGAAAGTTCTTTTCTGAATTCCTTAACCCCGGAAGGCAGGGAAAGAATACAACATATACAGAAGATAATAAGAGAGTCGATCACGGAGTATCTGAATAATAATGATGATACAGGCGTTCGTTCCATGATTGTGACTACGGTCAATGAAGTTTTCTCCACTACCTTCCCTGGTAAGATTCAAGCACAGAATATAACTTCGTTTAAAATCAGAGATGATGAGTGGATTAATGTAGTCAGTGAGGTATCTTCTAACCAGATAAAATTCCAAGGTTCTCTATTGGACGCAATCAACCTTGAGAATGTATTGATGGGTGTAATTAAGATAATTCTTGGACTGTGCATCCTTATGGCAGCATTTGTTTTAAAGATAATTATGCTCGGGATGGTCGATATGGAGTATGTTGAAGAACAGTTAGATAAAATGTTTTTTGAAAATCAAATGCTATCTAAAAATAAAAGACAGAAAGCAATGAAAAAATTTAAAGAAAATAAAGAAGAGAATATTAGTAAAATCTCCGAGGCTATTAGAAATGCCCAAATGCCGGCAGAAGCTCAGAATAATGTTTCTTCTCAGATAGTACAGACTCTGTCGCCTGCTATAGACAAAGCAGTGGATGTGGTTTCTATTTATTTCTAAAAATTATGAAACAGATAGATGAAATAGTAAACAGATGCAGAACTGCGATTCATGCCGGTATCCCGATTCTGTACATAGAATCAGATGATATAAGTATAATCGATGATATACTGCATACACAGAAGCTGACGGAATACTGGCATTTCAATTTCGAGGAGGAGATACCACAGTGGTTCCGTTTTAAAGAAAAAGCTGTGGATATTGGTACGAGACCGACTAATATTTTCGTAACCAATCAGAAAATACCCACATCCCTTTTCTGGATCGGAAATTCTCAAAGGCAGAATAAATCTTTCGGCAGGGCCGATTCTACGTTTGTGGTGAAAGGCCTTAAACCTATCATCAAAAATGACAGAAGTGTCAGATATATACTCGGAGTCAGGAATTTTTCCTGTGATGCATCAGCGGAAAATGCTTTAGTCAACCATGTGGCTTCAGTGATTAATTCAAATGAAGATGACGATATCCGGAAGTGTGTGATGATACTCCAGTCTTCGTCAGTACAGATTCCCAAGGGTCTGGAACCATATATAGAACTGATTGAAGTACCTAAGCTGCAAGATGAGGAGATTCGTGAAATTATCGTAGATTTTGCAAAGGAGAAAGGTGAAATTCCATACGATAATTTACTTCAGCCTTTGATAGTAAATCTACGTGGCTTTAATATCCGTAAAATTAAAGATATTCTGAACCGCCTTTACCTTTATTGTCAGGGTTTATTTACCATTAAGTGTGAAGAAGACGGCATAAAGCTGATTCGTACTGTAAAAGAACAGATGCTGAAAAAAGAGGGTCTGTTAAAGCTGAAGTATGTAGATAAAAAAGCTCATGTATCAGGACTTGATAAGTTGACAGACTGGCTTGTCAGCAGAGCGGACTTATTCAGAGATCCGATCAAAGCTGAAACACAATGGAATTTATCCACTCCTAAAGGTATATTGGTAAGCGGTATTCCCGGTACCGGCAAGTCTGCTTTAGCCAACCAGATAGCTATGGTATTTGATTTGCCTATACTTCAGTTTGATATGGGTAGTGTTCTCGGAAAATATTCCGGTGAAAGTGAGGCGAATATGAGGAAAGTACTGAGATTGGCTGAATCAATGTCACCTTGTGTATTATGGATAGATGAAATAGAAAAAGCCTTTTCTTCAGCTTCTTTTTCCGGTGATTCAGATGGCGGACAGGGAAAAAGACTGTTCGGACAGTTTCTTACGTGGATGCAGGAGAAAAAAGAAGCCTGTTTCATATTTGCTACGGCAAATGATATATCAGCTTTACCTCCGGAGTTTCTGAGACGCGGTCGCTTTGATCAGAAGTTCTATACTTTTATGCCTTCAAAACAGGACTGTATCGAAATCTTCAAAGGAATTATTTCCCGTTTTAACGGCAAATCAAAACCGTTTGATACTCTCCTTAACAATACATCGGCCCTTGAGAAATATCTTACTGATCTTGTGGAATTCTGTGGTGCAAACGGTAAGTTCATGACTGGCGCGGATATAGAGGGTGTTGTAAAAGACGCAATGTTTTCATACTATAAAAAGTATTGGTACGGAAACATAGACAATCCGGGGAAATATATTCCGGAAAAATTTATAGAAGAGCTCCGTGAGGCTGTTTTGAATGTCCGGACCTACGGTGAGACTGATATGAAGCGTATTGTGGAATGTCTTTTTAGATTGGCCGAAAATCAATTTTTCCCGGCTTCGGCATCCAGCAATCTGTTATCCCTTAAAGATGTCAGTGTCAGAGATTTCTCTATCAGAGAATTTAAGGGTGTTAAGAACGGCTACGATGAGTTGCTTCATGATAAGATTAAGGCTGAGACAGATTATATACGCGCTTCCAGACAAAAACATAAATAAATTTCAAACAAGTTATGATTAATATTGACGGCTATAATATTGAATATCTGGATGAACTTAAAGAGGTTTTCCGGCTTGATAAGGTATTTTCGCTGATAAAAGCTATTATTATGACTGATGAAATGTTTGATTTTGAAGGTGGCGATAAGTTTCAGAATGTTTTGAGATATACCTTTGAATCATCTCAGGAGTCATTTTCAGTCAAAGTAAATGATGAAGGCAGTGTAGGTGTTATAATAGATGAAAAGTTATTTCCTATCAGACACACGCCTGCGGAGAACTTTACTGATATTGCTGTACTCAGCAGAAAGGAAACTCTTGCACTCATATTGTGTGAGCTGGTGGAACGTGAGTATAAGACGGATAAAGAAAGTGCAACACAGGCATGTTCAGAGTCTTTTTGTGGTGAGACAAAGTCTGGAACTATAAAGAGGGCTAAAGTTACAATACCCTTTCCTGATTTACAGGCACAATTGTCATTAGGTAAAATAAGTAATATCTCGGATTCCGGATTTGCATACGTGATTTTTGAAGATAAATCTAATCATGCTCTTACTTATCAGTTGAATAACGGCAACAGAATGTTTGTTCTTCTGATAGGAAATTGTCCGATTAATAAGATTCCGCAGTTTTCTGTCAGCCCGACACATGTAAACTATATGCAGTATGTTGGAAATTCTAAGGTAAAGGTCTGTTGCAGGAATTTCAGTGGCAATAATACAGGTGTGGAGCATATATTTGATGCAGAGAAATTAACTCAGGTATGTGCTGATAAAAAATCCGGATTCATAGCTTTGATTGATGGCGAGGTGGTTTCTTATTCCGATGAGATTCAGCCGGAAGATATAGAAGATTTGATGGCATATATTCCGAATAATGAAAAGATACTGATGATTCAGTTAGTAAACAGACAGCTTTTTGCCTTAACGAATAAGAAAAGGGTCTACTCCAATTATAGTATAAAAGCTGATAATAACAGAGACATTGTTTGGATAACTAAAACTCCTAAGGGAGAGATAAAATATATATATTCCGATGAAGTTATCTTTCCTTCAGATTCGGATAAACAGACGTCCGGTAACATCTCTATAATGTACAATAACGGAAATATCAGTAAATAAAATGGTGACAACTGAAATAATAATATATTCGATTCTGACTGTCTGTATCTGTATAGCAGTAATTTACAGTATTTCTCGCTATAAAAGGAAGAATCCTAAGTCACTGTCTCAGTCTCGGAAGACAGCTATTAGCTCTACAGCTAATCTTCAGAATCTGAAAGAGGAATGTTGGCAGCAGTATGTTGCATTAGAGACTTTTCGTAGTTATAAAGCAAAATGTGCTAAGGCCATAAACGGTGACTCAGGTCTACTGACAGCTAACAGACAACTTGAGACTATACTTTCTTCAGATAACTCAACGGATTATAAAGCACCGAGAATAATAGGACAGGTATGTGATTTTATTATTAACATAGCTACTGCCAATGCGATGCTTAATGAAGCAGGGCAGATTGTTATGCCGGTACCCTCTCCGAAATTAATGGATAAGGAAACTTTTTTTAATAATATTCAGGTATCTGCGCCCAAACAGGTTGCTAAATATGAGACTGTTATTAATCACGAAAAGGAGGAATTGTCCGCGGAAACTGCCGATCAAAGATTTGTACATCTGTTGGAATCCTTACTTCCCTCTTTAAAAACAATCAGTTTTATTGCTCAGAATGAGGATAAGCTATCTAATGAGGAGATTGTAGAGAAAGCAAAGTTATATTTAGTTGAATCAACAGTTATATTTAAACGATATGGGTATTAGAGATAAATTTGGCTTACCAGCAAATCCCGGTGAGTCTTCCTCGGAGGAAGCAAAGAAAAATTTGGAAGAAGCAAAGAAGAAGGTTAGTCAGCTGTTCGAGTGGGTTCCTGAGCTTAATAAGACAGTTTCTAAACTTGATAAGAAGATTTCTAAGCTTGATAAGAAGGTTTCTGAGCTTAATGAGGCTGTTGCTAGGGAAAGACAGGAAGTTTTTGAGCTGAAACAGCAGCTACAGAAAAAATTCTACCTTATTGAGGTTATGGAGCCTTATGTGCGTAACGGAGTAATAAATGAAATAGAAGGCTTACTGAAGAGTAAGGAAGATGACTGTAAAGAGGCAGCTTATAGAAAATTCTTTTCCGATGACAGAGGCTTTCTGTATCTTTTCGCTGATATGCTTTCCGGTCTGAATGAAATGCTGAGGACCGGTTCAAAAGACCGGAATGAGGTAATAAAGTTCTATGGACGGAATTTCTCCTTAATCAGTAATAATCTTATTATTTTGGAGAAAACTGTTGAAAGTGAGCCAGCCATGGAAGATCTATCCTCAATGTCTTTGCAGGATTTGGTTGGGTTGCGTAACAGTCTGTCCTCACCGGAGAATATCTGTGAAAATTCGCAATTGTTTTATACGGCTCTCTGGAAATCAATAGAAAAACTTATTTCACTGATATGTTCGCAGGAGTTTGAAGATTCAATCAGTAATGATCAGAAGAGTTTCGATACTCTTTCACAACATATTTTATCCTTACGGAAGACCCTGAAACAAAACGGGATTAAAATCGTAGCTCATCCTACAGTGGAAACAAAAAATATGTTTAAGCCTGCGGCTACCGATGAAATCCCTTCCAAACCGCTGATATACCGCGAAAAAGATGGATTTGTGTATACATACGGTGTGTTAAATGATATTAAACCTTATATATTAGATGACTAAGGATAAGAAATATTTAACCGAGAGGCTTAAGGCCTACGCTAACGGAGAATGTTCTGTGAAGGAAGCGGAAGAAATCAGAGAATATCTGACCGGTAATCCGCAGAAAATTATAGAATTGATATACTATATGCGTAAAAATGCCATGACCGAGCTTGATATAGATCAGCAGTCGGATCCTTTTAAGTCGATTGTGGCCGAAGCGTTGGAACAGGCAGAAGGAAAAATAGCGAATATCCGGCTTCAAAATGGGATTAGAAGTCTTTTATCTGAAAAATCTGAAAAAAATTATTCAGCTTTTGTCTCGGAAGCAGAATCTGTCCGTAACGTTAGTGAAAGAAAACTTAAATACCACCAAGATATGAACACTGTAGATTTCACAACACAGGAATTTAAGACAGTAAACGAAGTTGCTGCAAGAATGATGGAGAACATCAATCCCGAGAAATCAACTCTCGGCAATATGATAACCCAGTTGCTCATACAGGTGCCTTCGATGAGTGTTGAGGAAGCTACCGAGGCATGCCGTAAACTTGTGGCAGGAGTGACAAACTTCAACGAAGTCTTGGAAGTGCTCAAGACTAACGATGCTTCGGAAGAAGCTATGGTTCAGAACATATACGACCGTTGTATCGATGCTATGGCTGATAAAACAGCTGAAGAACAGGCTGGTATCCTTATAAACTTCCTTACTTTTGTCCAGTATGTCAATGCTGCTAACCTCGGTATGACACTTGAAGGAGAGAATGCCAATACTTTCGAGCAGATTTTGACAGAAAACAAGAGTGTGGAGGGAGAAATAACTCCCGAGATACTTGATCAGCTTAAAGCTCAGCTCAAAGACTCTATCGCTAACAGCACAATCGTTCTTACTAAAGAAGAGGAGCTTCGTCAGCTTATAAGTGCAGCCAGCGAGAGTGAGTCACTGACCGAAGAACTTGCCAAAAAGCAGTTGTCTGATATGGATTTCAAGTCTTATGCAGCTCTTGTTGCTTACATTGCCTGTCTTAAAGGTGAGGTTAAGGGTGCTGACGAGAATATACAGCCTGAGATTCTCGGCGCAAGCGTAGCTGCAGGTATCGAACGCGAGAAAACTATGCAGGATGCTAAATCCGGCCGCATATCATGGGAGAAGGCTGTAAAATATCTTAAATGGATTGGTGCCGCACTTCTCTACGGACTCTTTGCCTGGGTGACATTTAAGCTTACGATGCTGATGTTCTCGGCTACAGCCATCATTACCACCTTACTTCTCGACGCCTCATTCATAGGTTTAGCCGCAGGTCTGATTATCGGAGGTTTTGTAGCTTATAAGGGTGCCTCATGGTTTGTGAATAATGTAGTATCTCCGATTGTCAACGGTGCCGGCGAAATATATGACCGTATCGTCAATACTCTTCGCAGTGGCATCATCATTGATAAAGTAAAGACCGCCTATCATAAATTTATCAGCTTTATAAAGAAAAGCTGGCACCATATCACCAACGCCCCCATCATCGGTGTTACCCCTGTAGTAGTCTCCTAACCTGCCGCGAACACCCTCACCCCTACTTCAAATTAAGCATTCAGTATTACAGTGAAACACTCCCTGTAGAAAGTGTTGTATAGACACTTTCTACAGGGAGTGTTTCACTGAGTGTGTTAAGCCTCACCC
The DNA here is from genome assembly GCA_947177575.1 of uncultured Porphyromonadaceae bacterium. Taxonomy (GTDB): domain Bacteria; phylum Bacteroidota; class Bacteroidia; order Bacteroidales; family Muribaculaceae; genus Lepagella. The sequence continues at coordinate 18,256 of CAMWVA010000024.1, read as the reverse complement.
GCAGTGCACCTCAAGATGAACACCCTCGCCGCTTCCATTACAAAATCGTACAAAAAATATGTTGGAATAAATACGGCAGCTGTGTAAAAGTTTTGTTTGTAAACAAAACTTTTAGTAGTTTTGTAAAAAAATTTTATTTATAATGGAAAGAGTAAAGATACTTCCAAGATCCTTATATATGGATCAGATTCGTCCGTTCATTAATAAAAATATAATAAAGGTACTTGCGGGGCAGCGTCGTGTCGGAAAAAGCTATATCCTTATGGCTGTGGTAGAAGAGATAAAGCAACAAATTCCCGATGCTAATATCATAGAGATAAATCTTGAGAACTTTGCTTTCGCTCACATTCATAATGCGACTGATCTGTACAATGAAATTTATTCACGTATAAAGGCTGGGAAAAATAATTATATTTTTCTGGATGAGATACAGGAAGTCAAGGATTTTGATAAAGTTGTGCGCTCACTGATTCTGGATCCACATAATGATATCTATCTGACAGGAAGTAATTCGAGCATGCTTTCATCTGAAATTGCGTCGAGGCTCGCCGGGAGATGCATTGTCATTAATGTCCATGCTTTGACATACAGGGAATTTCTGATGTTTCACTCTTTGCCAGATAGTGATGGAGCTTTAGAGACTTACTTGAGATACGGAGGGTTACCATATCTGATCAATCTGCCCAATGAATCCACATGGGGAGAATATATCTCGGGAATCACGGATGCGGTAGTATATCGTGATGTAGTTAGCCGCCATTCTCTGCGCAATACTGATTTTTTAGGGCGTTTGCTCCTATTTCTTGCCGACAATATCGGCCGTATTTTCAATGCGAAAAAGATTGTCGACTATCTTAAGTCACAACATATATCATCAAGTGTCACCAGTGTGCAGGCATACATAGAATATGTAGCGGAGGCCTTTATCATCCATCGGGTACGCAGGTGGGATATAACAGGCAAAAGATTCTTCGAAATCGGAGAAAAGTATTTCTTCGAAGATTTAGGTATCAGAAACTCTATCATAGGCTACCGACCCGGTGATATAGGAGGATTAATGGAGAATGTCGTGTATAACCATCTTATTGCCATGGGATATAACGTAAAAGTAGGTGTGATGACACAAGAAAGGGAAATAGACTTTATTGCAGAGAAAGACAATGAGCTGCGCTATATTCAAGTTGCTATGACCGTGTCAGATGAGAATACACGCGACCGTGAATTTGGAAATCTTTCACGAATACCGGATAATTACGAGAAAACCGTTGTGACTCTCCGCGATTCCGCTCCTAACACATATCAAGGTATCCGGCTGATGTCATTGCGTGAGTTCTTGATGAGTTAGGTCTTTTTACAGTTACCAAAGTGTGTATTATGCCATATACTTGTGGGTAGAATATTCACAAAAATTAATGACTGCCGTGTATAAGTCTTAGAATGTATTACGTATAACTGAGGGATTTTAGAGATTAATAGACGGGATATTTTGAGGATTCAGTAAAAACAGATAAATTTGTTGGAAATTATTGGAAGTTAATCCTCTCTCATATCAAAGAAGGAATTTTATGAGCAGAATCGATTTTGTCAGGTTGCGTAAGAGAGCGGGTATGAGTCAGCGTGAACTTGCTGACCATCTTCAGGTACGTCCGAGTTTTCTATCAGCGATAGAGAACGGACGCAGCCGTATGCCGGAAGAAAAGCTGGAGAAAATAAAAGAGATTTTTGAACTCGATAATTTAGATGAATACATAATTGAGGACTATCCGGAAAATACGGTTCCTCCGCATACTCATATTACAGACCAGAGTGATTCTTTGACTCAGCTACTTAACCACTTTCATGATCTTGCTCATCAGCGTGAAAAAGCCCATTCTGTGCAGGATGCTGACACAATGGGCCGTATTGATTTTCTTACTAAGCGTAATGACCGGCTTTCCGAACGGGTAGATGATTTGCGTGACGAGGTAGACAGTTTGCGTAAGGAGAATCTGCGGTTAAAGGAACTGCTTGTCAAAAACGGTATTCAATACTAAAGAGAATTGCTATAGTTATATAATTACTTTTAGTTACAGTATCTTACTTCTATAATATATTCATCTTCAGTAGCAGACACTACTGAGGCACAGAAGCCCCAGCTGTTAATCATATCAGCTAAAATATGAGCAGGGGGAAGATGGTCGCTTTCTGACTGACGTTCGTGATGAATATTATTGATAAATTTCTCGTCAGACGGAAAAGCGATTACGATAACGCCACCCGGCTTTATGTTCATCTTAAACAACCATTCCATAGTATCTGCCGGAGCATGAAGATGAGGATAAACCGAATATAACATCACCACATCATATAATCCGGGGATTTGCTCTTCTTCAAAATCTATCTTCAGAAACTCCACATTTTTAAGTTCTCCGTATTTCTGTTTCGCTATAGAGAGCATTCCTTCGGAGAGATCTATTGCTGTCACATGTCCTGCAGGTCCTACTATCTCACTGAGGTAGGGCACAAGTACTCCTGTGCCTGTACCGAGGTCGAGTACAGTCATACCTTTGCTTATAGGCAACTTGCCGAGAATAATTCTCACTCTTTCAGGTGTGGAACGGATTTCGTTGGCATCCCATGTAGGAGCGAGGTTATCAAAAAAGTCTATTTCGGATTGAGTCATGGTGGGTAAAGTTATTTTTAGTTTATTTTGACGCAAAATTAACTAAAATACACTGAATAGTCAAATTATTTTATTAACTTTGCCGAACTATAAACTTAAAATGACTTAAAATCCAGAAATCATGAACAGACAACTGTTAGTATTTATACCTCTGGCTATGACGGCCGCAGGACTGGCGGCTGCCGAAATACCACGTGACACAGTAAAACTTGGAGAGGTAGTTGTTACAGCTCCTTTAAAGACAGACCCTGACCTTATCCCTCTTAATGTTACACAGGTCACTGCCGAACAGATAGAAGATTCCGGAGAAAGCTCGTTACTGCCTGTACTTGTCTCGAAGGTTCCGGGGTTGTTTGTCACGGAGCGTGGTTTTGCAGGTTACGGTGTTTCCGGAGGTAGTGCCGGAGAAGTCAACATACGTGGTGTCGGACAGGGTAACAAGGTTCTGTTTATGATTGACGGGCAGCCGCAGTGGGCCGGGGTATTCGGTCACAGTCTTGCTGATACATACGTTGCAAACGGAGTGGAAAGAGTTGAAGTTGTCAAAGGTCCGTCTTCGCTACTTTACGGCTCAAACGCAATGGGTGGTTCTATTAATCTTGTTACCCGTACACAGAGGCAGGACGGTCTCACCGGACGTGCCCGTGCGATGTTCGGTTCTTTCAGTACACAGAAGTTTGCTCTGTCTTCGGGCTATAAGAAAGATAAATTTTCCGCAACTCTTTCAGGTCAGCTCGACCGCAGCAACGGCAACCGTGCCGGCAGCGCCTTCTGGCTTGCCAACGAATTTGCACAGCTTAAATACGCTGCTTCAAATCATTGGAGTCTTGCCGGTATGCTGGATATGACACAGAGTCATGCCAATAATCCCGGTACTATTCAGAATCCCCTTGAAAATATGTGGACTGATATATTTCGTGGTACAGGCGGTATATATGTCAAAAACATGTATGATAAATATGACGGCGGTATACAAGGTTATATAAACTGGGGACGACACAAATTAGATGATGGCAACACGCCGGGTGAAACACCACGCGATTATCTGTTTAATTCCACTGACTATAACATGGGATTTACAGCATACGAATCGTTTTATCTATGGACCGCTAACACACTCTCCGCAGGAATTGATTTCCAGCATTGGGGAGGCCATGTCTGGAACACCAACAAAGAAGACGTAAATATACGCACTTCGGAAGCCGAACATCATGTTAATGAGGTGGCCGGATATGTTATGATGCAGCAGGGATTCTTTAACGAGGTACTTAATATCAACGGCGGCGTGCGTCTTCAGCATGGGTCTACCTACGGTAATGTATGGGTGCCGCAGGCCGGGCTTATTGTCAAACCGTCTCAGACTTCTCAGATAAAGGCATCTTTCAGTAAGGGTTTCCGCTCTCCCAATATCCGCGAACTGTATCTCTATCCACCGGCAAATCCGGATCTTAAACCGGAGTACATGCTTAATTACGAGATAAGCTACCGCCAGCATTTGCTTGATTACAGACTGATGTTAGGCGCTGCCTTGTTCTATATTGACGGAAAAAACATGATTCAGACAGTACGTGTTGACGGACGTCCGCGTAATGTCAATACCGGCAAATTCCATAATAAGGGATTTGAGTTGGAAGCTGCTTATAGTATCCTCGCAAATATTCAGGCAAGTGCTTCATGGTCATATCTGCATACTGATTCAGATAATCTGTACTCCCCTAAGAACAAGCTTAATGCAGAAGTTACCTATTCACCCGGTGATTTCAGCTTTACTCTTGAGGAAATGAGTATCTGGAGTATGAAGAACGGTAATCCGAACGGAGCGACGGAGAGTTATTCACTTCTTAATCTCCGTGCTGCCTACACACTCGGAACAACTGTACCTGTGACTCTGTCTGTCAAAGTCGATAATATCACAAACAAGCATTATCAGATAATATACGGTTGTCCTATGCCTGGTACCACTATTATGGGTGGTGTGGAATTTAAGTTCTGATTATCAGGTAAACCGATACAGTAATTATATGAAAGCACGTCTGTCGTTGCTCTATTTCCTTCAGTTCAGCGTGTGGGGATGTTACCTCACATGTTTCGGACAGTTTCTTGGTGCCGGAGGACTGGGCAGCAACATAGCCTGGTTCTATGCCGCTATAGGACTTGTATCAATTATCACTCCTTCACTCTTAGGGCGTCTTGCAGACCGCACTGGGCGTCCTGAGAAGCTTTTAGGATTTTGTCATCTGTTGGCTGCAATCGTTATGTTTGTGATGTGGCAATACGGAATGACTCATCAGCATCTGGAGTTTAAGATATTTTATCCTCTATATCTTCTGTTCTTAGCTCTGTATATGCCGACAATGGCTTTAGCCAATACTGCGACCTTCGGTCTTCTTACCCAAAGCGGACATAATACTGTGACTTCCTTTCCGCCCATCAGGATATGGGGTACAGTGGGTTTTGTAGCGGCTATGTGGTTTGTCAATTCGGCCTACTGGAGTGACGGTATGCTTAGATTTGCTTTCAGTGACAAGGCTGATACGGGACATTTAAGGTTTCAGTATAATGCCATGCAGCTGTTATGTAGCGGTATAATGGGTATATTGACCTGTCTTTATGCTTTTTCTCTTCCTGCTTTAAAGTCTGTAAAATCTGATTTACAGAATACGGTTATAAAGATACCGCTCAGAGAATCGTTAAAGATAATGTTCGGAAAGAGGGAGATTTCTGTATTTCTGATATTTGTGATACTCTCCGGAGTATGTCTACAGATTTCAAACGGTTTTGTCACACCGTTCATTACTCATTTCGTCGGTATTAAAGAGTATGCTGATTCATTGGCTTCCGGTAATGCCACCATGCTATTCTCCTTATCACAGATATCTGAGGCAATATGTATACTTCTGGTCGGAATAGCCTTGAAATGGCGGGGTATACGCACAGTCTACGCTATAGGTCTCTTAGCATGGGCCTTAAGATTTCTTATGCTCGGTGTAGGCAATCCCGGTAACGGCTTATGGCTGCTTATTGGTTCGATGTTAGTATATGGGTTAGCCTTTAACTTTATCACTATAGCCGGTCATCTATATATCCAGCAGGTAGCTCCGGCGAATATGAAGGGATTTGCACAGGGCTTGATGATGTTTATGAGTAATGGTATCGGTGCTACTTTCGGTACTTTGGCGGCCGGCGCCGTAGTCAACAGATGGTGCCAGTGGCAGATGGTATCTACGTCAGGTTCTGACAATGTTATGCGCCTGTTTATGGGTGAGTGGACATATCCTTGGTGTATATTCGCAGCCTATACCTTTATTGTAATGCTTCTGTGGCTTTTCTGCTTCCGAAAAAGCAATAACTGAATTAAAAAATCCTCTTGAAGCAGGACCTTAAACAGTCACTGTCTTCAAGAGGATTTTTTAATTATAAAGTTATCAGAAAATTATCTTACGGGCATTGTTACCACAGCGTTCTATCAGCAGGTCTCCCTTGGCGGGATGTGTAACTCTGCGACCCATTATGTCATAGTAAACAGGCTCGGCAGCCGACTTCATATCATCTATTACACTATCTACACTGGTAGTGACATACATTCCCATTTCAGATTCGCTTATTACGTTGAGTTTACCATCTTCTGATACCTCAGCATAGCATAATTTGAAACCTAATGTCTCAGGTGCCTCGAAGCTTAAGAATACCTGTACCTTGCCATTCTCTGATATAAAGTTGAAATAATCATTATATAATACCGGCACATAGGTCATGTCTTCAGGAGTATTATATTCATCAGCATAGAATGTATATTCTTCGCCGTCAACATACATCACATAATACAGATTCTCTGGATTCAGCATATATCCCTCTTTATTCAAAGTGGAATAACTGAACTCTACGAACGGATAGTAGCCCTCATCATTATAATTTATGTCAAACGGGGCATTGAGTGTGATTGCAGGGTCAGCAACCTGAGGACGTATCATCATATTCTCATATTCCTCAATGAAGTGAACATAATCATAAGCGCCGTTAAATAGACCTACCACATTTTCAGGAGCCTTGAATGTCTTTGTCTCAGCATCATAGCTAAAATCTGCTGAATCAAGATATGTCATAAGTCCCGTTTCTTTGTCAAAATATGCTGAAGCATAGTAAGCAAAACATGCATATCTGAAGTTCTCTCCTAAGTACTGGGTCGAAGGAATATTTACTACCTCACCATTGACCGTACCTTTAATCCATGAATCAGGATAATCAGCCACAACGCCTTTGAAATACACTTCATCACCGGCGAAGCCTACTTCAATTATATGTCCGGTGCCGTTATATGTCATTCCCATCGGCTCTGTCTCAAGGGCTGCCGGAGGTGTCACGAGCTTACCTTCAAAAGGTTTCATAGTCATATTGACCTCTGCCGGACCTGCCCAATAGCCGTTGTCGGCATAACACATACACAATGTGAGGTCGCCGTTATTGACAGTAAGCACTCCATCTTCAATCTTGAGTCCTGAGTCATAGGTGTAGACTCCGTTCTCGTCAACTGTCATCACGATTTTATTCTCCACCTCAGGTAAACCTGCTTCAGCTGCCAATTCGGAGTTAACGGCTACGAAATTCGACGATGCCTCGTCAAACTGTCCGAGTGTAGCATTAAGAGTGAGTGTATAGCCACCGCCATAATCAACATCAACAACTGTCTGGGGAAGATCAAAGGTAATCTTGTTACCCTCTTGATGACCCACTATGTAAGTGGATTCAGCATAGCTGAAAAATACTGCCTGAAGATACACATCTCCGTTATCACAAATCACCATATTGGCAGGAGAATTGTCATACCAGAACGGTGCACCGCTCAGCGGAAATGTAATGCCGGAGCGATCGAGTTTAAGGTTTTTCCCTTCGGGAGCTTGCCAGATCAGATCCGTTACGGTTCTGGTTTCCGCAGTTGTGGCAGAATTTAGAGCTTCTCTCTTTGGAGCAGCTGTCTTAAATTGGCTTTTTGACATGTTGAAATCTGTTGCCGACATCATTCCCGGCAACAGTAACATCGAGCCAACCGCAAGAATTGTAGATTTTTTCATAAGCATTCTTATATGATTCTCTAATTGTTAGTTGTCCGACGCATACATGAGAATCCATAAATTTGTATACGTCGATGTATTAATATTATGGCAAACTGTATAAAATACTCAAAATGAGAGTAAAGTTAAGTATACAGATCTAAGTACTCCGCAAATTTATATAAATTATTATATAATTCAATCAAAAAAACGATAAAGTGGCAAAATGCTGACTTAAACTGTTAAAATAAGGCGTGAATTGTAAATTATACCTTGCCAAGACCGAACCATAACAGGAAATCTTTCCGTCGGGCGGCACTTACCTTCAATCGGCATGTGTGACTACCGGCTTTTAAAGCTACTGTAAGCCGATAATTAAATGATTTTGACACTCCTGTTATTGAATCTATTGCTACTACCACACTACGTGTCACACGAAAGAAACGCTCATGTGGTACACTCTCTTCAATCTCATTTAAAGTGGTAAAAGTGGTGAGATGTCTGACTCCATCTTTAGTAATCAAAAATACACATTTGTCTTCACACTCTATCCATGCTATATCCTGAGAGTTGACGAAACTGTATGAATCTTTGGCATAAGTTAGTATCCTTGTAGATCTCAAGGAGGGCTGAACCAAACTATTGAACAGGGAATTACGTGAAATTCTGGCTTCCTGTGTAAGCGTAGTGTTCTCAAACTTCAATATTGCCTCAAGTACCGCGTCTGTTGTCACAGGCTTTAAAATATAGTCTACACTGTTCACTCTAAATGCTTGAAGACAATATGAATCAAACGCGGTGGTAAAAACCACCGGGATATTCAGAGGATAACGGTTAAATATTTCAAAACTCTTTCCGTCACTCAGTTCGATGTCAAGAAATATAATATCTGGGACACCCACAGAATTAAGTTGCTCTACGGTCGCCGCAACTGTTTCAGTCGTAAAGAGCAGTTGCCACGACGGGCGCAGGGCAGCTAATATTTTGCCAAGATGATTCTGGCATAAAAGTTCATCTTCAACTATTGCGTATGTCATTTGTGTCCTGGATTTATAGATAAGGCAGAATAGCAGTGAATCGTACCCCGTCAGATTCAATACGGAATTGGCGTTGATAACTTTTATAAAGTTTCGTAAGGTATTTGGTGCCGATTCGAGTATCGGTTTGTGACACGGTATTTTGAATTTTTGGTACTATAGGATTGCTTACTTTAACATAATTCTCATGCCCGCTGATGTTTATAGTCATCGGTGTAGCGACTGAAATCATGTTATGTTTCACTACATTCTCCAATAATATCTGGAGAGTAAACGGTATTATCTTTTGATCATAATACGGTTCAATATTATGAATATGTACTTTAAATGAATCGTTGTAACGTATACGAAGAATCTCTATGTATGATTGGATAAAATTTATTTCTTCTCTTACTGAGACTTCATTTTTATCCCCCTTATCAAGAATGTATCTGTAAATCTGAGATAACTTTAATACATACTGTTGTGATTTTAAGGGATCAACGGGTATAAACGAATAGAGTATATTAAGAGAGTTAAACAAAAAGTGAGGATCAAACTGAGCTTTCAGTGCTTCATATTTATAGTGCATCAATTCATGGCGTATCATAGCTTGAGTGCGTAATGCCATTCTGGATTTTTTTTCAGAATATAAGTTTTCCATTGCAATAAAAATTATTATATCACTGAAAAATGTTCCTGCCCATTCAACCGGTCTGTGGGAAGTAAATGTAACGAAAAGGTCAACACATATCAATGCTGCGACTGAAAGAATAAAATCAATTAAAAACTTTACCCAATGCGGTGTTGAGAGATGAAAATGATAAATAATAAAATAATTGATGATTACTAACGTAAATATCGGACAAAAATTTTTGGCGATGATCACCACCATAGTTATAGGAGGATTCGGCATGGGAGTGTCATATCTCATCCAAAAATAAAAAAACAGGAAAAAGATAACATATATGACAGTTAACCCTGCCATTATTCCAAAAGTCTTTATATAACGTATAATAGTTGTCACTTCTACAAATTTGTCTCCCTCATACCGCAAATTTAACCATTTATTTTCAATGCCCTCACATTTAATCCCAATTTTTAACTTAATTGACTTACTATTTAGGAGCTGACTGTAGTCGAGCGCTATAGACATGACATGGTCAGTGTTTATTACGGTCTATTTCTAATATTTTCTCACGATCAAGCGATTTTATTAGCTGGTATATATCGACTGTACGAAAAAAATATTATTTTTGGCTATAAGTTTAGTTTTATGTTTTGACTAACGCAAATTAAACTAAAAGGGCTGAATCCTGCCAATGAAATCTTATAAACCACTCAAATTTTAGTAGATAGCAATAATTTAAAAACGAAAAATATGGAAAGAGCAAGTCTTCTTAAACTCGGTACAAGTTTCATTGATTTAGATATAGTACGTAAACTCAGCACTCATCATGACGGTAAGAGAGAGGTGTACCGCTGTATGGATGGTAAGGGCTATCCATATATACTTATCGTATATGACTTAGACTCAGCTCCGTTTAATCTCGGCGCTAACAAAACGGGGTGGACTGATGTAACTCTTATAACTGAAATTGATTTCCTTGCTCATAATCAGGATTTACCCGGATTACCCAGATTAATAGGTTATGGATGTGATGAATATGAGGGACACCGATTAGCTTGGGTGAAACAGGAACATATATATGCCAAAACTCTGGCCGATATTATGAAATGGCATAACGGGCGTACTCCGAGAGAAGCTATACATGTTCTGAAAATTTTAGGAGATTTGCTTGAAAAAATCATAATGTTCACACGGGGAAGTGGGGTTTACAATCTTTCACCTGACAATATATTGGTTATACAGGACTCGTCTACAGACTATATTAAAGATATATATGTCACTGGTCTCAGTAATCTGGGATTTTCAGGAGTGGGAGGTAAAAGAGTAGATGGCTCTACCCTTGACCCTCATTTCCGTGCACCTGAAACATACGATAATGACTATAGTTATCGTGCTGATATATACTCTTTAGGCATGATTTTCACACTGATTCTACTGGGGTATCCTGATTGTGAAATTTTAGAAAGAAATGATAATAAGCTGTTTCGTGAAGCTATGTTGCTCAAGATAGATGATAATTTTGAGAAAATGCTTAAATACTTTATTTGTAAATCATTGAAAGAAGAACCATTCGAACGGCATAAAACAACAGAGCTGTTTAAGCATCGTATAAGCAAGCTTATAGTAAAGAAAAAGACTACTTCACAAGAAGAGATATATTTCCCAAGTAGTGAGGAACAAAATAAACAGGAAAGTGCACAGAAACAGGAAGATAAAAAATCACAATCCGACGATAATAGTACGAACTGGAATTAAACACAGACATCTCGAATTGGTCAGCAATACCTAAATATTATAGAACTCTGCCGAGGAACAACCCGTTTCTTCGTCTGGTTACATTCCAAAATTACTAAAATATTCCGTCATGTTGCGAAGCTGTGGGATAAATTCATTAAATTTGCGCCGTCATCTGTGAGGTCTACAGATTTGAGTGAATTCGGTTCAGACACATTCCTTCTAAAAAGCCGATGTAAACTCTTGCTGATTTCATAGTTCTTTAGATTGACATCACTTTTGCACTTTAATCCCTAATTTTCGAAGCATGATGGAATCTTTAGTCACCGAAATACGTTCAATTATTGAATCAGCACGCGCTAATGCTGTGCGTTCAGTTGATTTTTGCCGGGTTCAGATGTATTGGCAGATAGGTCGTCGCATTGTTGAGGAAGAACAAGGAGGCAATACCAGAGCTGAATATGGCAAAGGGCTAATAAAAAACCTTGCCAAAGAGATTGAACCTGAATACGGAAGCGGATTTGGCAAGCGACAACTTGAATACAGCAGACGGTTTTATCTTGAGTTTCCAATTGCGCACACACTGTATGCGCAATTGAATTGGTCACAGTATAAATGGCTTATCGACATAGCCGACCGTGACAAAAGAGAGTATTATATGCTGGAAGCTGTGAACAATTCTTGGACCGCTCGCCAAATGAAGAGGCAGATAGACTCAATGCTTTATGAGCGACTTCTTCTCAGTAATGACAAAGAATCAGTCTTGGCAATGGCTCGCAAAGAGAAGTTGCCGGAAACACCACAGGAGATTGTCAAAGATCCAATGGTATTGGAATTTCTCGGACTTGAAAAGAAGACTCATTATTATGAAAGCGATCTGGAAACCGAACTTATAAATCATCTTCAAGAGTTTATGCTTGAACTGGGAAATGGTTTTACTTTCGTAGCACGACAAAAACGCATTCAGATTGAGGATGATGAATTCTTTATTGACTTGGTTTTTTACAATCGAATTACTCGCCGATTTGTAATTCTTGAACTGAAGACAGGGAAAGCTACACATCAGGACTTAGGTCAACTTCAGATGTATGTGAATTATTACGACCGTTGTGAAAAGCTCTCTGAAGAAAATCCCACTATCGGAATATTACTTTGCACTGCCAAAAACGATACGTTGGTAAAGATGACTCTTTCAGCTGATAATAGTACGATAATGACATCTAAATATCAGTTGTTTCTCCCTACAGAGCAGCAGCTGATTGAAGAAGTGGAGCGCGTAAAAAAAGAGTGGGAGGAAGCAAGATAAATGGTATTTAAATTACTTCTCCCCACTCTCGTATAGCAGATTATGATATAGTCTCAATTATGATACGGCCTCCTTTAAAGGGATCAGCGATTGAGAGTCTTTATGACGGACTGTGTGCCGTCGGGATATGTGCGCACTTTGATGACGATGCCCTTTGTATCGGAAGAAACTGGTGTGCCGAGAAGATCATAGCACACTTCAGTAGCGGCGGCATCAGTAGGTAAAAGACTTATAGATGAATCACCGTCCCAGTTAATATAAGGAGCACGGGAAGTGTTGCTTACAGCACAATTCAATGCATCAGTCGGAGTATAGTACGATATAACACCTACTACTTCCATATTCTCACGTACGATATTGTCAGGAAGAGGGAGAGAAACGGAATAAGTGAAGTGGCCGTTGCTCTGCCAGTCGATATCTTCGCCCCAGGTGGCATTGTAGGCACGTATCACATGTTGTTGCATATAATCGGCATCACCGCCTGACTGCATGGGAGTGTTGATGTCATTCTCAAGTACGTAGACTGTGATACGGTTGGCAGTCGTCGGAGGCGTCTCATTTACGCAACCGCCTTCAACATTGATATCAAGACAGCCGGAGGTATTGTTCCACGTTGCCGAGACGTTGAGGTCAACTTCGGCAGGACGATTGAGTGCGAAGTCAAAGAGATCAGTCAGTCCTTCAAGCACAAGTGGTACATTGACTGCTACGCTGCCCTCATCAAGCTGTAGACGGTCAAAGCACATAGCCGGTGCGTAGGTACTATTGGGATCTCCGTATAATACCAGCATCTCTTCATCGCAGGGCTGGGTAAGGAAATCAGTATAGAATCCCGAGTGGTGACAGACACCGAACACACGGTCACGATATTCATCTTTTTCAAGAGCTTGATGCAAAAGCTTGGCAGCGCGGGGACAGTTGACACATGCCATAGTGGTAAATTCTTCGACAAGCAGACGCTTTGTGAAAGTAAAGCGTGACACACGTGTCATTGCCGAAATAGCATTGTCAGCCGGATTTGTATCCTCGCCTTCATTAATGGATGTTATGGCTACGGTAAACTCGAACGGAGTTTCCGACTCGTCAGACAGAGGCAGCACTTCAAGTACTGTTTTAAGGCGCTCGTTCGGCTTAATGATTGCTGAAATATCGAACGTCTGGGTGTGTCCGTTGCCCTCGTCGCAGGTTATTGAGAAACCTGTGACGGTCATGGCCCCGCTATTACGTATCTCGACAGGTATCTCGGTCGGTACGCTTGAGTGCATCACAGAGGGAATATCAGCCTTGACCAGTGTCAGATTATAGAGCGGGAGATTGTCGGCGGTTATCATCACTGACATGGCCAGCATACCGTCGGCAGTATCCGAAAGGTTCTCCCAGCCGTTGCCGTTGTCAAGCCACAGACCGTCAGGTGTGGTAATACCGGCAGCCGCCACCGGGTAAGAAGCACCTGAAGTCTCGATAGTATATCCTATATAAAGCGCTGCACACGGAATGTCGACATAATCCGAAAGAGATACTTCATTCCAGCCTTTTGCAGGTTTCCCGTCGATAGGAATAACTGCCAGTGGGTCGCTGTCGAGTGATTCGGCAGCCCATAATGTCATTGATGAAATGTTAATACGTGATGCAAGACCTACATTGAATCCTACAATTTGTACATTGTCAAGATTTCCAAGGTCAGCAGGATTAACTTGTATTGCAGCCTTGATTGTGCCTTTCGCATCAATACCAAGAGAACTCGAAGTTGGTAACTCTTCACCTGTATAGCCTATTGCCATACGCGGGGTCTCGGCATAGGACTGGTTCGTGGCTGCCGCCATTGTGATGGCAGCCACGACAGAAGTCAATATAAATTGTCTGAACATTTGTTTGGAATTATCTGAATATTGCTTTACGTACTACAACCGAGCCGTTTTTCATGACATCCCGTATAATATAGAGACCATCTGAAGGATTATCCACCCATACACCCCCTATTGTAAAGAAGGTACGTTCCGCAACTTCTCCGGAATTTACTTCTTTTATGCCGGTGAGTGTGCCTTTCGTTACAACTACATCGTCAATAATAAGTACATTACTATCCTCGGAGGGTGTGAAGTTAGAGAAACACATTCTTACAGTCTGTCCATCAAAACCGGTGAGAGGAATCTCTATATGGTCGTATGTGCCGTTATAACTGAGGCCTTTGTCTTCATAGACAACAGTGAATGTGGCAGGATCATCTCCCATACCTACTCTGACGTCATAAGTGTGAGAACAATTTGAAGTAGTATAAGTACGGTAATAAGATATTGTGGCACCGCCAGCCGGTATTGTAAATTCAGGAGATACCAAATAATCCTCACTATCAATACGTGTAAAGAATGTATTGAACATCAGACAATTCTCTCCGGTATAGGCAAAGCCTTCACCGCCTTCAGTCCATATCTTGTCATCATTATTGGCATCAATTATATTCCATCCGGCAAGTCCGTCTTCAAAATCTTCTTCATAGATTATATCGGATGGATCAATACATATACCTTTTACAGGGATTTCGATACTACCTATTGAAGTGGTAACAATCACATTGCCGTTATATTCGCCAATCTCGATGGGTGTAAACGAAACAGTAAAACCACATGCTACGAAGGGAGGTACCTGTGAATTTACTTCGGTATTAAATCTTACGGAGAATTGTTCGGGTGCCTGCACGTCGAGAAGAGCCATTGTTTCCTCACTTAAATTATAGACACGCATGTCTCGTATATCTGATTTACCGGGATAAAGAGGTTTATATTCAACAGGAGTTCTTTCCCAGAAAACAAGTTCTGGCATACTATCGAAAACTTCAAGACTGAGATCGCCGATTGCGAATGTACCTTCGGCCCACTGAGAAGACCCGGACTGTAGATAACCGAATGAAATTATATGTTCTCCCTCTTCGAGCCAGCATTGATAAGGTCTCAATGTGTAGTTACCGGCATCACAGATACCCTCATATTCTACCATACCGTAAGCATCAGCGTCAATCATAATCATACCCTTGTCGCCGTCACCACAATTGACATCACCTGTCCATGTCAGCAGACCTGCTTTACCCGCAGGCACGTTGAAGTGAGCTGTAAACTCTGAAATTCTCATAGTTCCGTCGTTAGGAAGCTCAGGATCATTGACTGCACGGTTATCAATTATTACGAAAGGATAACCCCCGATTTCAAAAGTAAAGTCACCCTGTTTTACAATTTTCGAATAATCAGGCATAGGCTCCACCGTAGCGTTACATTCTATAGTAAATGTTCCGGCATCGGTTATAATTGAAACGTTACCGCTGATAGTACCGTATTGACTACAATATACTCCGAGTGAGATTGATGTCTCCTGTTCAGGTTGCAGGGTAGTAGCTGATACTATTCCTTCGAAGTTATCATCATTTATTATGTCAGTGATTGTCAGTAGCCCATAACCTGTATTGCGCAGAGTTAGTACATTTTCCCGACTAACGACACCTTGTTCATCTTTTGATAGATATATCTTACCGAAATCATATCGGTCACTGCTGAGAGTAGCCGCATGTTCGAGATATTCTACCATAGTAAGATTAAGATCTGAAATATAAGCGTAATCCTCACCCAACTCCACATCTATAGGTGTCACCATACTACCTTTGTCATAGGAGAAGCGTATAATATGATTGCCGGGCAGCATGGATATTACAGAGCCCATTTCCATTACATACTGGTCGTCTGAAGGTGTTTCATACACAGTCTGACCATTATCAGTGACAACGAAGGAGTCGTATACTGACCAACGGGGATTGAAGAAGCCTTTCCAATCCAATATACCCTTGTGGCCTTCCGGTACTTCCACACCTATTTCGAGCCAGGATGATGTACGCCCTTCACCGGCATTTGTCGAGACAGCTACCGGATAACCGGTCAATTCTGTATCAATAACAAACGGATATTCATTACCTGTTGCGAAGTGCATGTATTCGTAACCTGCACTTACTATCGGTGAATAGTCGAGGCTTTCGCGTGAAATACCGCTAAGTGTAATTGAAGCTGATGATTCTTCGGTGTCAATAATCAGGCTGCCGGTAATATCACCTGTTGTTTCAGGCGAGAAGGTCACTTCAATATCGACATATTCACCCGGTGCTATGAAGCCGCTTGTCACATTAGGACGAAAAGCTGACTGTGTGCTTGATACAACAAAGTCGGCCTCCTCGGTGCCTGCATTTACGACTCTGAACAGACGGCTGGCCGAGGTATTGATAAATGTTTCCCCGAAATCGATACTTTCTCTATCGGCATAAATAGCGATGCCTTCGGTACGACGGTAGAGACGAGTGTCGAATATAGCCTCATAATAAGCATAGTTATAATAACATTCAAATAAGTCATCATATCTGTTACCTATCATGGCAAAACCTGATTCAGGTACTATAAGGTTACTGTTACTACTTACAATACTTCGGTTATTTTTTGAGATATTGTTAACGGCTCCGGAGAGCCAGATGTTTAATCCGTTAAAAATCTGATGTATAGCATGAAAATTTAACACTAAATTTGGTCAAGTCGTTGATTTTTCAGTAACTTTATGGTATCCTACCACACATAAAGCTATGCTGATTTTCGAACTACTTGACCAATATGAGGGCATCTGCCGGAGAGCTTTCTTCGGTTGCGCTGCAAAGTTAAACAAAACTTTTAAAGCGAACATCATCGAGATACTGATTTTAATCATGTGCATACCGCGAAAAATAAATTTTCTTCAGCTCGGACGCTACGGAAGACGTAAGGAGCAGCGATACCGCCAGACTTTCCGTAAGGAGTTCGACTGGCTGTGCTTCAACATGAACCTCGCTGCTGACCGTTTCCAGTATGGCATGAAACGGCTGGCCATCGCCATCGACCCCAGCTATGTATCCAAAGCCGGTGAGAAGACAGACCACGTAGGCCGCTTCTGGTCAGGTTGCGCCTCCGCTGTCAAGCATGGACTTGAGATACTCGGTATCGCCGTAATCGATGCCGACATCAGGGACGCGATGATGCTCCGGGCCGTGCAGACCCTCAATGCGACAGAACTTAAAGCCAAGGACATGACCCTCGGGCAGTGGTACCTGTCTGTCTTGAAGAGATTCAGTTCAGATCTGCTCAAGATCACATCTCTCCTCGTGGCGGATGCCGCCTTCTCCAATCTGCCCTTTGTCGAGGGTCTGAGGGAAATAGGGTTCTCCCTGATAAGCCGTCTGCGCTCCAACGCTGTGCTGTATTACATCTATGAAGGACCGCGCACAGGCAGGAGAGGACGTCCCAAGACCAAGGACGGCAAGATCGATTTTGCAAATCCCGATAAAAGGAGGATGAGACGGATTGACATCGCTTCCGAAGAAGGAGAAGCGTATGAACTTGTGGCGTGGTGCAAGTCTCTGAAGCAGAAAATACGACTAGTGATCCATTATCTGCCCACAGGCGGACACCGGCTGTATTTTTCAACCGATACCAGAATCTGTGGTAAAGATGTCTACGACATATACCGAACACGCTTTCAGATCGAGTTCTGTTTCCGTGACGGCCATCAGTTCACCGGGCTGCGCGATTGTCAGGCCCGCGATGAAAAGGCTCTGGATTTTGCCTACAATGCTTCACTGGCCGCCGTCAACATCACAAAGGTGATGAGAAAGCAGACCAAGATGCCTTTTTCTATCGGTCAAATTAAGTCTCTGATGGTCAACGCTCATTTCATAAAAAGATTTTTTGACCTGAGCGGAATTGACCCGAACAAGACTTTAAATGCTAAACTTGTCAAGGAACTCTTTGGCTTGACGGTTGAAGCCGCTTAGCCTATGAATAAATTTTTAACGAACTATTG
>CAMWVA010000023.1 GCA_947177575.1 uncultured Porphyromonadaceae bacterium | reverse complement strand
AAATCTTATAAATCTTATAAATCTTATAAATCTTATAAATCTTATAAATCTTATAGCTATTTGCTATTTTAGTTCGGGAAGTCCACGCTCAGGCCGAACTGCAGGCGGCCAGGATTGATGGGATAGTGCGGCATCGAGAAGTAGTCTTTTGAGAAAAGGCCTTGGTTCACATGGCTGTACATGACATAGAAGCGTACTTTGTAGAGGCGGGCCGTAATGTATGCGTTGCAAAGCGGGTAGTTGCCTACTTTGATGCGTGATTCCGAGGGATTCTGCACATGAAAGGTCATGGTGGCAGGCTGATAATCCATACCGTAGTAGGCTGTGTAGTAATCGCAGTCGAGGCCAACTAACAGACGTAGCACCTTAAAGGCGCGAAAGTCTATGTACATATTACTATACACCGTGAGTGCAGGTAAAGGCAATACATCGGCATTGGCTGTAGCTTGGTAGGTGATTGTATTATCCCAATGCCATATTCCTGCCTTCAGTTTCTGCGAAAGCGAAGCAGAGAATACCTGTATGCTGCCGCCATACTGTGCCGGAAGCGAATTAGCATCGAAATAGACACGGTTCTGCAGATTGGCTACACGGGCAGAAAGCACTGTGTGGGTCCAAGGTATATTGAGATGACCACCTATTTCTACGGTGCGTTCTTTACCGAAGTCATTATCCCATGCAAAATGATTTGAGATATAGTGGCGTAGCAGATAGGAGGGAGTAAGGTTGCGCAGAGCTGCATCAGCAGCTATTTCGACAGTATCGCCAAGCAGACGAAAACGTGTTGATATTTCGCCGTGCAGGTCGATGTCACCAGCCATATCACCGGTGATACCGAAACGTGCGTCGGCATTATAACGTAGTATTGTGCCGCGTGTGCGTGAAAGTCGTCCTCCTACCACGAGGCTGTTGAGGGTAGTCTTAGGGTTTACACTAAATCCGGCCGGCAGAGGAGTCAGTTGACTTATTTGTTCTTCAGTGAGTTCAGGTAACTCGAAATCCGTGCTTTGGCGGAAACAGCGTGTTACCCACGAAGCGTATGCTGACAAGCCGAATTGCATCCATTTCTTGAAACCTTCTATCATCTCGAATCCGACAGTATTGGTGAGTGACCAGTAGCGTTGATCTTCATCGGTGCGTGACGGGTCGAGATAGAAATTTTCCCAGAAATCGTGCGCCTGTGTTGTATTGGTATTAATGAAGAAGTGATGGCGTTTACGGTAGTCGAGCGAGTAGACGAAGCGTGTCACCGGTACGTAGCGCTGACGTGTCAGCGTGTCGTTAACCTCTTCATCTTCCCAGAAACCTACTTTCCATGCATGAGTCATAAGGAAATTAGCACCGTTCACACGGTTATGTGCCGTAGACAGACGTGTGGGTATACTCTTAGCTTCGATTTTATCCACACCGCCCTGCAATTCGGCCGGGTCGGTGATATAGAGGTCGTCAGTGATGCCACCGTTCTCTTTATTAAGAAAATTGAATTGCTGGAATATACCCTGAAATTCGTAACGGTCGCCTAAATAATAGGCGTTCAGACCTACCGAGAAGTCTTTTGTAGCCTGATTCTCGTAACAGCCTTTCGAATACAGATAATCCATTGAGGCTCCTACACCGATACGTCGATTGACGTTACCTGCAAAATCGGCCTGCAGACGGTCAGTCTTGTTCTGACGTCCTCCGCCGAAATTATACTGTACTACCGTATTCGGTTGGTAGACGTTGAATAGGCGTTGGCTACGTAGTGAAGGCAGCCAGCGGGCGAGAGCATCGTCGAAGAAAAATGTTTCCTGTTCCGGACGTCCGAAAAAGAGCATATTGAGCCCTTCGGCACCTAAGTTGCCGGTGGTAGCCCATGCATCACTACCCATAGCGGGTAGGTTACGCTGCTGATAGTTATATGTCAGAGTGTCGATAGTATTATCGACATGCAGGCCGAGGGGTAAGGTAAGCGTCCATGCGTTACCCGGTTTATATTGTGGTTGGCCGTTTCCGGCTGTCGGCGCTCCGGAAGGCATTGAACCGCTCGGACGACTGCCTGGTGCCTGTGCTACGGCACATATCACCGTACACAGCCATAAGGCACAGGTTAAGACTAAACGAAATCGAATCATGAGTGCGAAGTTACGAAATCTCGCTTGATAATCCTTTGTCAGCGTCAAAGAAAGTTTACTTCCTACTGCGGAAATAAATATGCCGAGAGTGTTTTAATAGTAGAGATAGATGTCATTAACATATAAAATCATACAGAACATGGAAAATATAGAGAATATAGATAAGGAATATAATCCTGAATTTATGGAATTGGCAGCCCATCTGTCAGTCGAGAATATTGATAAGGGTGGCGGGCCGTTCGGTGCTGTTATAGTACGCGATGGTGAAATTATAGCTACCGGTGTCAATTCTGTAACCCGCGACAACGACCCTACAGCCCATGCAGAAATATCAGCCATACGTGCCGCTTGTCGTAAGTTACAGAATTTCCAACTGCGTGATTGCATCGTGTACAGTAGTTGTGAACCTTGCCCGATGTGTCTGAGTGCTCTTTACTGGGCCGGAGTAAAGAAGATATACTATGGCAACACCAAAGAAGACGCTGCCGCCATTGATTTCTCAGACAAATTTATCTATGACGAGATGGACCGTAATCCTCACGAACGCTATGTTCCGGGTATACGTGTAGCCAATAGTGCAACAATCCGCGCCTTCGAGAAGTGGGCTTCTGATCCTGATAAGATAAAGTATTAATAGATACTTATTTTATCTGTTGTCTTTGGTCTCATGATAGTCCTGTATTCCGTCAACTACATTTACATTGACCTGTTTGCCACCGGAGAAATTCCATATTAGTGATAAGGCTGCATATTGTACCGGAGAGGTATATTTGTATGATACCTTATTCATTCCGACCTGTCTGTCAAGCTTACGTCGGTTGCCTATTGGTGAAAACTCAACGGCCAACTGAAGATTATCATTGAACAGCATCTTGTGGATTTGACCGGTTAGGTTATATACACCATGATAAGTACGGTCAAGTGTACGGTAAGTAGGTTCAAAGTCGATGTTAAGCATACCTCCCCAGCCGTTAGGGAATGTGAAGTTATTATTGAAATAAAAATATTCCCTGAAATGGGTTTTGTCATAGTAGACAGTCCCGACAGTTATATTTTCAGGTGTTAATTCAACTCGGCCTGACAGTTTGAATTTCCACCAGCTCAGAGGTGCTTCTATCAATTCTGCTCCGAATCCCCACATATTTTGACCGGAAATATTTATCGGTTTTGTATAAAATACATCGGGATTCTCTGTGTCTTGAAAGGTCTGCCAATATATCTGGTTGTATGAATGTGCATATATGGCAGTGATATTTACTTTATTTCTAAATAAAGATAGTCCTGCCATAAGCATATCGGTCGACTGTGCTTTAAGTTCAGGATTGCCAACCGAGTAATTATAGGTATCCTTCCAGTCTATTACTGATGAAATGGCAGTATACGGAATATTACTCAATGTCCGCTTGTAGCTTAACATGACTGCATGATTCATTATTGAACCAAACGGCATCATGAGCTGGACAGTCGGGTTTATAGCCCATTGGTTATTGGAATTCGTTACTTCTGCGTTTTTATTCTCGTAGCTTATTCTGTTGAGCTGCCAGTTTATACCTGCACTGTAACGTATCCTTCGGACTATACCTTGTGTTGAAGCATATATAATGGGAGTGAAGCCGTTTGTCTTTGTAGGAAAGGAGCTTACATTGAAGCGGTCACTTTCCACAGTGACCGATGGGTTGAATGTTGAAGAAATCCATTGTGCTGAAACTCCAAATTTCCATGAAAGTCTGCGACTGCGTGGATAAAGAAAGTCTGCTTTGAATTTCCAAAGGTTCAGATTATTCTTGTCGTATGTAGTTCCGACCATATCACTATCTGAAATATAAGTGGCGTGTTCATTATTGTTACGGTTAAAATAGTCGGCTGTCACTTCCATCTCAGCCCCTTTTCTACCGAGTGGAAGATAGAGTTTCAGTGTGCCTTCTTGAGTGATAGGGTTCATTCGTTTGTATATTGCCGACATGGAATTTTCTGCCATAGAGACGGAAGATGGTTTCGGACGGGAAGTAGCGATGAAATAACTGCATCCGAGTTGTATGCCTGAATTAAACTGCTGTGTCAGACTGAGGCGGTTACGAAAATCAGAACTGTTTGATTTTGTAGTTTCGGTTAGGAAGGTTTGCAGATCTGACCCGGTGATATATTGTTCTGTATTCTCTTTGAGTTTTGACTTACCGAGATAAAGATTATCGTACACGCTAAGATTTTTATATCGGTAGTTAATTATACCTCCTATTCCCTCATTACCGAACCCACAGGAACGATACCAGTCTGTATTAGCCATAATGCTGCCGTAATATCCACCCTCCGGTGGACGGCGGAGAGTAATCATTATTATACCGCCGCTAATTACTGAGTTTTGATTAGCACTGGCGAGGTACTTTACCTGTACTTTGTCTATCATTTCACCGGGTATATTGTTTAATTCTGATAAGTCGGTCAGTTTTACACCGTCAACATAAATCTCACTTACGGCAAGTCCGTTGATTTTGAAGATGCCGTTTTCGCATGATATGTTGGGAAGAAAACTTAGTACATCAGCGGCAGGTTTACCCTTAGTTATATCTGTACCTCGAAGAGTGGTCGTATATCCCTCTGCATCGTTAAGTGTACGTGAAGCAACTATCTTCACTTCCTGAAGCTGACTCTCTTTCTGAGCATGTACCGACAGCATACAGACGGCTGTCATAAGTACGATAAATGACTTTTTCATATCGTTAAGAATTTGAATTTTCATACCGCAAAGTTAGGCCGAAATCAGGGTTTACACCTACTTAAACGGTATCATAATTCTCTTAAATAACGATATGTAATAATCTGATAATCAGTAATAGTAACAATGTAAAAATCTTAAATGGCCTTATCTGTATCTTAAGCCTTAGCGGGAGCGGGAATTGAGGTTGTAAAAGACTCCATAAAGTCTTCTTTTGGTTGTAGTCCGAGCTTCTTTCTAATAGCAGTTTTGCTGACATAAATTGAATTGGATGACTGCTGAATAAGAACACTTATTTCTTTTGTCGAGAATCCGGCTCTGATTAGACAGATAATTTGAATCTCTCTTTCCGAGAAGAGGCCGGGGTATATGTTCAAAAGGTTTTCGTGAAAGCCATCATATAATTCATCTATGACCGGATACATGTCATCCCATTTTACAAGACTATCTATGGGGGTATCAGAATTACCGATATTACTGATTTTTCGCAACGCTTCCTGATTCTGTGTAGTAGGAGATTCTGCAAATGTTTTGATGATACCAAGCTGTTGCAGAAGAAGTCTCTTAAGTAGACCTTGTTTCTTATCTGTGGCAGGATTGTTTGCTGATTTTAGTAGTTCTTCCAATGTCTCAATTCGTTCCTCAGCTGCCAGAAGTTTAATGTGGCGTCTACGTGACAAGTACCAGAAAAATGTAATGCCAAGAGTGCTGATAAAGGCAATGAGTATTATAATCAGCCACATTCTCTGATGCTTAATAGTCAATTCATAATTATTCTTGCTCAGATCGTAAGCTGACTCCAAAGCATCATCGCGTTCCTGTTTTTTAATTTCAAGATCGTTACTTACTTTCCTCAGGGACTGAGCTACATTACTGATTCTACTGAGCGATAAGGCTCCGTCCTTTTTATAGTCGAGTGTTATTTTAAGGAAATCAAGATATGCAGCTGCCACAGCATCCTTTTGAGCAACATCAATTCCGGTTTTCTCAATCATTCCAAGATACCTTTCAGCTTCACTTAATTTCCCGGCGTTCATATATAGATTTACCATTGGGATGTAAAGCTCTATCAATTTAGAGGTCTGTGTGTTGTCTGTTTTTTGTATTATATCTTCGAGAATAGCAACGGCTTTTGGAG
Organism: uncultured Porphyromonadaceae bacterium; assembly: GCA_947177575.1. Taxonomy (GTDB): domain Bacteria; phylum Bacteroidota; class Bacteroidia; order Bacteroidales; family Muribaculaceae; genus Lepagella. Next base: position 23,249 of record CAMWVA010000023.1, on the reverse strand, counting down.
CCGTTTCCTTTCTCTCACCAAGTGCTGCTGCGTAATTCATACGCATATAAAGCCATTCGTCAGTGTCGATTTTAGGTGCATTGGATAGAGTGAAAAGAGAGTCACAATGAGCTACGGCTTCTGTACTACGTCCCAAGGATATTAAAGGTGTGATTTTTTTGATTTCGAAATTAAATCTTTCTGCTTCGTTGTCAGCTAATTCTATCTGTTTATCAATTATCTCTAAGGATTTAGTGAAATCTTTGTCAGCGAATGAAAAGCTCAGTAGTTCCTGATTGAGCTTCTGTTGTATATCTTTCGGCATTTCAGATGAAAGCGCTTCAATAAGCTTATAAGCCTCAATATTCTTTTCCAAAGAACGTAAATGTCTGGCCTGTGCCATTGATGCTTCGATATATGAAGTTGTATCACCTGCGTTCTTGAAAAAGATTATCGACTGATTCAGCATTGTATCAGTCATAAGCGAACGTCCGTTATACAGATTGGCCTTAGCACGGGCAAGTATATATTCAGCTTTATCACGTTCAGTATCAAGTGAGTTGTAGTCAATGCTTTTAAGAAGAATGTATGCGCTATCCGGACGTTCTTCAAGAACTTGTAGAGCTGTCGTCAATCTATCTTTATCTTTGTTGCTACATGAAGGCAGAAATATACATACAAACATAATACTGAGATATATTATATACTTTTTCAAAGACATATATAATATTCTATTGAATTTCGATATAAAGTTACACCAAATGGTATAGCTAAAACTCGAAAAACCGAAAGGATCCAGTAGTATCTTGATAATTGTCATATAATATATTGAAAATAGTTTTCTGTCTCCATTTACAATTCAAATTACAAACTTACGAAAAATTCGTAAGATATTACCTGTTTAGGTGACTATAATAGTTTTATATGTTTATTATCAATATGTTAATGTTAGAGTAACATATTTGTCTTCACACAAAACTTATTATAGTCGAAGGTAGGGTTTGTGGAGTTTTATGTTTTTACCTATTTTTGTGAAAATTTAGACGTATGGAGCATTTAAAGATAAATAATCTTGGACCAATTGAAAATGTAGATATCGAATTTGGTGATCTTACATTCTTTGTGGGTCCTCAGGCAAGTGGAAAAAGTATTACTCTTGAGGCTCTGAAGTTAATAGAGGATAGAGATAGCATCATTGAGACACTTGATCGATATAATTATATACTTGGACATAATGCTAAAAGAATTCTCAACGTATATTTTGGTGAGGGTATGGAAAAATTATGGGGAGATGATACTCATTTGGAATTGGACAGTAAAACACTTTCACTTAAAAATATACCCAAGAATTCTTCCGGTAAGGAAAGTTCTGTTTTTTATATGCCGGCACAGAGGGTAGTTTGTATGGGTGATGGTTACCCTAAGTTTTTCAGTGATTTTTCATTTACTACTCCTTATGTTTTAAGGGAGTTTACAGAAACGTTGCGTACTTTTCTGCAATTCGGGTTAGGGAATAAAGATGTTATCTTTCCAATAAATGAGCGGTTGAAAAAGATTCAGAAGCAATCTTTTGAAGACAGTATATTCCATAAAGGGGAAGTGGTAATGGATGAAGTTGCAGGTCAGAAAAAAATGCTCTTGTCAGTAGGAAGCATGAAAATTCCCTTCATGGCCTGGAGTGCAGGACAGAAAGAATTTATGCCATTGTTGTTAGGATTTTATTGTCTTTCGGGTTCACCTTCGAAAGTAGTTAAACGTGATCGCTACACCACAGTTATAATCGAAGAGCCTGAAATGGGTTTACATCCTAAAGCAATAATAAGTGTACTTCTTCAGATTTGTGAACTAATTGAGAGTGGCTATAAAGTAATTATTTCTACACATTCATCTGTTTTTATAGAATTTGCATGGGCATTTAATACTTTGCAAAATAACTGTAATAATCTTCACGAAGCCTTATGTTCTCTGTTTCAGGTTGAGGTTAACTCATCAGTAGGTAAAATGCTGAAAGGAATTCAGAAAAAGATTGTGAAAACCTATTTCTTTTCTCGACAGTATGACAACGGTAAGGTTGGAACAAGAGATATAAGTACTTTGGATGTTACTTCAGATGAATTAATTTTGTCCGAATGGGGCGGGATTTCGGAGTTCGCTACCAGAGTCAATAACGTAGTTTCCGAATTCTATAATTGATATGAAGAAAAAGAATGAGCTTAGTAAGATATGCTTAGCAAATGAGCAATTAAAACCCTACTTCGGTTCAGGCTTGGGAGCTGTGAAAGGAAGTGACAGGAAATACATTAAAGTTCCGGATACTAAGTTGCTTGGTGGAAGTGTAGCTCTTGACGAGGCTACAAAGAAAACATGTCCTCATGATAACCGCTGGGATTATGCTATAGAGTATGACGAAAATACCTTCTTTATAGAAGTGCATCCGGCTTCTTCTTCTGAAATCGAATGTGTTATTCAGAAGGTAAAATTTGTTATAAAGTGGCTTAAAGATAATGCACCGGAATTTCTGACTTTAGCTCAGAAGACAAGAATAAGAGAATTTTATTGGGTTTCTTCCGGAAAGACCGATCTAAGAATAGTCCCCGGGTCTCAACAGGGCCGTAAGTTAGCACTAAATCATATTAGGCCGGTAGGTAAAATTTGGGATTATTCAAAACTTTTTGGATAAGCGACTCAATTAAAGTCTTGAGGCTGTTGCAAAACTCGATGACATAATATTTGTAGAGATATGGGTAATATATTGAATTTATAATCAATTACTTATGTCAACATGCCAAAGGCATGTCCCTACAAAGAGGGTATTTTGCAACAGCCTCAAGACTAATCAGTACTTACGGAGTCTGCTATTTATCCCTGATGTGCGGGACGCAGCAGGTCATTTACTGTCTTGACAGGGTTGAAAGTTTCTACGGGCACTTCAACAAGGATTGTGTTCCAGTCGCTCATAGCACCGTTCCAGAGACCGGGCAGTTCGAGAGCTTTGATCTCAACGCCTTCGCGACTCTTAATGGAGATAAAGCCGGTAGCTTTGTCCACATAGTCAGGCAGATTGAATTTGTTACCCTTATAATCGCGTGTTGAGCATACGAGATCTACCGGATTGAAGTGTGTAGCTTCTTTAAGCATCTTCATTGCATCAGGATTGTTGGGGTCAATCTGAGTAGATTCGAGTATCTGTGGACTTACCGTACCGTCAGGATTGAAGGTAAGGAACGGACCGCCGCCGGGTTCACCTTCGTTCTTTACCATACCGCATACACGCAGAGGACGGTTGAGTTTGGCAAAGATATAGGCTGCTTTCTCATCGGGAGTCATTTCATCGCAACGGTCATTAGTGATGCAGAGCACACGACGCACGAAGTTGAGCATTTCGTTGAGTTCTTTCTCAGACGGAGTGCCTTTCTGCAGACGATGGCAATACTCATCTATTTTGATTTTGGCACCTACGAGGATACCGCCTATGACCTTCTTGTAATGAATGGTAGGATGACGCAGTGAGTCAGGCACTACATTATCGATGTTTTTGATAAACACGACATCGGCATCAATATCATTAAGATTTTCAATCAGCGCGCCGTGACCACCCGGACGGAAGAAGAGTTCACCGTTCTCACGATAGGGAGTGCCGTCCATATTGGCAGCCACTGTATCGGTAGAAGGTTTCTGTACGCTCATAGTGACATCATAGTTGACACCGTATTTATGTTCAAGCACACCTTTAGTCTCTTCTATCTTAGCCTGTACCAAAGGTATGTGGTCTTCGCTGACAGTGAAGTGTACGTGTACGTTACCGTCTTTTCCGGCTGCATACTGTGCTCCTTCGGCCAGATGTTCCTCAATGGCGGTACGGGCATCACCCTGTACTTTATGGAACTGGAGCAGAGCTTTGGGAAGCTGACCATAGTTAAGACCGGCAGCTGTAATCAGCGTCTCGGCTACGTCCTTGTAACGTTTGTCTCTGATGAGCGAATCAATACTGAGACCATGCAGTTGAAGGGCAGTGAAGTTAAGACGGGGGAAGAAAGCAAACTCCTCGATATGTTCGAAGAACTTCTTCATGAAGTCATTATCAGGTTTGTTTTTCTTGCCGTTGATAAAAGCGAATACATCTTTGAACATACGAGAGGCAGCACCGCTGGCAGGTACCATCTTGACGATGGTATGACCCTGGGCCAGATACTTGTCCCAGATTTCGATGCTCTGCTGCTGCATTTCAGGCGAAAGAGCTGATATGCCGTGACCTACAGTGGCCGGAGCATAGATGTTAAGGAATGGGAAGCCTTCGGCGAGCATGCGCAGTTCTTCCTGAAGTTTCTCGGCCGATATACCTTTAGATTTAAGGGTGGCCTCGTCATTAGGTTGGAGGTTCATAATATGTTTGATTCGTTGGGTTATGTTTTATCGATCTGTTTTTGGAATAGGATCATCTCTGTCAATCCGCATACGCAGAAGAGAGATTTTACGGTTGAGCATCTTTACTTTCAGTTCAAGATGTTCGGCTGTGCTCTGCGCATCATAGAGACGCCATGTTTCGGCTATGACTTTCTGGCGTGCCGCAGGCAGAGTGAGTGTCGAAGCTACGCGGCCTGAAGGCTGAAGAAATTCAATTCTTACTTTACCCTCAGGTGCAAGAGCTATTATACGTCCTACTGAGTCAGCTGCCGCCCCGCTGAAAGCCACAGTGTTGTAGCCTGAATGACGGTAATTAAGTGCTTGGTCATGTGGAACTACCGCTGTTGTCGCGGAGCCTTCCGGTGTGACAGCGCGTAACTGACAATAGGTATTACCACTCAAAGCCGAAAGTAGTTCAAAACCTTCACCTTCGGTGATACGGGCTGCTAATCCGGTTGCTGTAAGCGGTAACTGTCCGGCAAGGGAATTAGCTAATGTGTAGCCTTCCACTTCTCGCGGATTACTGATGTGTCTGAAGCCTTGAAGCATCTCACCGACTGCAGTATGGAGTGAATCGATGCGTGTCTGGATAGAGGTTATTTCACTTTGTGTGTCGGTTATCGAATCAGCCAGCGACAGAATCCAGTTTTTATGTTCGGAAGGCGGATTTTTCTGTTCCTGACCTCCGGAGCAACCTGCTGCCAAAGCCGCTAAAACCATAGCTGTAATTACGAAGGGTATATATCTGTGTCGTTGTGCCATTAGTGAGGGGATTGAGGGTTTATATTTCGCTTTATACACGCTCTACGGCTTTAACACCTTTAACGGTCCTGATTTTCTTGACTATAGCGTTAAGCTGACGTTGGTCGGTGACAGTAATTACAAGTACTCCCTGAAACATACCGTCATGGCTGTCGACAGAAATATTGCGTAGATTGGCACCTGATTCTTTTGAAATCAGTGAGGTGATGTTAGTCACGATACCTATATCGTCAATGCCGACTATCCGCAGCGTGGCAGGCAGACTGTCGCCGGTATGTCCGCTCCAATCCACACGTATAAGACGGTAAGGATAGCGCTCACGTATATTAGTGGCATTCGGACAGTCGCGTCGGTGTACTTTCAGAGTACCTTCGCTACTGATGAAGCCGAACACATCATCGCCATATATGGGATTGCAGCATCGTGCGAATTTATAATGCAGTCCGTTGATAGTCTTACCTCCGATGGTAAGTACTTCGCTCTTGGCATGGGTATCGTCATCATGACGTACAAGCTCGAACTCACCGGCTGAAACACGTTCGGCTTCAGTGTCATGATCCATAGAGTCAATATAGGTGGTGAGAAAACGGGTCGGGTCTATTTTCTCAGCCGCCATATCGGCATAGAATTCGTTGGCAAACTTGTAACCTTGACGCTTGATTAGCTTCATGAGCAACGCCTCGTCAAGGTCTATCTTACGGTTTTTAGCACGTCTGACAAGCATCTCCTTTCCAAGTTCTGCCTGATGTTGGAGCTGTTCGTTGAGACTTTGCTTTATTTTATTGCGTGCTTTGGAGCTGGTGACAATTCCGAGCCACTCCTGTCGGGGCTGCTGCGAGGCCGAAGTAAGTATCTCGACGGTGTCACCGTTAGCTATCTTATAACTTATCTTACGATGTGCACCGTTGACAATACCGCCTGTACAGCGGGCACCTACATTAGTATGTATATGGAAGGCGAAATCAAGCACTGTGGCTCCGGCAGGTAGTCTGAACAGGTCGCCCTTTGGTGTAAAAGCAAATACCTCACGTCCCCACACGTCCATCTTCATGTCCTTCATCAGCTGCATGGGACCTGCGTCGGCGGTCTCGAGTATATCTCGGATATTATTCATCCACTGGTCTGTGGAGTCACTTTTAACACCCTTATAACGCCAGTGAGCTGCAAGACCTTTCTCAGCCACAAGATCCATACGGCGTGAGCGGAATTGTACTTCTACCCATTTTGAGTCAGGACCCATTACTGTGGCATGAAGGCTCTCATAACCGTTGCTTTTAGGTAATGAAATCCAGTCTTTCATACGGGCCGGATTGGCAGTGTACATATCGGCCAGTATTGAATAGGCCAGCCAACAGTCACTTTTCTCCTTTTCACGCGGAGTATCGATTATTACACGTATTGCGAACAGATCGTAAATGTGCTGTATATCGACCTTCTGTTTTTTCATCTTATTCCATATCGACGATATGGATTTGGTGCGTCCTTTGATGTCAAATTTCAGTCCTGCCGCTTCCAATTTAGCCTTGACAGGGGCTATAAACTGCTGTATGTAGGCATCGCGGGCACGTTTGGTTTCGTTGAGTTTATGGGCTATCTGGGTATAAATCTCACGGTTTGTATATTTCAGCGAAAGGTCTTCGAGTTCACCTTTTATCTTATATAGTCCCAATCGGTGTGCAAGCTGTGCATAGAGGCAGTTAGCTTCGAAAGCCACATCACGCACCCAGTCTTCATCCGGGTGGTGATTGATAGAACGCATGAGCACCAGCGAGCGTACTATCATCATGATGATGACACGTATATCATCGGCAAGAGATAGCATCAGACCTCGGAAGTTATCCTGATTCACAGCATTGTTTTTGCCTGAGAAACGCTCCACAGCACTGACACCGGTTAACAGAGCCGCTACATCTTCGCCCCACTGGCATCTTACTTCGTCAAGGTCATATATATCTTCATCGATAGCCGGACTAAGTAACAGAGCTATTATAATATCAATGTCACAGTCCACCATTTCAGCAAATGCAACTGCGGTGCGCAGAGCCATAAGAGCTTTTGGCAGTCCCTTGGCGTCATGAGCGGCAGTCTCATGTCCGCATAACAACGAACGTAACTGATCTATACGTCCGGTCTCGAGCATATCCTCGGTATACCGGCGCAATGTGGCTGACAGGCTGAGCAGTTCTCTGCGTTCGGCGGGAGAGAGGATATCGCGGTTTTTACTATTCATACGTTTGTGTGTTCATATATACTATGTTCGTATATAGGCGTCGGCAGTGGTAATTATATGCAAAAATATATATAATTACTTACACAGCCAACATCAGACACATGTTTTTTGTAAAATGTTTCAAATTTGCAATCCGTATCAAAGATGTCGGCGTATGAAGGAGAAAATTGTATCGTATGCTGCATGGCGTACTTCAGGACGGCTCAGTATGAGATCGTGCAGTCCGCTGTCGATAGTACATACCTGACGGTCATGACCGAGCTGTACACCGCGTTGCTGTATCTGTTCCGGGTCAAGTACGGCGTCTCCTGTCTGAAAGGCCGGAGTCCAGTTACAACCGTCTATCTTACGGCTGGAGTGCATTACAAGTATTGGTACCGATATGTCTTTCTTATGACGCAGCACATCGCCTTGTGCACGGCTTATGGCTCTAACCCAACTCATTGTGACCGGTGGCGAATAGACCATCTTCCAGTTAGTGTTATATTCCCATTCGCCGTGATACTCTTTGAGCAGGCTATAGGCATAACCGTCGCAATGACCTTGCTTAATCTTTGTATTTTTAAGTACGGAGCCAAAGAAACCTACCACCGGTATGGCTATTTTGCGCATAAATGGACTGAAGTTCCATGCTAAAAACGGGCTGTCAGTTACGATACGGTCTACTGTTATGTCTTTGCCGCGTATGGCACCGAAAAGGGCTACTGTAAGTCCGCCGGTCGAATGGCCGCCGAGGGTTATATCTGTGTTTCCGTCACGGCGTATTTGTTCTAAGGCTGCATCTATATCTTCGAAATATTCTTTTTGATCACGTACATTGAAGGGCCATTGCCAAGGCTCCCAGCTGCGTCCGTAACGGCGCAGGTCAACAGCATAAAAGTTGTAGCCGGAATCAACGAACAGTTGACCCATTTCACTTTGAAAGAAATAGTCATTGAATCCGTGTACATAAAGAAATGCCTTATGTGAATTACGCTTACATAGTTTGCGTACTATTGTACAGCGACATGGCCCATCGAAAGCTTCACCTTGGTTTACATAGCGTGCTTCATATCCGTTAAGTATGTCGGGATGCCATGTCGTGTCGGTAGTTGGTGTTTTAGGGCCGGTATATTTTTCGGGAAATCGCCATGTGGCGGGGTTGTCGTTATCAACAGCCATAGCTACAAAAGCAGCTAACAGGGCCAGCATCAGAAAGGGCAGTTTTCGCATATAGATAAGTAGTGGAAAAATATTAAGACTGAGGACAGACGACATAGTGTGAGCGTCGGGTGTCTTCAGTCTTAACGTCAGGAGAGGGAGATTGGTTTTATTATTGTGGCAGACCATTTAAGGATTGTAGCTTATCGTGGTCTGTGACCGCCGGTTGGCGGTCCCATGCGTTCTCCTCCCGGAGGTGGACCGAACTGTCCGCCGTGCGATGGTCCCATAGGAGGCATGTCGTCAGCCTGGCGTGCTGCTTTCTTTGAAAGAGTATTGAATTTCCATGTTACTCCGAACATTACATAGCGTGTAAGGTCATTGTATTCGCTATCTACTATAGATGCAGCGTTGACATTACGCATTATGTTCTTTTTCTGTCCGAGCAGGTCGTAGGCACGTGCCGAGAGTGTGAGTGACTTATCGCTGAGCAGTGAGTAGGATATTGTGGCGTTCCACAGCCATTGTGTCGAGTTGTAACCGGCTGAATAACCACTGTTAGTTGAAAAGCTTAAATCTGTACCTATCTCAAGGCCGAACGGTAAGTAGAGCGAAGCATCGGTATCGAAGCCGTAGGCGTGCGTAATACGGTTCGGTTGCAGCGGCAGCGAATTGGTTATAATACCCAGACTATACGTCGGATTGACTGTCATTTGAAATACACTGCTTGAGTAAGTTATACCTGCTGAAGGCCGCAGACCTAAATTACCGCTTCGGTTGAAATCTCCGTTGATGTAACTCGGCGAATTGGCATAGTTGAGATGCAAGCGGGCATTATAACGCCACGAACGGTTGCGGAACGGCTGATTTATCATACCCATAGCCATCATGTTCCACTGTCCGTTAACATTGGTGTAGGTTGTAGTGCGTCCACCGGTAGTGGGGTCCGAAATAGTTTGGGATACTATAGTGTTGAAGGCACCTGATATATTGAACATACCCATTATCGCACGTTGTGTGTCCATATCGAAATCGTTGAAGTGGGCCATCAGGCTTTGGGTAAATGTCGGTTTCAGTGACGGATTACCTACGATGATGTGTAACGGGTCGGTGACGTCGGGTACAGGCTGAAGCTGAGTCATGGAAGGCTGTGATGTGCGTGCACGATAGTTGGCACTCAGACTGCGTCGGTCTGTCATTTTCCAGCGCAGACGTGCGAAGGGTGCAATATTCCAGACATTGCGTCGAGGTATATTACGGGCGTCATTGATGAGGTCTTCACTTTTGGAAGTCGAAGGTGAGAAAGTCAGACCGGCATCAAGATTAAGCGTCTTTGTTGAGCGTTTATAACCTATCTGAAGTTCCTGCGTCATGAAGTCATTACGAAAACGGTTGGAGAGGTCCTCGGCCAGCAGCGCGTTGACCGGTACACCGTCAAGCGGCGGCATTATTGCCGGAGGAGCATAATCTCCGTCAGGAAGGTTATAGGTAAGCTTGTCAGCATCGTTGTTACGATACTGCAACCTATAGGAGAAGGTAAGATAATTGTTAGGACGTCCTATTGGTTCTGTCCATGTGAGTCGTCCTTCGTACTGATTATTCCATGTATGATTATCGATGTATCGTAATAGAGTCTCGCTGTCATCATGGTTGAGATAATAGATTATATCACTCCATGATACAGCATCCTGCCGTGTGTCGGTAAGTGAATAACTGAAACGTGCGCTGAATGAGCGGCCGGGATGACTCAGAACTTTATGATTGAATATCAGTTCACCACTCACATCATAGCTGTCTCCCCGGTTAGTCCTTGCATTGACTGTATTATTGACACGTGTCAGGGCATCGTCTCCGGCACGCAGCAGCGACGAGTCGTTAAGACTTGCATCACGACGATTCCATGCGAAACGCGGGCGGAAATCAATAGTATTGGACTCATCTATGTTCCATTGCATACGAAGGTCGGCACGGACGTTATGGCCTTTATCACGTGTACGGGAACCGGCGCTGGAGTAACTTGTCGAGTCAGCGAACAGATATTGTGTTTCAGAACGCTGACGAGAGTCCCTATCGGAGTGAGAATAGAATATATTTCCTCCGATACGCAGTATTTCGTCACGTCCAACATTGAAATTTATACCTATACGTTGTGAGGAGGTTATACCTCCGTTGCCGCCGAAATCACGAAATCTGCCACGACCACGGTCTCCATATCCTAACTGGTTGATATTGTTCCCTCCTCCGATTAGCGAAATCTGATTTCCGTCACGGAAATAGTTAAGACTTATATTAGCCTCGTAACGATCATCTGTACCATAACCGGCGAATACATTACCGAACCAGCCATTATTCATGTTCTTTTTGACAGTCAGATTGATGACTGTCTCATCATCTCCATCATCGATGCCGGTGAGTCGGGCAGCATCACTTTTGCGATCTATCACCTGCACTTTCGATACTATATCCGAAGGCAGATTTTTGGTAGCTAACTGAGGGTCATCGGCAAAGAACTCTTTACCGTCAACAAGTATTTTTGATATTGTCTTGCCTCCGGAAGTAATTGTTCCGTCACTGCCTACTTCTACACCGGGTAGTTTTTTAAGCAGATCTTCAACATTAGCGTTTGGATTCGTATGGAATGATCCGGCATTATATTCTATGGTATCCTGTTTAGCCACTATTGAGGCACGCACACCGGTTACTACCGCTTCCTGCAACGTTACACTGTTTTCATACAGTATTATATCACCGAGGTTTATAGCAGTGGTATCAGTCAGCTCGAAGTGACGTGAAGCAGATTCGAGACCGGTCATTGAGGCTGTCAGAATGTAATCACCTGTTCGGAGGTCGGGCATACTGAAAAAGCCGTCTATATCAGCAACAGTATTGGCAGCACGTAGGCTGTCGGGTAATAGCCTCAGAAGCAATGTAGCTCCCGGTAATGGCTGGCGTTCGCTGTCAAGCACACGTCCCCGGACTGTAGCGGCATAGACCGATGACAATCCGAGAGCGCTGATGACAAAAAGTGAGGGAATGAGTCGTTGCATCTGTGGAAAATGAAGAAATTAAAAATTTACCTGTAGAGAAACATGGAAAAGTGACGAAGGGAGAGAGTCTTCTGATGTGAGGACTAAAAGAAATTAGAATGGTTTAATATCGGTTTCAAGCCCTTATAGTCTACAAGAGGTATTTATATATGATATTAAATATCTTAATTTCAAGATATTATATAATAGTTAAAATTTATTTTAAAAAAAGTGTTCCAAAAATTTGGCAGCTATTAAAATAGTTTGTAATTTTGCATCGCTTTAAGGAAGACACACTACTTGGTTGTACTTCTGAAAGGTAATATGGTGAATGTAGCTCAGTTGGTTAGAGCGACGGATTGTGGTTCCGTAGGTCGTGGGTTCGAGACCCATCTTTCACCCTCCCTAAGCAAAATGAATTTATGACTGGTGCTTCCGGCAGCTGTGACAGCTCCCGGAAGTTTTTTATTTAGAAAATACATTCATTATAACTCTCAATCTGAGAGTTATAATGAATGTATTTTTATTTTCAGCGTGTATAAAATTCTATTAGTCGGCTTAGTGCTAACTGACAGGCAGGGCAGAAGTGATTAGCTGTATTAGTTTTCATACGGCAATCGGGAGTAGACCTATACACACCTTTGGAGACGTATGCGCCTCCTTCGTATACTCCTGTAGGATTTGTACCTTCTTCCGATATAGTTGTAGGTATCGGTGTGTCGGCTTCAATAAGATTTTCCCATTTACCTTTAAAATCGGCCAGAGTGGTGACATTTCTTTCCCAGGGTTCTATATCAAGAGGATATTCATTTGTATAGACTTCGTTATCATAAAAGTATTCGTCAGCCAGTCCTCCGAAGCTGTGACCGAATTCATGTGTCACTACCGGCCAGAAAGCATCATGACGTGATGTAGTCAGAGTGTATGAGTTATATATTCCGCCTCCGCCATATTCGGGTGTGTTAGCCAGAATTATGATATGTTCGTAAGGTATGCCTCGCAGTGCATCGTTGACAGCGAACACATGCGGTGTGGTAAGATAACGGTCGGAATAAAATGTACTGAAATGTGAGCCGAAGGCCGAGTTCGTCCATTGATTATCTTTAGGCTTACTTACATCGGTGTTATCGGTTGTCGAAGCTACAGCAATAAAATTAAAGTTTTCTTTATTGTCGGCGAAGGGTTGATGACTGAGTATAGATTCTACTGCTTTAAGAGCGTCGCTATAGAAAAGTTCGAGCTGTTCGTGTGAGTATCCTTCGGCGAGTATAGCTACATCAATAGCCTTATCCGGGGTGTTACCTTGGTGTAAATAGCGATAGGGTGGTAGAGCGGAAGAAGTACGGTTAATGAGTATATCGTTCGGATTTACAGAATGTGAAATCGTTGCTGTTGGTTTACGGTACGGATCAGTAAGAGTAAGAGTGATATTAACTGTCTCTTTAGGCATTGGTACAAGTACGGTGTGTTCGAAAGCTCGTGGTACCGAGGCAGCTTCATCTGTGTCAAGCCATTCGTTGAATAGGGAGCAGAAGGATGTACGATACAATGTGTCACCGGTTTCGGCTGAGGTCATGGTAAGTTGTCCGCGTCCTTCGAGTGGCAATTCGGTAAGGCGGTGGCGTCTTCCTGCCCATACGGAATCGGTTTTCATACCGGCTAAGAATATATGTTGTGCTGACTTGTCACCACATAGCTGATAGTCTATACGTAGTGTGCGGTCGACAAAATTATCTTCAAATGCTGGAGTAGAAGCTGCGGCGGCAGCCATTAGCAGTGCGAAAATCGGTGTCATCGGTTATCGTCTGTTATGAGATTTCATGATTAAGATATTAAAGTCACCTACAGAGAGAGTAAGTTGATTATGGACGCAAATATAGTTCTTTCCTGCATAGTAAGCAAATTGTCTAATTAAAAGAATATGTTAATATTATGTTAATACCTTAATAGGCTATAGCTTCTCCTGAGCTTTGTAAGTAGCCTATTATCAAGCTATAAACAATGGAGAGAATAAAAATTAGGTAATTATGTAAATTGTTAAGTGATGTTATATCGAAAAATCGGGTTAAACTTTCAATCGCTGTAGGAGTCAATATGTCGTAGCAAGTGCAAAGGCGCTGACAACTGCTAAGATAAGTTGAATAAAGTGTGTCAGTAAATTTTATGATTTGTCATTTGTGCTTGCATATTGTATATTGAATAATAAAGTAACAGATAAACGTACACAGACATGAAGAAAATGATTTTTGGTATGGCTTTCGTAGCTGCAACTATATTCGCAACCGCAACCGCTAACGCTGCTCCCATGCGTGCCGCTGATGACACCAAGACCGAACAGTGCTGCAAAGAAAAGAAGCATTGCGACCGTAAGGACAAAGACTGCAAAGAAAGAAAAGGTCACGGTCATCACGCTGGCAAGAAAGAGCACGGACATAAGCCTGATATGTTTGCCGGCATCACACTGACTGCTGAGCAGCAGACCAAAATAGATGCTCTGCGTAGCGATATGAAAGCTCGTAAGAAAGCTGCAAAAGAAGCTACAAAGGCAGCTGAGAGAGCACGTACTGAGGAAGGAAAGGCTAAGATGCAGGCTGAACGTAAGGCCGCTATGGAGAAGTTTGACAGCGAAGTGAAGCAGATTCTTACTCCCGAGCAGTATAAGATATTTGAGCAGAACCGCGAGGCTGCTAAAGCCAAAATGAAATCGCGTATGGAGAAGATGCAGACGGCTAAACTCATGAAGAAGAAACCGATGCGCGATGGCGAAAATCAGGTTAAGCTTCCCGTGAATCCTAAGGCTATCTATCCCAAGACCGCCAATTCATAAACTGAAGAATAAATCCTCTCAACATTATAATTTCACTGTCCAAATGATAAAGTCCTGCACCGGAGTTCCGCTGCAGGACTTTATTATTGTGCAGAGTCTTATTTATCCTTATGTAGTGTATGCTACGTTGAAGAAGTTAGAATAATATTGAGGTTATACCATTAAATAACAAATGCGGAAATGTCGTCACGACAGCTCCGCATTTTTCCTTAACTAACCTATCAATTTATTTTACTAACCTAATAAAATTTTTCAGGGGAAGCAACTGCCTCAACGGCAGGTGGCGCTTATAGTCAATAATCCTCTAAATATAACTTATCCTCTTGTCTAATCATTTAACAACGTTTCGACTCATAGAGTAGATAATAGTTTAATCCATAAATTATAAATAACTTTTGTTAACATTTAAGGATTAATTTAAAATTCAGTTAACTGTTTGATAAAATTCAGTTAACTATGAATTTAGGGATAATAAAATATTTATATGAAGCTGTAAAATTAACATATTTTTACAGATATTTTTCTTATAGATTTTATATTTCCTATAAAAAGTAGGCAGCTTGCCGATTGCTTTAACCTATTTTTATACCTGAAAAGCCCATAAATGCCATAGCTAATACACCGGCGCATATAAGAGCAATAGGCACTCCACGCATACCGCGAGGCATAGCGACAGTAAGATCGAGCTGTTCACGTATACCTGCAAATACCCATAGGGCGAGAGTGAAACCTATAGAGGTTGACAGACCGTAAACTACAGATTCAAGAAGATTAAAGTTTTTCTGTATGACCAGAATAGCCACACCTAACACAGCACAGTTAGTAGTGATAAGGGGTAGAAACACACCGAGTGCCTGATATAAGGCCGGAGTAATCTTTTTCATCACTATTTCAAGCAGCTGCACAAGGAAGGCTATGACCAGAATGAAAACTATGGTCTGTAGAAACTGTAGGTTAAGCGGATTGAGTACGTAAGTCTGAAGTAGCCACGCCACTACTGTAGCAAGTGTGATGACAAATGTAACCGCCGCACCCATACCTAAGGCCGATGATATTTTCTTTGATACCCCTAAGAAGGGACATATTCCCAAAAACTGGGCAAAGACGATATTGTTGATAAAAATCGCCGTGACTATAATAGATAGATATGCCAGCATAATGATGTTGATTTTAACGGTTTTACTGTTATCTGTCGCTTATGATACTTTACGTATCTTATTAACTATGGCTATAAGATAGCCTAAGGCGATAAATGCTCCCGGAGCTAATACGAACAGCAGCATACCGTAATCTTCAGGATATATCATAGCACCGAAAAGGCGTCCGGTACCTAACAGCTCGCGTGATGCACCTAACAGAACTAAGGCGAATGTGAAACCTACGCCAGCTCCCAGACCGTCAAGGAGAGAAGCCACGATACCGTTCTTGCTTGCGAAGGCTTCGGCTCGTCCGAGCAGTATACAGTTAACCACAATAAGAGGTATGAATATACCTAACGAGGCATTCAGCGCAGGTAACCATGCATTGACCACTAACTGTAGGACAGTTACAAAAGTAGCTATAACTACGATAAAGGCAGGTATACGTACTTTGTCCGGTACAAGGTTTTTAATAAGTGATATTACCAGATTGGAGCACACAAGCACCGCCGCCGTAGCAACTCCCATCATCAGACCGTTCATAGCTGATGATGTGGTGCCGAGTGTGGCACACATACCCAGAAGAAGTACAAACACCGGGTTACCGGGTATTATGCCGTTATAAAATATTTTCCAGTATTTTTCCATCTGACGCAGAAGTTAAATTATCTGTTTTCTTTATACTTGGGGCTCTGAAAGTAGATTCTATCATCTCTTTCGTTATGCTTCTTATCATCTTTACGTTCTGAGGCACCGCTATCTGCATCGGATACCTCGGTCTTTTTTTCCTCTTTTACCTCTTTTGTATCTTTATGCTGTTGGGAGGCACCACTGTTGGCATCGGAACCTGAGGCTGCTGCCATATCAAGACCATGTGTTGAAGCATACTGACGATAAGACTCAAACGCTGTACGCATTATCTCGAGAAATGCACGTGAGGATATGGTGGCAGCAGTAATAGCATCTATCTCACCGCCGGTATCTTTGCTGACGTAGAAAGATGTCGAGCCTGGATTTTTACCTATTACACTGCGTGCTCCAGTCGGGTCACGAAACCATTCCTGCATCTTGCTGCCAAGTCCCGGGGTTTCGGCCTGTGAGAGTACCTGATAGTCGCGCACTGTACCATCGGCATCAAAACCGCACATTACTACGATTTCGCCTGCGAAACCATTGAATGAAGCTGCTTTTACCGCAGCTCCTACAAGACGATCGCCCATCATTGCCGGATAGACGGTCACAGGCACGCCGTTTACTTCGGTTTCCCAGCGGTCAGTCTCAGGATTGTTATCAAATTTCGGTGCCACAGCACTGATAGCGGCTACTTGCTGTTGCATGGCTTGTTGCTCGATAGGTTCCTTAGTTACAGTATATACCCATCCGAGCAAAGCTCCGGCTGCTACTGTTATAGCCCCTAAGGAGAGAATCATGTTAGGAAGTGTCGATGCAAGTTTTTTCATTGTGCCGCCCTCCTTTCCATAGCTTTACGCTCGCGTGCTCCGAACACAGCCGGGCGACAGTAGATATTAATGAGCGGTGTGAAGCTGTTCATCAGTAGGATAGCAAACGATACACCTTCAGGATAGGCTCCGAAACGACGTATTATCATGGTTATAAGACCTATCATAGCACCGTAGATGAGCTGTCCCTTGTGGGTCATCGGTGAAGTAACATAGTCAGTTGCCATGAAAGCTGCTCCGAGTAGCATACCGCCGGCGAAGATGTCGAGCAGCGGGTTGCCTCCGAATAACCATGAAAACAAAGCAGCTGAAGCAAGCATCGATACAGGTATATGCCATGTGACTATACGCATCATCAGCAGATAAGCCAAACCTATTAGAATGGCAATACCTCCGACTTCGCCGAGTGAACCGTTCATGTGACCGATAGTCATGTCAAGGAAATTAACCTCAGATACATCTACAGTATGTCCGGCCCATTTAAGCTGATGAAGCATTGTGGCTCCAGACCATGCATCGGCTGAAGCGTCAGCAGCACTGAATGCAGACGGCACATCGACAGGCCATGTGGTCATGGCAGCCGGGAAAGACAGCAGTAGGAATACACGTCCTACGAGAGCCGGATTCCAGATATTGCAACCTAAACCTCCGAAACTCATCTTACCTATACCAATGGCTACTATACCACCTATAATTACCATCCACCATGGGAGTATGCTGGGTAGGTTAAAGGCTAATAGCAGACCGGTGATAAAGGCCGACCCGTTAGAGAGTGTGAAGGGCCGATGAAGCATGAAACGATTTATAAACCATTCTGTTAACAGACAAGTAGCCAAACTTATGAGTGTGACCCAAAGAGCTGGCAGTCCGAATGTCACTACCGCCATGATAAAGGCTGGAATAAGCGCTATCACCACATGCCACATGGTGCGTGCAGTGGTGTCGGCAGTATGTATGTGGGGCGAGAGTGATACTATTAATTTGTTGTCCATAAGGGTTATAGTTTGCGTATTTCCATTTTGTCAAGACGTATGTAGTCAAGCAGCGGACGTGAAGCGGGACAGGTGTATGAACAGCATCCACATTCCAGACAGTTGGCAGCGCCACGGGCTTTTGCTTCTTCCCAGCGACCCAGTTCGCCTAAAGTCATTAGGAGATAGGGTTCAAGTCCCATAGGACATACTGATACACAACGTGCACATCGTATACACGGACCGGCCTGCGCACGCATGCTCATATCACGTGGAAGTATCAGCACGCCACTGAGTCCTTTAGTAGTGGGTGCGTCAAGATCGCACATAGCACGCCCCATCATAGGACCGCCTCCTATCACTTTACCCGTATCTTCAGGAAGTCCTCCGGCCAGTTCTATCAAGGTGTTTATAGGTGTACCGAGAGGCACGAGAAAGTTACCGGGTTTTTTAAGAGTCGGTCCGGTAACGGTAACTATACGTGAAGTCAATGGTAGGTTAAAAAGTACAGCATCGGCTATGGCAGCGGCTGTAGCTACATTGTCAACTATGGCCCCGGCATCTATCGGCAGACCTCCAGCAGGCACAACACGGCCTGTAGTGGCTTCGATGAGTTGTTTCTCACTGCCTTGCGGATACTTTTTGACCAATACTTCGACTGTTATCGAAGGTATGTCGCGCACTGCGTGACGCATAGCTTCTATGGCAAGAGGTTTATTCTCCTCAATACCGATGATAGCACGCGGACAGTCAGTAGCTTTCATTATAAGCAGTGTACCATTAACTATCGCGTCAGGATGTTCCTGCATTAGTCTGTCATCACAGGTGAGATAAGGCTCACATTCCGCACCGTTAATTACAATGACTTCAGCCTTTTTACCGGCTGGCACACTGAGTTTGACACGTGTCGGAAATGTCGCACCACCAAGACCTACTATTCCTGCCCGGCCGACAATGTCAATAATCTCTTTAGGTGTTACTTCTTCGATAGTGTGGCACTGAGATTGTTTCTCAGGCTGAATATCTGGTTGTGCGTCAGTTGCTGTCTCAATTATTATAGCGTCCTGCCACATACCCTGCGGGTTGCGTATAGATTCTATTTTTTTGACGGTACCGCTTACAGGAGTATGTACAGGAGCGCTTACGAAACCTCCGGCTTCGGCTACCATCTGACCCGCTGTTACGCTATCACCGGGCTTAACCAGCGGTTTGGCCGGCGCACCGATAGCCTGCGACAACATCAGACGGCATACAGACGGAGCAGCCACTGGCATCGTGGGTATATCGGCTGTTAGTTTATCTGGATTGGGGTGTATACCACCCTTATGGAATGTCTTCATGGATAAATTTCATGGAATAAATGAAGTTGACTGACATTGAGTATCTATCAGTCTGTTCAGTTTTACTGTGCAGGCATACGTTTGCGCTGATTAGTGGCTATCGAATGACGCGGACATGGGTCTATACATTCACCGCAACCCACACATTTAGATGAATCTATATGAGCGAGGAATGAAGTGATAGTTATAGCATCGTGTGTACATTTCTTTTTGCATATTCCGCAGCCGATACAGGCTACACTGCATTCTTTCATAGCCACTGGGCCTCGGTCACGGTTGGAGCAAGCTACCCATACCATAGGCCGAGCTGGGTCATAATCGTACAGCTCTACTAAATGTCGCGGGCAGGCTGCCACACATTTGCCGCAACCTACGCATTTGCTCAGATCGACGGTAGGCAGTGAATCGCTGGGTTTTATTGACATAGCGTCGAACGGACATGCACGCACACAGTCGCCGCATCCCAAACAGCCATATACACAGTCTGACTCACCCTGATAGAGTGAGGCCTCGACAGCGCATGAGCGTATGCCATCGTAGACATTACGCGGATCGCGTACTTCGCACGAAAGACTGCACTTGATTACTGCTTTTCGTTTGCGGGCCGGTGCAGCTTTCAATCCTACGATTTCGGCTATACGGTTCATTCCCGCTTCGTCAACACCGGTACAGCTCAGACCTTCGAGCGTGTCGGCCGTGGCTGCCTGTACTGCAAAGGCATGACAGCCTGTTAGACCGCAACCGCCGCAGTTAGCACCGGGTAGCAGCTCTTCGACCTCACCTATGCGAGGATCTTCGTACACATGGAATTTCTTGGCTGCCACATATAGCAGCACACCGGCTATAAGGCCGATGACGCCAAGCACGATGAGTGATGTTAGAATCGGTGGCATCAATAATTCAATAATTAAGGTTTTACTATGATGTGAAGGTTTGTTATTGTTTTACTATGTTTTTAAACCGGAGTCTTCCACTATAGTGAAAGTAAACTCGTGTGCTATCCGGTTGCGAGCCAGATAGAGTATGACAAAGAATAGTGTCATTGCTCCAAGTCCTGAAAGAGCTGCCGCTCCCTGACTGAATGTCAGCAGATAGACTATAAACATAACGGCAACCAGACAGATGCACGGCAGCACAGTAGCGAGCATAATGGCCCGACGGTGCATACGTTCGGTGCCACGTACTACCACACGCTGTCCGGGATGATAACGTTCGGCCTCACGGCTATAGATAGCCACACCGTCACGTCTGGCTCCGGGATGACATATAGAGGCTGCCGCACAGCCGTCGCAGTTACCTTTGTCGGTCAGAGTTACGGTGACTATATGCCGTGCCGAATCCACAGTCTTCACCGTGGCGTCATGGTCTATATGGTCGGTAGAGTTTGAATCTTGAATCATGAGTTAGGTTTTGGCGCCCCTTCCGTTAAGGCTTCCGGCAACGGGGCGATGTGATTGCAAAGTTACAAAATTAAGATTGCAATTATGCAAAAAATAGACATAAAAAAGCGGCTCCGTCTTATGTCAGACCGTGCAGCTTGTGACACAGTGACATAAAACGGAGCCGCTTTTGAGGATTATTCAGCGTTTCATAAGTTCATGCAGACGTTCGTAGAAGGCCGGGTCTTCGCCGGTAGTAATATTGGCAATTTTACCTTCAGGATTAATTATGACTTTGGTAGGGAATCCTTGTACTGAATACTGTTCGGTAAGCTGGTCAGTTTCAGGTTTATAGACATTGACCCATGGAAGCTCAAAGCGTTCTACAGCTGCTTTCCATACTTCTTCTGTATCTCCGCAGTCTATACCTATTATTTCAAGCTCAGGTTTCAGTTGTTCATAAGTTTCCTTAAGATGCGGAAATCCGCGCACGCACCATACACACCATGAGCCCCAGAAATCAAGTATCACCCATTTGCCGCGAAAGTCGGATAGTGATACTTTCTGACCTTTGGTGTCAAGCAGCGTAAAATTTGGAGCGTCTACCGTACCGGAAGCTAATGCTTCCTGCCGATGCTGTTTCTCTACGGCCTGACGTACTGCAACAAGCTGTGCCGATGCTATAGGGTAAAGTATCGAGGCACGTGCGTTAGGACCGAGCATAGCGTCGGCGTCAAGCATGTCTTCGCCACTGAGATTCAGCATAGCGAAGACGGCAGCCGGCGAATCAGTATTAGCTTTTATGAAATCAAGCATTATGCTGTTGTACTGCTGCTGAAGTTCATTGAGACGTTGCATATCAGGTTGCTCACTTCGCATAAGCTGATAGGCTTCCTGTTCAATAGAGCCTGCCTGTTTGTCAAGCATTGTCATACCCTCCATCAAAGGTGTACCGCTTACAGTATAGGTCAGTGGCTGTAACGAAGTAATATCAACTGTGATGTCTTCACCCGGGGCAGCATAAAGGTCAGCCGATACTCCTTCGGCTATATCTATGCTGTATCGGCTCGGTCCTGCCGGATCGATAGTAATTACAGCAGTATTGCTGCTGACAGGTATTGTAGCCGACTGCACGTTAAGATCAGCTTCGCTACGTGCATTAATCATACGTTCTATCAGTGCATGCGATACATTAAGCTCGGCGGGTGCTCCTGTAGGTAATTTGACAGTAATATCGGCCGACGCTATAGTCGGGGCCAGCGCCAATAAGGCGGCTATGGCGAGTGATGATTTCATCATAATCAAATTGATTGATAAGTAAAAATTAGTATACCTATGACTTTATACGGACTTCTGTCTATTGTCTGTCTTTTGTCTATTGTCTATTGTCTGTCTTTTTCTAAAAGCTTATGCAAGCGTTGGGTAAACTGGTAGTTCTTTACGCCCCATTGCGGGCTAATGACCTTGTCCGGGGGAGCCTGAGCTACAAATCTTTCTATGGCAATATTATGAGGTACTATTCTGACAACCCTTACACATAGATTAAGATATTCCTCCAGACTATAGCAGTGTACTTCTGTTTCTCCATTAAGCCATTGACGATGCAACGGTGTGCCCTTTATGATTTGAAGCTGGTGCAGTTTCAGACTTTCAATAGGCAGTTTACACGCATCAGCCACGCTCTGTAGCGAACGTTCCGAAGTTTCGCCCGGTAAACCCATAATAAGATGCAGACCCACATGTAGCCCTGCATCGGCAGCCCGTCTTACAGCTGAACAGGTATCAGCCCATGTATGACCGCGATTCACAAGGCGTAGTGTGGCATCAGATGAAGTCTCCGCACCTATTTCAACAAATACCGGATAGTCGCGGTTTATCTCGGCTAATACTTCGATTACCTGTTGCTGTAGGGTATCGGGACGTGTTCCTACGACTAATCCTACAACATCTTTTACTTCAAGTGCTTCTTGATATAGACTTTTCAGTGTAACGATATCACGGCCGTATGTATTAGTGTATGATTGAAAATAGGCTAAATAACGCATTTCAGAGTATTTCCGTCCGAAAAATACCTTCCCTGCTTCAAGCTGCTGCTTTACACTATGTTGTGCCGAACAATATCCCGGTGTGAAAGTCGAATTGTCACAATAACTGCATCCGCCGTATCCTATGGTTCCGTCGCGGTTGGGACAACTGAAGCCAGCATTAACCGACAGTTTCTGTACCTTATACGCACCGAAATAACGCCTAAGGTACTCTGCTGAATCTATATAGTAAGGATTCATAGTCTCTCAATTACCTTTTATAGATAGAAAGTCTGCTATTCAACCGGATAGAGCGTATTCTTAACATATTATGCATACTTTCCCAGTATGCAAAGGTAGAAAAAATCTGAGATTTGTTAATCACATCTGTAAAATAAAAAATACTCTCTGTAGCTGATATCTACTTAATATTAAGGCAATCATCATAATGTTATCTGTATAGATAAGCTAACAATAATCAGCTTTTATTCATATCATTATGAATTTGAACTTTTCCTTCAATTTAGTAAATTTGCATATCTAAAATTAGACATATATTTAATATAAC
>CAMWVA010000022.1 GCA_947177575.1 uncultured Porphyromonadaceae bacterium | reverse complement strand
TATAATTGCATTATGACAAAAATGAATTAATAAGTAAAAAAAGTTGAACTGTTTTATACTTATTAGTGTTATAAATACGAAGCAAATCTAAAATAGTATTTTCAGTTGTCTGATACTGTTAAATTAGTCACAGACTTTGAAATTAAGAGATTTGAAACTAAAATTTTACTATTCTGCTTAGGTATATAACCAAAATAAGGAAAACACTAATTATTAAAAAATTATTATGGCACAGAATCAAACTGCTCCCCTGGCGGGAATTAAAGTTGTGGACTTCACTGAAGTTCAATCAGGTCCTTCATGTACACAGATGCTCGCCTGGCTTGGCGCAGAGGTAATAAAGATAGAACGTCCCGGTGTTGGTGACGCCACCCGTAAGGAACTTCAGTGGAATCCAGATCTTCCGAGCTACTATTTCCTTCAGCTGAACAGTGATAAGAAGTCACTGACTCTTGATGCTGCAACTCCCGATGGTAAGGAGGTACTGACTAAGCTTATCAAGGAAGCTGACATGTTTGTCGAGAATCTTCATCCAGGTGCCATGGACAAGCTCGGTTTCGGCTGGGAAGAAGTACATAAACTTAATCCTAAATGTATTTACGGTACAATTAAGGGTTTCCCCCTTTCGTCAAAATATCGTGATCTGAAAGCATACGAGCCTATTGCCCAGGCTACAGCTATAGCAGCCTCAACTACCGGATGGTGGCAGGAAGGCGCTTATGATGTTCCGACACAGAGTGGTGCTGCTCTCGGTGATTCAAATACCGGTATGCACCTTCTTATAGGTCTGTTGGCAGCACTTGCACAGCGTGAACGTACAGGCGAAGGTAGCTATGTATATCAGTCTATGCACAACGCATGTCTTAACCTCTGTCGAATCAAGACACGTGACCAGCTTACATTGGATAAGATAGGTTATCTGACCCAGTTCCCGCAGTATCCTGACGGTAAATTCGGTGATTGTGTTCCTCGTGACGGTAACATCGAAGGCGGCGGTGTACTTGGCTGGTGCTACAAGTGTAAGCCGGCCGGAGGTTATGATACAGAGGTTGACGGTAATAATTACGTTTATATTATTCTGCAGCGTGGTGCCAAAGACTTTGAACTTGCTTGCAAGGGCTTAGGTTTCGAAGACTGGCTGACCAATCCAGATTTCAATACCGCTGATGCCCGAGACCGTCACAAACAGGAAATCTATAAGAGAATAGGCGAGTGGACAGCAGATAAGACCAAATTTGAAGTAACAGAGCACCTTGCTAAGTTCGGAGTACCTGTAGGTCCTGTAATCTCTACTAAAGAACTCATGACAGATGAGAGCCTGTATGATGGCAATACACTGGTACGTATCAATCAGGGTGGTGAGATAGGTGAATTTGTGACTGTAGGTTGTCCGTTCACTATCAGCGACTGGCAGCCGACTTACGGACCTTGTCCTTCACTTGGCGGCAACAACGAAGAAATACTGACAGCTCTCGGATATACTAAAGAGCAGCAGGAAGCTATGGCTAAGAACGGTACTACACAACCTGTAGACGGCCACATGTAATTAGTAAAAATGAAGTAACTATCGTAACGTAACGATAAGTGACTACAGAAAGAATATAAAAAATAAAGATTTGCAGGCCTGCGGGATGCGTGCGTTCCTAATGACACCGCGCGTTAATCCACAGGCCTGCTTTTATATTACATCATAAAAATTATGGATACAACCTCTAAAACAAATACTCCCAAATTTCCCGATCAGGTGACTGGTATGTATATATTAGCCCAGTCATTAAAACGTTTAGGTCTCGACAAAGTATATGGCCTTGTAGGTATTCCAGTAACTGAGGCTGCTTACGCCATGCAGAAGGTAGGTATAGATTTCTACAGTTTCCGTTTTGAACAGCAGGCCGGTATGGCTGCCGCAACGCACGGATTTCTTACCAAACAGCCGGGTGTATTACTTACAGTATCATCTTTAGGTTTTCTTAACGGTCTTACGGCAACCGCTAATGCTACGGTAAACTGCTATCCGATGATACAGATATCAGGTGCCAGTGATCCGACTATGGTAGATATGAATATGGGTACCTACGAGCAGCTTGACCAGTTCAATACAGCTAAACCATTGGTTAAGGCAGCTTTCCGTTGCAGCAAGGCCAGCGATATACCTTCGGCAGTAGCCAGAGCATACAGAGCTGCAATAAGCGGACGTCCTGGTGGTGTCTACATTGATATGACAACTCCTGCTTTAGGTGAGGTAATGGATCGGGCTGAGGCTGAGAAGCTGTTTTATACTCCTGTTGATCTTTACTCATCGGTAGCACCTAACAGTGAATCTGTAAAACGTGCCGCTGAGCTTATACTTAATGCTAAACGTCCGGCTATACTGCTTGGTAAGGGCGCTGCTTACAGCCAGGTCGATGATAAGATAAAGGAACTTATCGAAACTTATAAGATACCTTATCTGCCTATGTCCATGGCCAAAGGTCTTATGCCAGACAATGGTGAGCTAAGCGCTATCTCCTGCCGTTCAGACATTATGGAGAAAAGTGACGTTACCATAGTCATAGGTGCCCGTATCAACTGGATGCTTTCATTCGGACGCGGTAAGTGGAATCCTGACATGAAGTTTGTTCAGATAGAGGTAGATCCTGAAGAGATAGACCGTAATGTACCTATAGCTGCTCCGGTAGTGGGAGATATGGGCCTTGCTCTTGATGCCCTGCTTGCTGAAATGAAAGGCAAGCAGATGCAGGCTGATCCGTCGTGGCTGGCCGGTCTGCAGGCTAAGACTAAAGAAGAAAACGTCAAATTCGCAGAGCGTCTTAAGAAAGAGGCTACTGCAATGCCTATGAATCACTGGACAGCCTTAGGTGCTATCAAGCCTGTGTTAGCTGCAAATCCTGATGTAATACTTGTGAACGAGGGCGCAAATACACTTGACGATACCCGTGATGTAATAGATATGGTACTGCCACGTCACCGTATAGACTGTGCTACATGGTCAATCATGGGCATGGGTATGGGTTCGACTATAGGTGCAGCCGCAGCCACCGGTAAGAGTGTGGTTGCAATAGAGGGTGATTCTGCCTTCGGTTTCTCCGGTATGGACTTCAGTACTATCTGCCGCTTCAATCTTCCTTGTACGGTAGTTATATTCAATAATGGCGGTATCTATAACGGTATAGGTGTTAATCCAGCCGGTGGTGATATGCCAGCACCTACGACTCTTGATATTCACGCCCGCTATGATAAGCTTGGAGAAGCTTTCGGTGCAAAGACATATTATGTACAGACACCTGAAGAACTTACCCAGGCACTGACAGAAGCTATAGCTTCGCGTAAGCCATGTCTGATAGATGTACAGCTTGCCGCCGATTCAGGAAAGGAAAGCGGACACATAGGCTATCTGAATCCTACTCCTCTGATAGATTATACTGTCTGAGCCAGTATGAGGACCTATAAACTATTATAAAAACTTTCGGGGCTGGCGAGCTACTGAATGTACAGTATCTCGCCGGTCCTTTTTTATTATCAAAATATACGATTATGTTACATATCATTCTCTATGCCATTGTGCCTATCCTTGTGGTGATGCTGGCAGGATATATCTCCGGAAAGAAGGGGATATTCAATGGGCAAGATTCAAAGAAATTCAATAAGGTCGTGCTTGACTATGCGTTGCCGGCAGCCTTGTTCGTATCGATAGTACAGGCAGACCGAGAGATGCTGGCTCGTGATATTAAGCTGACGCTTGTATCTCTTATAGGTATTATGGGCTGTTTCATGCTTGTGTACTTTATCTTCCGCTACTGTTTTAAGAAGAATACCGGTGCCGATGCTGCTGTATCAGCCCTTATCAGTGGCTCACCGACAATCGGTTTCCTCGGATTTGCGGTACTTGAACCTATCTTCGGTACCACACCGGCCGTAGCTCTTGTAGTTGCGATTGTAGGTATAGTTGTCAATGCAGTGGGTATTCCGGTAGGTTTGTCACTGATGAATGCCTCACTTGACGACACTGACCCGAAAAAGACGAAAGAAAGCGCATGGAAGCCTGTAATTCACGCTTTGGAGCAACCTGTGGCCTGGGCACCTATCCTCGCAGTTATATTGGTTCTTTGCGGCTTAAAATGGCCTGACTGGTTGAGCCCGTCATTTGATCTTATTGCAAAAGCCAATGCCTCGATGGCAGTGTTCTCAGCCGGTATCACACTTTCTGCTATCAAGATTACTATTAACTGGCAGGCAGTGCTTGGTTCGATACTAAAGATGATAGTTATGCCGGCAGTAGTGCTGATATTGGGTCTGGTCTTCAAGATGGATCCGTTCAATCTGAAGATGTTGGTTGTAGCTGCTGCTCTTCCACCGGCCTTCTCGGGTATCATTATTGCCGACGAGTATAACGTATATACAGCTACAGGAACTTCATCACTTACACTCAGTGTGATTCTGTTTATGGGTTTCTGTCCGCTTTGGATATGGATTACTGATATGTGTCTTCACAGTGCAATAGGTTAAAAATTTGATTATATAGACCTAACGACCGCGGCCCTGCGGTAATTACCGCAGGGCCGCTGTCGTTCGGTAGAAGTAAATAAAAAATGATATCCTGCCGCCTTAATCGGACAAGGCAGGATATCATTACGACACTCTTGAGGGTATAATCGTTCGTTATGGTCGGGCTAACTTGGTCAGAGGCCAGCCGGAGGGCATAATGTAATGATTATCGAGTGTCTTTTAAGTTAATGTATCAATCGTCCTGAACTGTCTCAGCATACTCCTTGAGAAGTTTGTCCTGAACATCGCCCGGAACGAGTTCATATCCGGCAAATTCCATAGAGAATGACGAACGTCCGCCTGTTATCGAGCTGAGGGATGTGGAGTAGCTTGCCATTTCCTTCAGAGGTACTTTAGCATTCAGCTTCTGTATGCCGTTTTCGGCATCCATACCCATTATAATACCACGACGTCCCTGCAGATCACTCATGACATCACCCATGTAGTCGTCCGGAGTGTGTACCTCAACATCGTAGATAGGCTCCAGAATCTTAGGATTAGCTGCCTTGAAAGCCTGTGAGAAAGCGTTACGACCGGCAAGACGGAAAGATATTTCATTTGAATCTACCGGATGCATCTTACCGTCATATATCATGACACGCACGTCGCGGGCATACGAACCGGTAAGAGGACCTTGTTCCATACGGTCCATAAGGCCTTTGACAATGGCAGGAATGAAGCGTGCATCGATAGCACCACCTACAATACAGTTATAGACAACAAGTTTGCCACCCCATTCGAGAGGAATTTCCTGTTTGTCGCGTACATTAAGTTTATATTCCTGATTACCGAATTTATAGGTATCGGGTTCAGGCATACCTTCACTGTAAGGTTCGATGATGATGTGGACTTCACCAAACTGTCCAGAACCACCTGACTGTTTCTTATGACGGTAATCAGCGCGGGCAGCCTTAGTGATAGTCTCACGATATGGAATCTTCTGTTCTACAAACTCAATGGGTAACTTCTCGTTATTTTCGATACGCCATTTGAGTGTGCGGAGATGGAATTCACCCTGACCCTTTACTAAGGTCTGTTTCAGCTCTTTTGACTGTTCGATAAGCCATGTCGGGTCTTCCTCGTGCATACGTGTTAGTATACCGGATAACTTCTCTGCATCGGATTCGTTGAGAGGACGTATGGCACGGGTGTATTTAGGAGCAGGATATTTGATGAAATCAAACTGGTAGTCGCATCCCTTAGCATCGAGAGTATTGCCTGTACGCACATCTTTAAGCTTAACGGCTGCGCCTATATCACCAGCTTCTAAAGTATCAACCGGAGTACGCAGCTGACCGCATACGGTATAAACCTGAGCCAGACGTTCTTTGCCACCGCGTGATACATTCTCAAGGTCGTCACCGGCATGGAGTGTACCACTCATGACTTTGAAGAAGGCTACTTCACCTATGTGGGGCTCTACAGAAGTCTTGAAGAAGAACAATGACAGAGGACCATTGGCTTCGGGAGCGACTTCTTCACCTGATATAGTAGTAGGATAGGGCATATCGGTAACAAAGGGACATACGTTGCCGAGGAATTCCATCATACGACGTACCCCCATATCCTTAAGTGCACTTACGATAAAGACAGGGAATATAGAGCGGTCAATAAGTCCTTTGCGGATACCGGTACGCATTTCGTCTTCTGTGAGGTGTTCTTCCTCAAAGAATTTTTCCATGAGCTCTTCGTCATTTTCGGCAGCTGCCTCGACGAGTGTGCGGTGCATTTCCTCAGCACGTTCAAGATACTCTTCAGGAATGTCAGATACTTTCGGAGTACCACCCTCAGGACCCCACTCATATTTCTTCATCACCAGCACGTCAATGAGAGCATTGAAGCCGGGACCTACATTAATCGGGAACTGGATAGGAACTACCTTGCTACCAAAGTTATCACGGAGCTGTTCCATCACGTTGTCAAAATCAACTTTCTCACCATCGATATGGTTGAGAGCAAAGATGACGGGCTTCTGCAGCTTTTCGGTTGTGCGGAAGATATTCTGTGTACCTACCTCCACACCGTAATCGGCGTCGACAAGCACTACGCCGGTATCACATACACCAAGAGCAGTGTACGCATTGCCTACGAAATCGTCAGCACCCGGACAATCAATGACGTTAAGCTTTTTGCCAAGGAACTCAGCATTGAATACAGTAGAGAAGACAGAATAACCGTACTCTTTCTCAACAGGGAAATAGTCTGAAACTGTATTCTTGGCCTCAATAGAGCCACGACGTTTTATAACTCCACACTCGAAGAGCATTGCTTCAGCGAGTGTGGTCTTACCCGAGCCCTTCGATCCGAGAAGGGCAATGTTCTTGATTTCGCTTGTCTTGTAAACCTTCATGATATATGAGATTATTGTTGTTCGGAAAGTGAGCAGAGACGGAGAGACAATTAAAAATAGGTTGGAGAGTAATAGGGGCCATATAGG
The DNA here is from genome assembly GCA_947177575.1 of uncultured Porphyromonadaceae bacterium. Lineage (GTDB taxonomy): Bacteria > Bacteroidota > Bacteroidia > Bacteroidales > Muribaculaceae > Lepagella. The sequence continues at coordinate 22,267 of CAMWVA010000022.1, read as the reverse complement.
CTCTTTCAAAAACGCACGCAATTTAGCAATATAATATGATAAAAAGGCTAACAAAAGATATGTTGTGTAACATAAAAATAAATTTAAGTAATAATATACGTTTTTATTATGTCATACGTTGAGCTTACGTCTGTCTTAAAAAGACGGTTGATAATTCTATATTAATCAAAAAACGGTCACAATATGAATGAATATAAAGTGTGCGGCTCAGGGGGAGTGTATATACATGTGCCTTATTGCCGGAAAAGGTGTATATATTGCGATTTTTATAGTGCCGGTGTTGTTCAGGCTGACTGGAGACGGCTTGTTGATGCGTTTCTTACCGAATTTGATATGCGTAAAGAAGAGTGTCCCGAAAAAACAGATACGCTATATATAGGCGGCGGTACACCCTCATTGCTTCCGGCAAAGGAATTTGAACGTCTTAGTACCGGTCTTCGGCAACGTCTTGGCGATTCCGATATAAAAGAATTTACGATTGAGGTAAATCCGGAAGATGTTACTGTCGATTCGATAGCTTTGTGGCAGGCATACGGAGTGAACCGTATAAGTGTGGGGGTACAGAGTTTTGATAACCGTTTGTTGCATACTGTAGGCAGACTTCATGACGGTGAGACTGCAAGACGGGCTCTTAGGCTACTTAGTTCAAGATGTCCGAATGTCAGTGGTGATCTTATCTTTGGCTTGCCGGGACAGAATGTTGAAGGTTTCTGCAGGGATGTCAGAGAAATGCTTGATATGGGTGTGAAACATCTGTCGGCTTACTCACTGATGTATGAGGAGCGTACAGCACTGACACAATTACGAAATGACGGACGTCTGAGAGAAGCTGACGAGATGGATAGTGTAGAAATGTTCAGTCTTTTATGCCGACTTACTGAAGCTTACGGACTGAAACGTTATGAATTATCAAATTATGCACTACCGGGATATGAATCACAACATAACAGTCTGTATTGGTATGGTAAGCCGTATCTTGGTCTGGGACCATCGGCACATAGTTATGATGGTAAGCGTACAAGACGTTGGAATGCCGGAGATATACGTATGTATTTGCGAACCTATACAACTTCAGAGCCTTCGCCAGATTTACAGGATAAACTGATTACCCGAGAGATTCTGACTGATGAGGAACTACGTGAGGAAGAGATAATGACCAGACTCAGAACTACCTCAGGATTGGACTGTTATGCCTATAAGCTACATTGGGGGGAGCAGGCTTGGAAAAAACTGAGATATAAAGTGTCACGTCATGTTGAAGCGGGGAATCTCTGTTTTAAAGGAAATATGCTGTCATTAACTGAAAGGGGAGTGATGATAAGTGATGAGGTTATTGTTGATCTTTTCTAAATTATTATAAAAATATGGGAGAAAATTTGCGTGAAAAGATAAAAAATACTACTTTTGCAAGTTGAACGTGTGTCAGCTGTCTATATCGGGGTAATTCTCGTGAGTATAGTTGTTTCACACATATTGACAATATGTAGGCAGTGATGTGCTTACAATTATTATGGCCCCAGAAATAAAATCAGCTAAGGGCTGTCAGACAAGTCTTTGACTTACTGCCGTAGGGATTAGAAATCCTCGCGGCATTATTTTGTGATTTACATATAACTTATGTCGAAGTTGAGATTTAAGAGCGTCGAGGTAGCCTCGTCGCGTAAAGCCGTTAAGGTAGACATGCCGAAAGAAAGAGTGGACCGTTATTTCGGCCGTCAGGTGTTCAATCGTGCCAAAATGTATGACTATTTGCCAAAAAAGACGTATGAGGCATTGGTTAAGGCTATTGATAACAAACAGCCTCTAAGTCGAGACCTTGCAGACAGTGTGGCCGAAGGTATGAAACGTTGGGCTATAGATAACGGAGCACGTCATTATACTCACTGGTTTCATCCTCTGACTGACGGCACGGCCGAGAAGCATGACGGCTTTATGGAGCCTGACGGAAAGGGCGGGGTAATGGAAGAGTTCAGCGGCAAACTTCTGGTGCAACAGGAACCTGATGCCTCAAGTTTTCCGAACGGAGGTATACGTAACACTTTCGAGGCCCGAGGTTATTCGGCATGGGATATATCATCACCGGCTTTTATTGTAGGCAATACGTTGTGTATACCTACAATTTTCATAGCTTATACGGGCGAGAGTCTTGATTATAAAACACCTTTGCTGAGAGCTCTTAACAGTATTGACAAAGCTGCTACCAGAGTAGCTAAACTGTTTGATGATAATGTACAACATGTGAACAGCTATCTAGGTTGGGAACAGGAATATTTTCTGGTAGATGAAGCCCTTTATACAGCGCGTCCTGATCTGATGCTGACAGGGCGTACACTTATGGGACATGAAAGTGCTAAAAACCAGCAGCTTGAGGACCATTATTTCGGTGCTATACCGAGTCGTGTAGAGGCTTTTATGCTTGAACTCGAATTGGAATGTCATCGTCTTGGTATACCGGCTAAAACACGACATAATGAAGTTGCTCCCAATCAGTTTGAGCTTGCGCCGGTGTTTGAGGAAACTAATCTGGCTAATGACCATAATATGTTACTGATGTGGGTAATGGATGAAGTGGCACGTCGGCATAACTTCCGTGTGCTGTTGCATGAAAAGCCTTTCGACGGTATCAACGGCAGTGGTAAGCATAATAACTGGAGTCTTGGTACAGACACGGGTGTAATGTTGTTCGCGCCGGGTAAAACTCCGGAACAAAATCTACAATTCCTTGCATTTATAGCTAATGTCATGTCAGCGGTACATAAGCATAACGGCCTGATGAAGGCTTCGATCATGAATGCTACAAATGCACATCGTCTTGGTGGAAATGAGGCTCCTCCGGCTATAATCTCCATGTTTATGGGTTCGCAGCTAAGTGAAATACTTGACAAAATAGAGCAGTTTGATGATCACAAAGCTCTGACACTTGCCGGCAAGAACGAATTACGTCTTGATGTAGCTCAGATTCCTGAGCTTATGGTTGATAATACTGACCGAAACAGAACCAGTCCGTTTGCTTTTACCGGTAACAGATTTGAGTATCGCGCCGTCGGTTCATCAGCTAATTGCGGGTCGGCTATGATAGCGCTTAATGCAGCTGTAGCTGACGAGCTGACGCAGTTTGCTGATGCCGTAGAGGCACGTGAAGCTGCTGGAGAGGAGCGTAACAGTGCTATTTTTGCGGAAATAAAGAAGCTTCTTAAACAGAGTAGGCCGATACACTTTGATGGTAACGGTTACAGTGATGAATGGAAAGAAGAAGCACAGCGTCGTGGTCTTGACACCGAAACATCGGCACCCTTAGTGTATGATGCCTATACACGTCCTGAAAGTATAGAGATGTTCGAACGTACAGGTGTCATGAACCGTAAGGAGATAAAAGCACGAAATGAAGTTAAGTGGGAGATGTATTCCAAAAAACTTCAGATAGAATCGCGTGTGCTTGGTGACTTGGCTATAAATCATATTATACCGGCTGCCACACGTTATCAGAGTCTATTACTTGATAATGTGTATAAAATCAAACAGCTTTTCAAAGGAGAAAAAGCGGACCGTATAGCCCGTCAGGATATGGAGTCAATTGAAAAAATATCTGACCATATAGCTGCTATACGCGGTGAGGTTGAGTCTATGATAAAAGATCGTCATAAGGCTAATCGTAAGCCTAATGAACGTGAGAAAGCTATTGCTTATCATGATTACATAGCACCGGCTTTAGAGAATATACGCCATCACATAGATGAATTGGAGCTGATGGTAGATAACGAAATCTGGCCGTTGCCGAAATATCGCGAACTGTTGTTTTTGCGTTGAGGTACTTATCGGATATGAAACAAAGAAGCGCTCCCGGTTAATTTACGGGGGCGCTTTTTTGTGAAATACTTAGAGGCTTTGAAGGTTATTGTAGTTAGGAAAGCTGAGCAAGAGCGGTACGGTATTTGGGAAGGGTATTAGCCTTGCGAAGAGCTTTCCACGCCTTGCGGCCTATCTCGTCTTCTGTATATTCCCAGAATGGTTGGATTTTTGTAAGAATCTGGGTATCTCCACAGAGAGTCTGTTGATAGTGAGTAAATAAAAGCCTGTGGAATGTCAGAAGTTTTGTGTGACGTTCGTCAGAAGTCCATTCACGCCCTTCAGCTATTTCAGCACTTAGAGAAGGACGCCCGAGCAAACCACGACCTATCATAACGTCAGATATTTTTGGAAATTGGCGGTAAATCTGTACTACATTTTCTGGCGAACGTAGCTCACCATTATAGATAACGGGATGTTCGCAACTGTCAAGCAACTGCTGAAAGCGGTCAAGGTAAAGGTCGCCGGAATATTGCTGCTTGGCGATACGCGGATGAACTGTTACGTGCATAAGACGTGCATTATTAAGATGAGGCAACAGAGTGTGCCATTCATCAGGGTCTGAGAGACCAAGCCGCATTTTAAGAGAAAAATTTATGTCTGGCATATCGTGAGTAAGACGAGTTACTGCTACACCGAGAGTATCGTTAGCAACAGTAGCAGCTCCACGGCCATGACCTGTCTGTAACGGAAAAGGGCAACCCATATTGAGATCTATACGCCGGGCTCCGGATTCGTGTAATAAACGTGCTAAAGTGAACAGTTCCTCTTCGTCACGAAAGATAATCTGAGGTATAAGTGTAAGATTATGGTTGAGGTCTGATGTGAAATCAGTAAGGTCACGACGTCTTAGCTGTCCGTGTTCAAGACGTATGAAGGGAGTGTAATATGTAAGATTTCCACCATATACCTGAGCATGGAAGTGTCGGTAGGGGGCATCAGTATGACCTTGTACGGGAGCGAAATGCATGAACTATCAAAGAATTAAAAAGATTAGATATTGAAACCGAAGATATAAAGCAGAGTAACATATAAAGGTGATATACCTGTCTAATATATTCAGTCTATTTTAAATATGACTGCAAAATTAAGCAAAATAAGATAAAATGAGGAGAGAAGCCTTAAATGTAAGGGAGAATTTGTAAATTTGCAGTCTCAAATAACTATAAAGACATGCTGAATATTACTAATATATGTCCCGGCATACGTTATGTCGGAGTTAATGACCGCACGACGGAAAGATTCGAGTCGATGTGGCCGTTACCTTATGGAGTTAGTTATAATTCATATCTGGTGACCGGCAGTACAAAAACTGCACTTATTGATACTGTAGAACTTGGAAGTCTGCCTGATTTTCTACATAATCTCCGACAGGCCGGTACTCCCAAAATAGATTATCTGGTAATAAACCACATGGAACCTGACCACTCAGGTTCTATACCGGAAATAGTTAAAGCTTTTCCAGACCTGAAGATAATCGGTAACCGCCAGACTATAGGAATGGTAGGCGGATTTTATAAGATAACAGATCCGGAACGTTTTATTGAGATTAAGGAAGGTAGCTGTATAGAGTTGGGTGACCTGAGTCTGACTTTCTATATGACTCCGATGGTGCATTGGCCCGAGACTATGATGACTTATGTCAAAGAACGTGAAGTACTGTTCAGCGGCGATGCTTTCGGAACATTCGGAGCACTTAACGGCGGTGTCACCGATTACGAAATGGATACTGACTGGTATTGGTCGGAAATGTACCGTTATTACTCAAATATAGTAGGAAAATACGGTGTTTCTGTACAAAGAGCACTTGGAAAACTAAAAGGTTTAAATCTACAGTATATCTGCTCGACACATGGTCCGGTTTGGCATGACCATGTAGGTAAGGTTATAGATATTTATGACCGTCTGAGCCGATATGAAGCCGAAGAAGGCGTAGTTATAGTGTACGGCTCCATGTATGGCAACACAGGTGTTATAGCTGAGGCACTCGGTCGTGAGCTTACTGCCCGAGGTATACGTCGTATTAAAATACATAATGCCTCTCATAGCAGTATGAGCGATATGCTTGCCGATGTGTTCCGTTATAAAGGACTTGTAGTCGGTGGGCCTACTTATTCGATGCATCTGTTTCCAGCTATAGAACAGTTTATGATAGCTATAGAAACCCGTGAGCTTAAAAACAGAGTTTTCGGCTCATTCGGTTCATTTAGCTGGGCCTCTGCAGTAGCTAACGGAATGCAACAATATGTAAACAAGATGAAGATTGAATCGGTGGGGCATATCGAGATGAAACATAGTGCTGACGATTCGATTTTCACAGCTATTGCATCGCTGGCTGAAAAGATAGTAGCAGGATTACATGCCGATAAATAAAGAACAAAGTAACTTCGGTACGAGCAGTCCTTTTTACCAAACGATATGGAAGAAAACAAACAATCGTTAGAGACACATCCCTGGCCTCCGTTTATACCTCCGCACGCGAAAGTACTTATCATGGGTACATTTCCGCCGGGCGCTCACAGATGGAGTATGAATTTCTATTATCCCAACCGTACTAATGATTTCTGGAAGGTTATGGGATTATTATTTACCGGTGATGTCAAGGGACTGTACGCTCATGACGGTAAGAATTTTGACCTTGTACGCATACGCGAGCTAATGACCCGAGAGGGGATAGCCCTTAATGATACTGCTCAGCAGGTTCGTCGGCTTAAGGGTAATGCCTCAGATAAATATCTTGATATAGTGACTCCCGTAGACCTTGAAGGCTTACTGGCGCAGATGCCTGAATGCCGCACAATAGCTACTACTGGTGAGAAAGCGGCCGGAGTCATAGCTCAGCTTACAGACACAACGTTGCCCCGTATGGGTGAAATGGTTGAATCAGCCAACGGATTACATATATGGCGTATGCCTTCGACAAGCCGTGCATATCCATTGCCTGTAGAGCGTAAGGCTGCGTATTATGCAAAGTTATTACAAAGTGTGGGTATAAAAGTACGTACAGATGTACTTTAAAATAACAATGAGTAGTAAATACGATAAAACAATCTACAACATACAAGAAGACCGACATGCTGCTATCAATATTTGATGCAAGCCAGTTTTTTCAATGGTTTGTTGAAAATGCCAACTATCTCTTTGTATTCGTATTCATGGTTATAGAGAGTAGTTTTATACCATTTCCCTCAGAGGTAGTCGTACCCCCGGCCGCTTATCTGGCCTGTACCAATACCGGCGCCGGGAGCGATATGAATATTATCGTTGTTGTGCTTATGGCTACCTTAGGAGCTCTTGTAGGAGCATATATAAATTACTATCTGGCTCTTTGGATAGGGCGTCCTGTAGTGTATAAATTTGCTGATTCGCGTATGGGACACGCCTTGATGATAAACAGAGATAAGGTAATAAAGGCCGAGAACTATTTTGATAAGCACGGTGCTGTATCGACTTTTGTAGGACGTTTGATACCAGCCATACGCCAGTTGATATCCATACCAGCCGGCATAGCACGGATGAATATCTGGGTATTCTCATTATTCACTTTTTTAGGAGCCCTGGTATGGAACAGTGTACTCGGAGGTCTGGGTTATTGGCTATCGTTGCATGTGAGTCCGGATCAACTATTTGAAAAGGTTGAGGAATATAATAAATACCTCACATGGTGCGGCTATGGTATTGCAGTAGTATGTGTGCTATTCATACTCTGGAATGCTTTTAAGCCTAAGAAAAAACCTACTGAAACTTAAATATATTACTGACGCGGAAAGTCAACCAGTTGGGCAAAAGCCTTTACGGAGACTCTCCGCGTCAGTAATATATTTAGAAATTGAAAAAGAATAACTACCATACGGTAATCAAAAAATATAACCTAACATTCAATACACATGAAAGTATCACCTTCGCTGTTATCAGCGAATTTTGCAAATCTTACTCCCGACATAGAGATGATAAACCGTTCGGAAGCAGACTATCTGCATCTGGATGTTATGGACGGAGTATTTGTCCCTAACATTTCTTTCGGTTTCTCTGTGCTTGAAGCTGTAGGACGCATCTGCACAAAACCGCTTGATGTCCACATGATGGTAGTCGAACCTCACAAATGGATAAGCAAGCTACGTGATATAGGGACGGATATAATGAATGTGCATCAGGAAGCATGTCTGCATTTGCACCGTACCATACAAGAGATACATCAGGCCGGTATGAAAGCCGGTGTAACTCTTAATCCGGCTACTCCGGTATCGATGCTGGAGGATATAATAGAAGATGTGGAATTAGTGCTTCTAATGTCTGTTAATCCCGGTTTTGGCGGTCAGCCATTCATAGAACACACCTATAAAAAATGTGCTGAATTACGGCATCTAATAGATTCTACCGGTTCTAAGGCTGTAATAGAGATAGACGGAGGAGTAAATGCTAAAACCGGGCCGCTTTTAGCTGCTGCCGGGGCAGATATATTAGTGGCAGGAAGTTTTGTATTCGGCACAGAGCATCCGGCTGAGCGCATACAGCTGTTAAAGGATATGTAAGAAAGGGTAGCCAAAGGAAAATATCCATAAAAATTGGGAGCACCGTCAGGTTTGAAACCTGTGGTGCTCCCGGTTTATTACTTTATATTCTTAATTTCAACAGTTCTGAAACCTGTAGGAATATAATCTCAATGAAGGGTGACTGTATGTCGACAATACCACTCTATGAGATGACAAAATTTATGTTTCATAACAATAAAAATAAATTGTAACGGTGAAAAGCACACCGTTACATGCGAATCGTAGGAATATCACAATTCGTCCGACCCGACAGTAAAACAAAATGATTTAGTTCTTCTATAAGAACATATATAAAACAATGCAGAAGGTTAAATTGTTTCGGTCTCACTCTTTGCCGGTGTCAACATAGCCAGAAATTCATCTTCTGTAACTATCGGAATTCCGAGATTTTTACATTTTTCAAGTTTAGCCGGTCCCATATTTTCACCGGCAAGAACAAATGAAGTCTTTTTAGAAATACTTCCTGTGTTCTTTCCGCCTTCACGTTCTATAATGTCCTTGTATTCATCACGGCTATGGTGAGAGAAAGTGCCTGAGATTACTATCGTTTTACCGGCAAGAGTTTCAGTAGCCGGATGAAGTTTATCTGAGCTCAAAGACATCTGTACACCGGCAGCTGTGAGGCGTCGTATATTATCCTCATTTACCGGCTGACGTAAAAAGTCGTAAATACCCTGAGCTATAATAGGTCCTACATCGGGTACAGCAGTAAGCTCTTCGACACTCATACGCATCATTGCGTCCATACTCTTTACTGCTTTGGCAAGACGTTTGGCAGTAGTTTCTCCCACATTAGGAATAGAAAGAGCGTACACTACACGTTCAAAGGGTACTTTCTTCGAATCTTCGATACCCTGAATGATTCTTGTGGCCGTTTTTTCCCCTATACGTTCAAGAGTTTCGAGTTGTTCCTGACGTATATCATACAGGTCGGCAATACGTTCGACAAGACCGGTGTCAAACAGAAGTTCAGCTGTTTCTTCACCGATACCGTCTATATTCATCATACGCCGTGCACAAAAGTGTTCGATTTTACCGGTAATCTGCGGTCTACAACCGAAATGATTAGGGCAGCACCATGCTGCATCACCATAGATACGTGTCAGTTTGGTGCCACATACAGGACATTCTGAAACAAACCTGATTTTTGCGGCATCTGGTTGTCTGCGTTCCTTATCGACTCCTGTAATTTTAGGAATTATTTCGCCACCTTTCTCTACATAAAGCCAGTCTCCCTGATGAATATCAAGTTCCTGAATTATGTCATCATTATGCAAAGATGCACGTTTGACAATAGTTCCTGACAACAGGACAGGTTCGAGGTTAGCCACAGGAGTGACTATACCCATTCTGCCTGTTTCAAATGAAACGAAACGCAGACGTGTACAAGCACTCTCCGGATTGAATTTGAAGGCCAAGGCCCAGCGAGGCGATTTAGCGGTGTAGCCGAGGTTCAGTTGCTGACGCAGGGAATTAACTTTGAAAACAAGCCCATCAGTAGCTACAGGGAGAGTCTTACGTTCCTTATCCCAGTAGGTGATATATCGGTTGACTTCGTCAAGAGAGTGAAGCAGAGTCATTGCCTTTGATATTTTAAATCCCCAGCTACGTGCGGCCATCATGTTATCATAATGGTTATCAAAAGGCAGATTATCACTAAGCAGATAATAGAAACGTGCATCAAGATGACGTTTGGCAACTTCACGCGGGTCTTGCATCTTAAGTGTTCCTGAAGCTGCGTTGCGAGGATTTGCAAAGAGAGGTTCCTCATTATAGGCACGTTCAGCGTTCAACTTCTCGAATACCTCCCATGGCATAAGTATTTCTCCACGTATTTCAAACTCTTCAGGCCAGTCTCCGGGTTGCAGAATAAGAGGAATACTGCGGATTGTTTTTACGTTGGCAGTCACATCATCGCCTTGTGTACCGTCGCCACGTGTGACAGCACGTATCATGCGACCGTTACGGTAAGTAAGAGATATAGAGGTGCCATCGAATTTCATTTCACCGACAATAGCAAAAGATTCGCCTTCAAGTGCTTTACGGATACGCTCAAACCACTCATCAACTTCTTCGAGTGAGTAGGAGTTGGCCAAAGACATCATAGGACGTTCATGGACAACATGCTCAAAACTTTTAGTGAGGTCAGAACCGACACGTTGTGTAGGAGACAGGGGATCAGCAAATTCGGGGTGTTCGGCTTCAAGACGTTCGAGTTCCTTCATAAGCAGGTCAAACTCTTTATCCGAAATCTCCGGTTGGTTAAGTACGTAATAATTATGATTGTGTCGGTTGAGCTCATTACGTAGCTGCTGTATTCTGTCTGCTATATTGTTCATGAAGCAAAAATATCTTTTGGATATGTTATGTCCCAAAGGAAAAGAGCATGAGGAGGCATAGAAGTACCGGCGGCACATCTGTCCTTACGACTGATAATGTCAGTAAAGTCAGCTATTGACAGTTTGCCACGTCCGACATCTATGAGTGTACCTACGACGGCACGGACCATATTCCGCAAAAAACGGTCAGCAGTGATTGTAAAACATGTTACAGCTACAGACTTACTGTTTTTTGTCATATCGAGTTCCGGCAATATAGGGAATCCTGTATCGAGAAAATTCACATCAACGTCGTCAGTATCATAAATGTCAGGCTGTGCGAAAGCAATACTAACAGGTTGCCATAAGGCTTCAGTAACATGGCATATATTTGTCTTGACATCCGAATGCAGCTTAGCGAATGAAGTGAAATCTTCTGTCTCAAGTAATATCCGAGCGGCATTGTTCATGGCAATGTAGTCAAGCCGTGAAGGGGAGTGCCAAATCAGATTGGACAAAAACGGATTCTTCAGATGAGATACAAAATATCTGTAAGTACGCGAAGTAGCATCAAAGCGGGCATGAGCGTCGGGTGCCATAGGAAATATATCGTGAAATGCTATTGCCGGGCCGCATAATCTATTCAGAGACTGAAGTAACCGATTTCGTTCCGGTAACATACCGTCGAAATCGAAATGAGCGAACATAACCCGGGCGTTGACACCAGTATCTGTGCGTCCGGCGCCTGTTACAGGCGTCGGAACGCGCAGTAAGGTGGTAAGTGCATTTTCAACTGTCTGCTGCACACTGACAGCATTAGGCTGAATCTGCCAGCCATGAAACGGAGCACCGTTGTAGGAAAGCTTGAGGAAATACCTCATACCTGATCACGTTCGAGGTAGGTAATACCGTAAAGACCAGAACGGTAGTTATTCAGAAACTGTCGTCCTTCTTCAGCCGAAATTACACCTTTCTTTACCGAAGCAGATACCCATGTCTCCAGATTACGAACCAGTTTCTTAGGATTATACTCAACATAGTCAAGTACGTCAGCTACAGGTTCACCATCAATAATCTGTTCGATGTCGTATCCATCTTCATGTACAGAAATGTGGACAGCGTTTGTATCACCAAAGAGATTGTGGAGGTCACCAAGTATTTCCTGATATGCACCTACAAGGAATACGGCAAGATAGTAATGCTCTCCATGTTTAAGGCTATGTACGGGTAAGGAATAACTTGTACCCTGTGGTGAAACAAAATTGTCAATCTTACCGTCAGAATCGCATGTCACGTCTTGAATAGTACATTCGTGGGTGGGTTTTTCGTCAAGCCGTGAAATAGGCATGATAGGGAACATCTGATCAATTGCCCAGCTGTCGGGAAGACTCTGGAAAAGGGAGAAATTACAGAAATATTTTTCCGGCAACATGCGGGCAACTTTACGGAGTTCTTCGGGCGGATGCTTCATGCTACGTACCATTTCGTGTACATCACGGGCCACAGACCAAAAAAGTTTCTCAATCTGCGCGCGTGTGGTTAGATCAAGCAGTCCGAGACTGAACCGTTCAAGGGCTTCCTCACGTATCTGAAGGGCATCATGCCAATCTTCAAATACACGTGAGGGATTTATCTTATCCCAGATATTATAAAGCTCAACGGCTAATTCGTGAGCGTTATCAGGAAGTGTTTCGGAATCCTGCCAAATGGGGAGTTGTGTAGTCTCAAGGACTTCTATAACGAGTACAGAGTGATGAGCTGTAAGCGAGCGTCCGCTCTCAGTGATGATATTAGGCTGGGGAAGATTATTTTTGACACAAACATCAACAAGAGCGGAAACTGAATCGTTGACATACTCCTGAATAGAGTAGTTCATAGAGTTTTCTCCCATTGAAGAGCGTGTGCCATCATAATCGACACCGAGGCCGCCGCCAATATCTACAAAATTGATATTGAATCCCATGCGTGAGAGTTGTACATAGAACTGTACAGCCTCGCGTAGAGCGTTTTTAATGCGACGTATCTTTGTAATCTGACTACCGATATGAAAGTGTATAAACTGAAGGCACTCTTTCAACTTATGCTTTTCGAGGAAGTCAAGAGCAGTAAGAAGTTCTGACGAATTCAGGCCGAATTTACTAACATCGCCTCCGGACTCTTCCCATTTACCTGAACCGGATGAGGAGAGTTTGATACGTATACCGATATTTGGCATTATATGGAGACGCTTGGATACTTCGGCTATCAGCCTGAGTTCATTAAGCTTTTCAACTACGATAAATATTCGGCGTCCCATTTTCTGAGCAAGCAAGGCAAGCTCGATATAGTCTTCATCCTTATAGCCGTTGCAAACTATTATCGAGTTAACATGAGTGTTTACAGCCAGTACAGCGTGCAGTTCCGGTTTTGAGCCGGCTTCGAGACCCATATTATACTTATTGCCGTGACTGACTATTTCCTCGACAACCTGGCGCATCTGGTTGACTTTAATAGGATAGACAATGAAGTTCTGGCCTTTATAGTCGTACTCTGCAGCAGCTTTACGGAAACAGCTTGATATCTTTTCGATACGATTATCGAGAATATCAGGAAAACGAAGCAGTACTGGCGCAGCAACATCGCGCACACGTAGCTCTTCCATGACTGTGTGCAGGTCTACGGCTGCACAGTTTTCGCGCGGAGTGACCTGAATATGGCCCTTGTCATTTATAGAGAAGTATTTAAGACCCCAGCCGGCTACATTATACAATTCGCTGGAGTCTTCGATACGCCATTTTCTCATCTTTTAAACCTATAAAATATGATTTAAATTACAAATAATAATTCTGGAGAAGGTTTCTTAAGAGTTATAAGTACCTATTTATTTCAGATGTGAAAGGTCATCATACTCTAAGAAATTTCAAAGTTACAAAAAAAAACTCAAGTGACCACCGAAATCGGATAATACTGTCAATTTCGAGGGACACTTGAGTTTCAATGCAAAATAATGTAGTCTTCTAAAGTTATTGTGTACGGCCTAAAATTTCGAAGAAATCGACCCATATTTCAGTTCTTCGCCGTGAGATGTTGAGTCTGTCCACATACTCACGCGACCGTAGACGTCCCTCGACATAGAGGCGGGTACCTTTTCTGACATATCGTTCTGCGACGGTAGCATTTTTGCCCCACATTACAAGATTGTGCCACTCGGTGATTTCGGTACGTCCGTCACTCTGAAGTTCATTGGTTGCTAATGACATATAAGCTACGGGATGATCTTTCTCAGGGTAACGTATTTCGGGGTCGGCACCTATAAAACCGAGTAGAATAGCTTTATTGACAGACATAAAGGTTATACTATACGGAGATTATTTGTAATACAAAGCAGAATGCCAATTTCAGTAGTCGGCTACTTTAAGCGAGAGACCTACTTTTTCGTGCAATCCGAAAAGCAGGTTCATAACATGTACGGCATCACCGGCACCACCACGCATACGACAGTCCGCCACAATATCAACATCAAGTATATGAGAACCGGACTTATGCAATGCTATCAAACATTTCTGTGTGCCTGCTACATCACAGGCGCGAGCAGGCTGACCTACTATAAATGTGAAATTGTGATCATCGTATATATTTTCGTAGATACGTATCACTTCTTCAAGTGCTAAAGAACACTTAAGTGTGAATGATACTCTGATTGCGCGTGGATGTGACCACGGTGAAGCTATAACCTCTACAGAATGTCTGAAACTGGGTTGTAACATTTCAAGTCGGTAGGTGATGACAGAGACAGCCTTATGTAACGCCAGAGGTGTACACACATCGTCCGGAGCTTCGACCTTCAGATGAATACTGTCATTGAGCAGCATGTGTGAAGCAAGAGGATAGAGCGCTATGAGTGCGACAGCCGGTATCGGAGCCGGTATTGAAGCAGCACGTGCTCCGCGTACAAGCGGTTTTCGATATAGCTCGGAGAGACCTAATACGGCTTCTGAACTCTCGGGATCAATCCCAAGACTATCTGTGAGATCGATTATTCTCAGTTTTTTGAAATGATTGTACAGTTGCTGGAAAGTGAGGGCAGATTCCGAATTACAGATAAATACCACATCAAGCGCCGCAGGGTCAAAAGTACCTGAGAAAAGTAATGGAATCTCTCCAAGTAGTCCATGATGAAGTGCTGACACACTTAAACCAGAATGTGTCGGCGCTTCAATGACGGAAAGTACAATATCGGGGTGTCCGAGAAGTAATCTTATCAATTCACCGGCAGGTCTTGTTTCAGCACCGGCAATACCGACTTTAATCATAAGAGAGAAGATGTGAAGTTAATTAAACGTAGACTTATCAGATGTTTCTGACGAGTCAAGCTGATAGACTGTACCGTGAGGCATAAAGCGACTTAATATTTCTTTGATGCGCTTACGGTCCACATCTTCACGTAATACAGCGAATATAGTATCGGCACCGGGGATTGTACCGAGAATTTCAGGACAACGAGCCAGATCTATGTCATACGCAAGTCCGGGAGCATAACCATTTCTGGTTTTAATGACAAGCATATTACCGGAACAGGTGACTGTTACAGAAGGTACAGATCCATCATAAAGCCCTTTGAAAGACATACGTCCGGCAGGCTGATGGTCATCGAAGTGATCATCCGGAAGGACATACATGTAAGTACCCTTCTCTGTGGGAATTTTAGATGTTCTCAGTTGTCTGAGATCACGTGAAAGTGTAGCCTGGGTTACATGGTAACCGTGTGTGGCAAGGAGGCGTGCGAGTTCCTCCTGACTACCGATACATTGATTGGTGATGAGGTTGATAATCATTTCAACCCTCTCTTTACGTTTTTTCATTTTTTACGACGGTCTAATTCTGATTTAATACGTGCAGCCTCCTCATAACGTTCGTCAGCAATGGCAATATCGAGACGTTCGGCAAGTTGTTGGTCGGAGAGAAGGGTAATGTCATTTGAAGGCTGTGAAGAAAACTGGCGGCGCGGAGCGCGTGTAGTAGAAACAGTTGATGAATCTGTACGTTGTTGTTTTGGTTTTTCATCAGGCTCGAATCCGGCTTCTTCAAGTACCTGCCGAGTAGTATAGATAGGGGCACCTACCCGTATAGCTAATGCTATAGCGTCTGAGCTACGTGAGTCTATAACTCTACGACCTTTGCTGTCGGAGATAACGAGATCTGCGGCAAAGATGCCTGATTCAAGTTTGTAGATGAGAACTTCGTGGAGCGTCAGTCCGAAGTTTTCAAGCAACGACACCATAAGGTCGTGAGTGAGCGGACGAGGAGTTATGACTTCCTGAAGTTTACATTCTATAGCCTGTGCTTCGGCATAGCCTATTATGATAGGTATGCGGCGTGTGCCATCTTCCTGCTGCAGAATCAGAGCATATACGCCGGATTCAATCTGATTATAGGTGATGCCTACAAGTTTAAGCTGTATCTTATCGTTCATTATAGGAAAAACTATATCTATTACAGAGGTTAAATATAACAGAAAATCTTTTAATGTTTGTGAGACTTCTCGGGTGCGACAATCATTGCTGAACCAAGACATATATGCCTGTCAGTAGTGTACAGGATAACAAACTGTCCGGGAGCTACGCCTTGTACATCTGATTCAGAGAACAGAGTTGCCGAATCCTCGTCGTTGCCGAACTGAAGATTGCCGTTGATAAATCCCGGCATGTGTCGGTTTTTAAAACAGACTTTAAGAGAGTCTCCAGTTATGGGAGGCTTACCTGAAATCCAGTGTAGCTGTTGAAGGTCGATAATCCTGCCGTATTGTCGTGGTGTGTCATATCCATGCGAGACATAGATGACATTGTCCCGAGTATTTTTTCTCACTACGAACCATGGGCCTCCACCGAGTCCAAGCCCTTTACGCTGACCTATGGTATAGAACCAGAAGCCTTTGTGTGTGCCTATCTTTTTTCCTGTCTCTATTTCTATTACAGGACCGGGACGAGTGCCGAGATGACGTTCGATAAAATCGGCATAATTGATTTTACCGAGGAAACAGATACCTTGTGAATCTTTACGGTTAGCGTTAGGCAGTCCGGTCTGTTCAGCAATCTGGCGGACTTCAGCTTTTGTGAGTTTTCCAAGCGGAAAAAGAAGATGAGACAACTGCTGTTGGGATATCTGTGCAAGAAAATCGGTCTGATCTTTGACCGGGTCAGCAGATGTGGTCAGATAGAATACACCGTCATTTTCCTCAACACCTGCATAATGACCTGTAGCTACTTTGTCAAACAGGTGCCCCCAGCGCTGTTCGAAGAAACCGAATTTGATAATCTTATTGCACATCATATCTGGGTGAGGTGTCAGACCTTTGCTTACAGTATCGAGTGTGTATTGCATAACGTGGTCCCAGTATTCTTCGTGAAGAGATACAACCTCTAAAGGAAGTCCGTATCGATGTGCAATCAGGGTACACATCTCGATATCTTCTTCAGCTGAACAGTCACCTTCGCCGTTATCCATTCCTATACGTATATAAAACAGGTGGAGCTCATGGCCCTGACGTTTAAGGAGGTCAACTACTACGGCACTGTCAACACCCCCTGAAATCAATACAGCTATCTTCATACTTCCTCCAATTCAGACTCGCTTTGATTATCGGAATGGATAAAATGCAGCGAGAGAAAATAATCACATGATATTTTGCCCGGTCCGACAAGTAACATAAAGAAAAATATTCCTAAAAACATGATAGGAAGGTATCCTTGTTGCTGCCAATCGAGCATATAAGGAGCTTCACTGACATAGTCATGCAGCTGATAGTATTCAGCTATAATCATTGCTACGAAAGGCGGCATTATCATAACACGTGTCAGAAAACCAGCCATTATGAATAGAGAACATACAAGTTCTATAACAATCATGACAATTAGGGATGTTTCGGAATCCATACCGAAGACCGGAGGAAAAGCATAGCGCAATTCGAGAAAACGTACTAATTGTCGTACACCAAACTGTATGAGCATTATACCCAGAAACAGTCGGAGAAACAGGCGTCCGAGGTTTGTGTAACTGTAACCTGTGGTGCGTATGTAAAACTGTTTTAGCAGTTGGGGTAAAGATTTCATATTATTATAGTTTGGCAAATCGTTCGTTGGCGGCCTGAATAACCTCTTGTACGGTTACATTCTTCAGAAGAATCTTACCGTTAGTATCTACCACATAGAAAGACGGTACGTGACGGAGATCATAGACGTCACCTGCATCAGAAGAGGCTCCTACGGTCCATTTTTTCGGATAGTCAGCTACATCAGCAGTCCATGTATCATCGGCGTCAGGAATGATAAAAAGTATATTTACTTTACCTTGGTTGACAAGATTAGAGAGTGCGGCATTGGCTTCCATTTTCAGACGAGCCATGCGACAGTCGTCACAATCCGGATCTCCGAATTCGATGATGGTAAAAGTCGACATCGGGAAATATTGACCTTCGTTGCCATATTTGTCGGTAAAAGTGAAACGAGGGGCAGTAGTTCCGATTGCCGATGCTTCAAGAGTCTTGAGTTGGTCGATATACCGGGCTTTACGTATATCGGTAATTTTCTTATTATGTATCATCGCTCTAAGGTAGAGGACATATACTTCATCTATCCAAGCTTCAGCCCTGGGGCCATAGAGATTCTCCTCGGCAGCTTTAGTGAACTGAAGCATAAGAGTCGGATTTTTCTCAAGGAGTTTGATAATACGCTCATTTGAGGCTATAACATCTTCTTTAGGAGCCCATCGCATTGGCACGCTATAGATTTTGAACGCATGATTAAGTGCAGTCTGGTCAACTGTATTCTTATTTTTAAAATCGAAAGAATCCCAGAAATGTTGCATAAGCCATGCACTTTTTGCCTGTATACCTTCCAGCTCTTCAGGTGCTGAAGGATATTGAAAGAGAGGTTCTATTTCTATTATTGTCTGAGCCGGTTGTTGGTTCTGCGCCTGTATGACCAATGGTGTATTGGCAAGCATAAGCAGAAGAGAGAGTGTGATGAAATGTTTCATTAGATTATTCGAGCAATTGGATATTATTGGTCTATAAAAGGTAATATAGTCTCGGCCCATGCCTTATAGCCTTTGCCGGTGAGGTGTAAGCCGTCATTGGTAAAATCCTTTCGAAGTCTTCCGTTGGAGTCAGCTAAAGCAGGCCATAGATCAATCCAGACGGCATTGTATGTAGGTGCAAGTTCTTTGAGAAGAGTATTAAGCTGTGTCACTACTTTTTCTTTGCCAGCCAGATTCCGATAACGTCCGAATGAATTATTAATGGGCATTACCGATTGGATATAAATTTTAGTATTGGGTGAGTCGGCAACTATCCGTTTGAGCAGTCGCTCATACCGACGAGCAAGTTCAGCAGCTGAATGACCATGTGAAATGTCATTTATTCCTATCAGAAGGAAAATCTTATCCGGGTGGCCTCCTGTAACCTGATCAAGACGTTCTTCCACACCGGATATTACATCAGCCGAAATGCCCCGGTTCTTAATATTGTCACGTCCGAGGAGTTCTGTCCATTCACCGCCGTCAGTTATTGAGTTGCCGAGCATTACTATATCTTCAGACGAAATTGGCAGAAGTTCGAAAAGGCTCACTTTCTGACGCCAGTATTCATTACGCTGCTCAGCATAAGCTGAGGGCATAGTGTTAAGAAGACCAGCTAAAAGTATATATTTTAAAACAGATTTAAACATTGTCATGAAAGTGTGTATGATAAGTTATGAGGCCCTGTAGAGGGTCAGAGATTATATGGTCTATAGTGTAACCGTGTCGGATAGCTGCCTCACGGAGAGCTTCGCTAAAAGTTGAGGCTATACCTCCTGTAAAACCTATATGAGTGTTTGGCATCAGAGAGTAAAGACAGATATTACGTTCGAAGAAACGGTCAAATTCAGATGCTATCAGAACACTTATCTGGGGCTCCGCTATATTCTGTGCCAAGAAGGGTACGAAACCGGCCAGAAAAGCAGCAGGAGCTTCTGTACGATAAACACGTTGTAATACCTCATCAAGACTTAATCTATACTCATTACTGAAACGTCGGGTGAGGTCAGGAGAAAGAATACCCTTTAGAAAATCGGATATAAATCGCCTGCCTAATGAAGCTCCGCTTCCTTCGTCACCTAAAATAAATCCTAATGACGGTACACGTTGTTTCAACTTACCATCAATAAAAAGACCGGAATTTGAACCTGTCCCCAATATACAAGCCAGTCCTTCATTGTCTCCGAACAGAGCTCGGCCGGAAGCTATAAGATCAGAAGCAACTTCTATACGGTTTGCTGATGGCCATCTATGTTTCAAATGTTGATACATATTATCACATAGCTGAGTTGTGGCACATCCGGCACCGTAAAAGTATATTTCCGGTGTTTGACAAGCGAACGGTACACATGACAATCTATATTCTATATCTTCGGGTGTGAGCTGAAGAACATTGAGGCCCTCACCTCTGAAGGAGAGAGGTGAATAGTCAGAGTGAGAAGGAAGCATTACCCAATCTGTTTTGGTGCCTCCGGCATCAGCTATTATGATAGTATGAGGTACTGTCATGTAACACAAAAAGAGTTAAGGTGTACAGTAAGGGTTAAGAGAGTGTAGTCTCAAAACCGGAATTATATTCAGGACTACAAATTTAGCTAAAAATTAAATAATATAGCAAAAAATAGTAATAATATTTGTTATATCAGGTCACAATAGTCTGATATGGTGAGATGTCGGGGTATAAATCAGCCCCTCTGAGACTCAAGTCTCAGAGGGGCTGATTTATTTTTTCTTTAATTTATTCAGATACCAAAGTATCAGGGTTCAAGATCACTCCAGCTTAGACCAACAACCTGACGGAGCTGAGTATCGGCTTCAAGACGGAGATCGGTCAGCATCGGGTTATTAGCAATGTTAAGATAAACAAGCTGTGGACAGAAACTTACATCAAGTGTAGTAAGCTGATTGTTAGCAACATTGACTCTCTGTAGGAAAGTCTGGTTTGAGAGGCTTACATAGGTAAGGTCATTCCACGTAAGATTTACAAACGCAAGATTTGCGCAGTTCTGTACTGTAAACGAAGTCAAATCGTTGTAGGGAGCGTAAATATCGTTCAGGTTCTTACAATTGTTGACAGCAAGTTCGGCCATGTGGTTATCGCTGACAAAGAGAGTGAAGAGGTTGGGAAGATCCTGAATATAAAGTTTGGAAATCTTATTTGATGTAAGATTGAGATTCTCAAGTTTGAGTGCACCTGCCAACTGAATGCCGGTAAGATCATTATAGCCGGCATACAGAGTCTTGAGTTCAGCACAGCCGCTGACCTGAAGTTCCTCAAGCAGATTACTCATACAGTTAAGATACTCAAGATTTGCAGCATTGCTGACATTGAGAGATACAAAGTGGTTTGAAGCAATATTTAATCTCTTCAGTAGGGGAGTCTGATTAAGATCTATCTCTGCAAGACGATTACGATTAAGACGAAGTATCTGAAGCTGTGGAGCAGAAGCAACGCTAAATTCGCTGAGAGAGTTGTGCGAGGCATTAAGTTCAACGAGAGCCGGAACGTTTGATACTTGTAGCGAAGTAAGCTTATTATTTGCTAAGTTGACTTTCTGAAGAGCGGGGAAACCGTTAAGATCCAGTTGTCCGGCTAACTTCTTATCGTGCCAGTCAATAGCGGTTACGTGTCCGTTCTCAATGGTGATACCTTCAGCCGAAACAAATGACTTAGGATCAATACTAAGACCGAGTGCAGAAGCATTGGTACGGCCTTCAGCCGAAGTCTGGCTAAGAAAAGCCGCGAGACTTTTTGCCTCTGATTTTGCAAGGTTCTGACCAAACCCCATAGAGATGGTAAACAGGCCGGCCAGGAATAAAACTGTTCTTTTCATAACTTGATTTAATAAGATTTGATGTTGTATTTGTAAGTATAACGATAGTGAGTCAGAAATGTTTAAAAATAATGAAAAAATCAAAATACCTGCTTCTATGTAAGGATTTATAGAATAGGGGAAAAGTATAAAAATGATATAAAAAATCTTTATTATGCCGGAACAAAGAGGGGGTAAACAGTGTTAAACAGAAAAGTAATAAATAAAGAGTATAAAATAAAAGTTATATTCTTAAATTAAATCCCATACTACTATGTTAACAAGTATACTACATATAGCCATTCAAACGATTCTGGTCCTGATTCTACTTTCAGCGATGGTTTTGTTACTTCTTAGTATTAATAAGATGTTTCGTGCTGAACCAGACAATACGGTACGTGATACCAGAATGTTACAACATGAAGTAGAGGAAGATGAGAATGTAATAACTCGCCACAGTGTATTTCATGGTTTTCTGGCCCGTGATACAAAGCCGACTGCCAAAAGAGTCAGCAGCAAATAGAGGTAATTATAGAAACAATTAAAGGAATAGTTGATAAAACAAAATAGTTAAGGCGGTAAGCTCATTGAGTTTACCGCCTTAATAGTGTCTGAGATGAGACTCGAACTCACACGACAAAACTGTCACTACCCCCTCAAAGTAGCGCGTCTACCAATTCCGCCA
>CAMWVA010000021.1 GCA_947177575.1 uncultured Porphyromonadaceae bacterium | reverse complement strand
TATATACACGCGGCCGTAATGCAGAAAACGAGACTGTTGCTATCAGCGACGGTCGTGGTTCATATCAGAATGCCCAGCTGACGGTACTGACCAATGAATTTTCAGCTTCGGCTTCCGAGATATTCTCAGGTGCTATGCAGGATAATGACCGTGCCCTTGTGATAGGACGTCGTACATTCGGCAAGGGTCTTGTCCAGAATCAGACGGAATTGCCTGACAGTTCGGCTTTGCGTCTTACGGTGGCACGCTACTATACGCCGTCCGGGCGCTCTATACAGAAAGATTATGTATTGGGTCGTAGCGGAAAATATGAGATGGAAATAGTGGACCGCTATAATAACGGTGAGATATACTCAGCCGACAGTATACGTAAAGACCCGACTAAGGTGTTTAAGACCGTAAACGGACGAACTGTATATGGCGGCGGCGGTATCACACCTGACATATTTGTGGCTGAGGATACTACAGGCTATACTTCTTATTATGCTCAGGTGATGAATAAGGGTCTGATACAGAAATATGCTTATGAGGTAGCCGATAAATACCGTCCGCTATTGAGCCAGTCGCGCAGTCTGAAAAAACTGCTTAAGAGCGTACCACGTGACAATACGCTGCTTGATAATTTTGTCAGTTTTGCCGCCCGAAACGGAGTGCCGGCCCGATGGTATTACATAAATCAGAGTCGTGGGCTGATACTGAATAATCTGAAAGCTTTTATAGCCCGCGATATATTAGGTTACGAAGCCTTTATAGAAGTATTGAATGAGGAAGATACAGTAATCAAAGAGGCTCTTCGTGCTATTGAGGAGGGTGAATCTCCTGTCAATATTGAGAATAAAGAAGTCGAATCTGACGAGCATCCTTATCTTATAAGTCAAAAAGAAGACAGATGACTGCGACACAAAGAGGCAGGAGATTGTTATACCTTTAGGAATATGGCATGATTTCTGATATCTGTCAGTGTCAGGTCATGTATCAAAAGACAACAACCCAAAAACTATGGAAAAAAGAGAGATAAGAAGAAAGATAAAAAATCTGCGTACTATGCTGTCGGAAGTAGAAAAGGCTACGGCAGCTGATGAAGTATTCGCACATCTTGAAGGTACGGCCGCATTTATTTTAGCCGAACATATACTAATGTATCACTCGCTGCCTGATGAACTGTCGACCCGTCGTTTCCTTGACAAATGGAGCGGTCGTAAGCACTTTTATCTGCCCAGAGTGAACGGTGTTAATCTTGAAATATTACCTTATGAGCAGACACGCCTTGAATTAGGTTCGTTTCATATAGAAGAACCTACAGGCGATGATATGGTAGACCCTTCGCAGATAGAGATGATGGTTATACCGGGTGTGGCTTTTGATCGTCGTGGCAACCGTATGGGGCGTGGTAAGGGTTTCTATGACCGTCTGCTGCAGACAGCTAAGGCTACTAAAATAGGTGTGGGATATGAATTTCAGCTTATGGATGAAATTCCTACCGAAGAACATGATGTTCCGATGGACATTGTAATCACACAAAGCGGTACTATTATAATAAGGAATAGAAAATAATAAATAACATATACGTGACACACACTACACCCACACAGCCTGTCAAACTTGCTATAGTGGGGCTGAGTACTCTTGAGATGCTCGGCCTGCGCGAGTTGGCACGAAGTGTGGGTGTAGTGTGTGTCAACGGGTACCGTGATCTTGCTGACTTAGGAACTGAAGCAGACCGTTATGATCTTTACGCTGTAGGGACGGAACAATTTGTGGCACATATAGGATTCTTTATGCCGAAACATGGGCGTGTGCTTATGATAAGCAAAGCCCCGGGATGCGGACACAGTACACACGGTATGGTGCATAGCGACAGCAGCGAGGATGAGATAAGATGCTGGCTTGAACGTATGGTGCACGCTCTTTCCCAAGGCGGTCATACGCCAGGTGCTCAACTTTCTCAGCGTGAGGTAGAAGTGCTGAGACATGTTGCGTCCGGACTGACAAACAAAGAGATTGCTGATGCACTTTGTATATCGACTAATACAGTTATAACCCACCGTAAAAATATAAGTACGAAACTCGGTATACGTAGTGTGTCGGGTCTGTCGCTTTATGCCATGAAGAACGGTCTTGTGTGAAAATTTGTTAAAATAGCAGGCCGATAAGTTGAGATTAGAAAAAATATTATCGAAAAACGATAAATTATTTGGTCAAATCAAAAATAACTTCTAATTTTGCTCTCAAACAATAACTATAAAACTAACAACCGACATGATGAGGAAAGTTTTAAGTCTGGCAGCGCTGCTCATGAGTATGCTGTTTGCCAATGCCCAGATGCCTCAGCTGACTCCTCTGCCGTTGAATCCGGCCGTTAAGTCAGGTGTGTTGCCCAACGGGTTATCGTACTACATCCTACACAATGAAGAGCCCAAAGAGCGTGCTAACTTCTACATAGCACAAAAGGTTGGTTCGACTCTTGAGACTCAGGAACAGCTCGGTCTGGCTCACTTCCTTGAGCACATGGCCTTCAACGGTACTACCCATTATCCCGGTAAGAATATGCTCGATTATCTGCAGCATAAGGGTATCCGTTTCGGTGCTGACATCAATGCTTATACGTCTTTCGACGAAACAGTGTACAACATTGATAATGTGCCTACGACTGACCAGCCTCTTATGGACAGCGTGCTTCTTATTCTTCGCGACTGGAGTTGCGACCTTCTTCTTGAGGACGCTGAAATCGAGGCCGAACGCGGTGTGATACAGGAAGAGTGGCGTCAGCGCAATGATGCTAACACTCGTATGTACACAGCTATACTGCCGAAGATATATAAGGAGTATCAGTACCAGCAGATGCCTATCGGCAAAATGGAAGTTGTTATGAACTTCAAACCTCAGGTACTTCGTGACTATTACGAGAAGTGGTATCGTCCCGACCAGCAGGGTATCGTTATCGTAGGTGACTTTGATGCCGATGCTATGGAGGCAAAAGTGAAGGAGATGTTCTCAACTATTGAGATGCCTAAACATGCTGCTAAGCGTACTTATCCTGAAGTATCGGATAATAAGGACCTTATATATGCTACCTTCCAGGACCCGGAGCTTCAGGTAGCCCGTATGACAGTATCGTTTAAGACTGACAAAACTCCTTTTGAGTACCGTAATACTGTTGAGGTTTATATGCAGGATGTTCTGCTTGAGAATATTATCAGTGAGCTGATAAATAACCGTCTTACTGAAGCTGCTCAGAATCCTGATTGTACCTACGCACAGGCAGGTTGTTACTTCGGTGATTATTACGTGTCTAAGACTAAGGATGCCTTCAATGTTATCATTATCCCGAAGAAGGATATGACAGCTGCCTTCAATGAGGCTATGGGTATTGTAGCCCGTGCATGTAAGACAGGCTTTACTGACAGTGAATATGCACGTGTCAAGAGTGAGATGCTTGCCAACTACGAACGTCTCTATAACGAACGTGATAAGACGAAGACTTCTACTCTGGCCAGAGAACTTATACGTCACTTTGTAGATAATGAGCCTGCTCCAGGTATTGCTAATGAATTTGAACTTGTTAAGCAGATACTGACTATGCTTCCTGTGGAGGCTATTAACCAGATATGTGCCGAGGCTATGCTACCCTCAGAAAATCAGGTAGTAGTTTATTCTCAGCCGACCGGTGCCGGTGAGATAACAATTACCGAGAAGGTTATGGGCCAGATGTTGAAGGACGTGCTTAATGCCAAGTATGAGGCATACGTTGACGAGGTGATAACCGATCCTCTGATAGCTGCACTTCCTAAACCCGGCAGTGTTAGCAAACGTGTTGAGAATCCGGAATTCGGTACTACAGAACTCACTCTGTCTAATGGTATCAAAGTAATAGTTAAGACTACTGACTTTGCTGCTGACCAGATAGTAATGACTGCATGGAAGAATGGTGGTAAGCGCGCTTATCCTACTTCGCAGGCTGCTGACGTACTGCTGATGGATAATGTATATGATCTCGCTACATGGGGACCATTCGACGGTGTAAAACTGAAGAAGTATCTCGCTGGCAAGCAGGTAAGCCTCAGCTACTCACTTGGTAGCTATACAAACAGCCTTACCGGTTCATCGACAGTGAAAGACCTACCTACTTTAATGGAGCTTATCTATACAAGCTTTACTAATCTTGGACCGGATCTTAATGCATATAAGGCTCAGATGGACCAGGTACGTGTAGTTCTTGAGAATCAGGATAAGAATCCTCAGAAGATATTCTTTGATAAGGTTGCTAAAGTACGCTATGGTAACAATCCTCTTATGGAGAATGTAACTGTTGCTACTCTTGATGAAGCTAACTACGACACTATGCTTGACATGGTGAAGAAGTCTCTTGCCAATGCAGCTGAATATACATTTGTCTTCACAGGTAATGTAGAGCTCAACGAAATTATACCTCTACTTGAGCAGTATATAGCTACTCTTCCTGTAGCACGTCGTCAGAAAGTAGCTGATGTTACTTCACTTGCTATGGTAGAGGGTCAGGTTAAGGAGGAATTCAAGCAGCCTATGCAGGCACCTTCGACCTACGTATATGATCTTTACAGCGGACATAATCTTGAGTATAATGTACGTAACACTCAGTTAGTGGAGATGACAGGTGATATACTGGACATAATCTACACAGAGACACTGCGTGAAGAAATGGGCGGTACATACGGTGCTTCGGTAGGAGCCGTGATGAATCCCAATACAGGTGAATGGCAGCTGATATACTTCTTCCAGACTAACAAAGATCAGCAGGAGGATATGATTAAGCGTGCTGATGTAGAACTGGAGAAACTTCTGAAAGAAGGTGCTAAACCGGAACATTTCAACAAGGTAAAAGAGGCTGCTATCAAACAGCTCGAGTTGAATGAGCGTAATAACAGCTATTGGGTGAACGAACTGATGCAAGCAGAGCGTGGTTACAACACTATTACAGGTGCTGCCGAGTCTCTTAAGAGCATCACACTTGATGAGCTTAACAAATTCATGAAGGGCCTGTATGACGGTAAGAATCGTATTCAGGTAATCATGGAAGGCACCCCCGCCGAGTAAACAGAAGTATGTATACGTGCCTAAGGTATAACTACCTGACTGCATGATACCGAATAATATCCGGGGGACGCACCAGTAATATGGAGCGTCCCCCGTACGTTATAATAAAAACGACCGATGAAAAAGACATTAACAACAGCAATAGCAAGCATTATGCTTATAACTGCAAATACAGAAGGTGCCGGACGGAGCAATCCCCTTATCGAACCGTCAAAAGCACCATACGGGGCGGTAGCCTTTGATAAGGCGATACCGGCCGATTACGAGGCAGCCGTTATGGCCGGTCTGGAATCACACCGCCGTGAGATAGCTGCTATAACCGATAACACTGAGCCGCCTACTTTCGCCAATACTATCGCTGCCCTTGACCGTTCAGGAAGTCAGCTCGGACAAGCGGTATTGGCACTGAGTAATCTTGAAGCAGCCTTAGGTGATACGGTATTGATGAATATAATGACTAAGGTGACACCGCTGCTGTCAGAACATGAAGCTAACCAATTGCTGAACGAGAAGCTTTGGCAACGTGTCAAGAGTGTTTATGATCAGCGTGACCAGCTTACTGATCTGACTCCGGAACAAAAGCGTCTGTTGTCAGAGACTTACCTCAGTTTTGCAGAGAACGGTGCTAATCTGAAGGGTAAGGACCGCGAGCGCTACCGTCAGCTGAACAGTGAACTGTCTGACTTGACCGTACTGTTCGGACAGAATGTGGCTAATGATATGAAGAATCCTGACCGTCGTCTTTGGGTGACAGCAGACCGTCTCGGAGGACTACCTGAATCTATTAAGGAGGCTGCACGTACAGAGGCTGCTGAAGTGCTTGCTGCTGAAGGCAAGACTGATGATGGCAGTCTTTATCTGTTTACAGTTTATTTTCCTTCACTCAGTCCTTTCCTGAAGTATGCTGACGACCGTGAGCTGCGAGAGGAACTATACCGTAAGAATGCTTCACGCAATTTAGGAGGAGAATTTGACAATACGCAGGTTCTTAAAGATATAGCTAATATACGCCTTGAGATAGCGAATCTGCTTGGTAAGGAGACATTTGCAGACTATCATCTGACTCGTACGATGGCTCAGAATCCTGAGAAGGTTATGGAGTTTCTGGAGCAGTTGCGCGAAGCTTACAGCGAACCTGCTAAAGCCGAACTTGCTGAGATAGAAACTTTCGCACAGCAGACAGAAGGACCGAATTTCAAACTGATGCCTTGGGACTACTCTTACTGGAGTGACAAACTCAAGAATGAGCGTTATGCCTTTAACGATGAGGACATGAAGCCTTATTTCGAACTTGAGAATACCATAAAAGGTGTGTTCGGTCTGGCTACTAAGCTTTATGGTTATACTTTCAAGCCTAATAAGTCGATACCGGTATATCATCCTGATGTGATGGCATACGAAGTATATGACGCTGACAACAAACTGCTTGGTTTGCTTTATGCTGACTTTTTCTATCGTCCCGGTAAGAGTCCAGGTGCATGGATGACTTCTTTCCGTGATGAGACAAAGAATGACAAGGGAGAGCGTGAGATGCCGTTTATCTCTATAGTGTGCAATTTCTCGAAGCCGGTAGGCGGCCAGGAAGTTTTGCTTACTCCTTATGAGGTAGAGACATTCCTTCATGAATTTGGTCATGCTCTGCATGGCTTATCAGCACAGGCTACCTATTCGACACTGAGCGGTACAAATGTGTATCATGACTTTGTAGAGCTGTTCTCACAGTTTAATGAAAATTATCTGCCTGAGCAGGAATTTCTTGATGGCTTCGCTCGTCATTATAAGACAGGTAAGAAGATGCCGAAAGAATTGCTTGATAAGTTTGTGCGTTCACAACAGTTCGGAGCTGCATACGCCTGTATGCGCCAGTTAGGGTTCGGTTATCTTGATATGGCTTATCATACTATTAAGACTCCGCTTCGTGCTTCAGAAGATATTGAGGTTTTTGAAGCTAAGGCACAGGACCCTGTGAGAATGTTTGAAGCGGTGGAGGGTACGATGAGCTCGCCTTCATTCGGACACATATTCTCAGGAGGCTATGCAGCCGGTTATTATGGTTACAAATGGAGTGAGGCTCTTGATGCTGATGCTTTTGCAGCTTTTAAAGAAAAGGGTATCTTTGATAAGGAGACAGCTAAGAAATTCCAGAAGATGCTTCAGGCTGGCGGTACAGTAGCGCCTATGGAGCTTTATCTGACATTCAGAGGTAAAGAGCCTTCGGTAGACGCTATGATGCGCCGTGACGGAATAAAGAAGTGAGCCTTTGGTGTTAGAAGCCGAGGCAAAAGGCTGACGCATTAGAGCTGAGACTGAGGCTTATAGGAGGCTGAGGCGAGGATGCGTGTGAAAAATGACTCAAGAGAAAGGAGTGGTCCTTTTTTCTTGAGTCATTTTTGTTTTTGAAAGCAGAGGGTTAGAAGTTAACGCCGATTGATAGCTGGGCAAGGCTGACATTGGCAGAAGAGAGCTCCATACTGGATTGATGGCGTGATGAATAGTGACGGAATCCGTAGCCGATAATGATATGACTTTGGAAACGTTTGCTCATGGCGAGATTTATACCAAGTCCTATTGAGGCAGTGGTGTCACCATAGGTGGCTGCGTTGCCTATAGTATTAAAAGAGTATCCGGCTTTGAAATTGAGAAAGAAAAGACGGGGTTGTGGGGAAAAAGATGAGCGGAATATGACGTATAGGGGTATGAAGTTATCTCCTGAGCCAAAACTGCGGTGTATACCACCTCCGATACCTACAAGTCGAATCCATGAATTTTTGTAGCCGAATACTACGTCTGCGTCGAAGGTGGACTGGTCGTTAGCTGTTACGTCAATAGAGGCACCGATGTCTACTCCCCATGTGAAATGAGAGGTCTCAAGAGACACCGAGCCTTGTGGAAAAATGCTCTCGCGTTCGTTGTCGGGGGTAGATGGCGAAGAAGTAAGGGTGGATGCGGTGGAAGATGTGGAGACAGAACCGAGATAAAAGGCTGACGCGCTAACGGAAGTTAAGTTGTCTTTGGCGGGTGAGTTGAGATTATCTCCGGTTAAGAACTCGATGTTGACTTCGGTAGGAGAAGTAGAGGGAGAAACGAAATCAACTTTGGTTATGGACTTAGATACGACTTCGGCAGATACGGAATCTGGAAGAAACAGTAAGGTAGAAAAAGACAAAAGCCCGAGGGCTCTTGAAAGTAAAACACGTTTTAAGAGACCCATGGGCTTCAGATACAAAAATTTAATAAATATGTATGCTATCAGCAGTGATCACTCACCAAGATAGCTTTTGAGCAATTTGCTCTTTTGGCCTTTAAGGCGTCTGATAGCTTTCTCCTTGATTTGACGTACACGTTCGCGGGTAAGGTCGAATTTAGCGCCGATTTCCTCAAGGGTCATTTCCTGGCAGCCTATACCGAAGAACATTTTGAGAATCTCACGTTCACGATCATAAAGCTGTTTAAGGGCGCGATCAACTTCCTTTGAAAGCGATTCCTGATTAAGAGTGGAGTCAGCCATAGGACTATCCTCGTTAGGGAGCACATCGAGCAGAGAGTTGTCTTCTCCGTCAACAAAAGGAGCGTCGACCGAAACGGAACGACCGGAAACTTTCAGGGTGTCTGAGATTTTCTCCACGGGGATGTCGAGACGCTCTGCCAATTCCTCGGCAGAAGGACGGCGCTCGTTTTCCTGTTCAAATTTCGAAAGTTCCTTGCTGATTTTGTTGAGCGAACCAACCTGGTTGAGCGGAAGACGCACAATACGGGACTGTTCGGCCAAAGCCTGCAGAATCGACTGGCGAATCCACCATACGGCATAAGAGATGAACTTGAATCCGCGTGTTTCATCGAATTTCTGAGCTGCTCGTATCAGACCGAGATTACCTTCATTAATAAGGTCGGGCAAACTAAGACCCTGATTCTGATACTGCTTGGCTACCGAAACGACGAAACGCAGATTGGCACGTGTAAGCTTATCAAGAGCAGCCTGATCGCCTTTCTTGATACGCTGTGCCAATTCAACCTCCTCGCTGACAGTGATAAGTTCCTCACGACCTATCTCCTGAAGATACTTGTCAAGAGAGGCACTTTCACGGTTGGTAATAGATTTGGTAATCTTTAATTGTCTCATATATTCCCTTTGCGAAAAATTGTTGCAAAATTAGTAAAAGAATTTGAAAGCCACAAGGCTTTGTTAGATAAATTTCATATAAATAACGTTTCAGTTGGTGTTAATGTTGTGTTAAAAAGGGTATTTAACATTAGATATTTAATTTGGAGGGGATAAAGTGAGGAAAGAGCCGAGACAAAAGGCTGACGCACGAAAGAGAGGAAACTTTGGGATGGATGAGAGAGGGAGACTTTGGGAGGAATGAGAGATGACTTGGGCCGGACGGAAGAAGGGGGACTTTGAGGCGCATGAGAGAGGAGGGAACTTTGGGATGGATGAGAGAGGACTTTAGGCCGGACAAAAGAAGGAGGTCTTGGGGGCGGATGAAGAATAGGAAAAAATATCCCCGCTCGGAAAACTACCGATAGCTTTCCGAGCGGGGATATTTTTCATATTCTTTTTCTTTCTTCTTACAGTGCTACCTATATCCGAAAGCTGTATTCTTTCTATTTAGAGCAGGTAATTACTCTTAGGGTAAGTACTATTTCTACTCAGAATTGAAATATAGAAAGGGAGAGAGGTTTGAGAGAAGAAAGGCAGGGGTTTAGTCAGCGTTGAGGTTAATGGCGTAGTAGTACTTACGGCCATTAGGATAGAGACCGTTAAGAATCAAGACTTTGTCATCATCATCGTTACGCATCACAGAGTTATATATCTGCTCAACTTCGTCACTCGAATTGACACGACGACCATTAATTTCGGTGATTATGAAACCATCTTTAACACCGGCTTCACGTATGGCACCGTTCTTGAGACCAGTGACCTGTACGCCGTTTGAAATACCAAGTTTCTGACGTGTCTCGTTGCTTATCTTCATGAAAGCACAGCCAAGTTCAGAGAAGTCGCCCTTCTTTGTGATAGAGGTATTGCCTTGTGTATTGCGTAATACACCTGACTTGGTGATGGCTTTATTGTCACGGATAAATGTCACTGAGATGTTGTCACCGGGACTGAATTTGTTGAGTTGCTCCTGAAGCTGTGCGAAAGTATGTACTTCAACGCCGTTGATAGCTGTGATGACGTCATCGGCCTGAAGTTCGAGTTCTTTAGCTGTGCTACGGTCAGTTACTGAGCCAACGACAAGACCGAACTTGGTAGCGGTTATGTTTTTCTCTTTAGCAAGCTTGGCATCGAGTTCCATTACGGTGCAGCCGAGTACGGCGCGCTGTACTGTACCATACTGACGAAGGTCAGTCATGACTTTCTTGACTATAGTAGTCGGAATTGCAAAAGAGAAGCCTGAGTAAGAACCTGTGTTACTATAGATAGCAGAGTTGATGCCTACAAGTTCGCCATTAAGGTTTACAAGAGCACCGCCGGAGTTGCCAGGATTAAGAGCAGCGTCGGTCTGAATAAAGGATTCTATTCCCATGCGTGAGCGGTTGCCGCCCTGACCGCTGTTGAGGCTACGGGCTTTGGCACTTACAATACCGGCTGTTACAGTAGAGTTAAAACCAAAAGGATTACCGACAGCAAGTACCCACTCGCCGACTTTAAGTTTGTCACTATCACCGAAGGATATGGGTGAAAGGCCGTTAGTATCTATTTTTATTAGAGCTAAGTCTGTAGCTTCATCTGTACCGATGACGGTAGCTTCGAAAGTAGAATTGTCGTTAAGGAGTACTTCAAGTTTGTCAGCACCGTCGATAACATGGTTGTTGGTGACGATATAACCATCTTCGCTTAGAATTACACCTGAGCCCAATCCACTCTGTACAGGTTCTGACGAGCGTGGGTCGCGCTGCTGGGGTTGCTGGCGCTGCTGCGGACCGAAGAAGAAGTCAAACATGCCAAATGGATCGTAGCCTCCCTGACCATAACCTTGTTGCTGGCGTCGGTTGGTATAGCTTTTGATACACACTACGGCATTAACTGTCTTTTCAGCAGCGACAGTAAAATCCGTTTCAAAAGCACCACGCTGTGAGGTCATGATGAAACCGGACTCTTCAGAAGAGGAGGGATTGGCTTTGCAGCTGCTGACACTTATTAGAAGGGCCATAGCAGCAAACATGATTTGTTTCATATCGTGTAAATTTTAGGTTTTAGTTTGAAAGAGGAGCGGATGGACGGCTTTTGCCGTCGGCTCTAAGAGGAGGGAATCGGTTGGATAGACGCGAAGAAAGGAGAGGGGTTTAAGGTATTCACAGTTAAACAATGTGAAATAAAAAGTAATATTTTGTGAAAAGAGGTGTTTTTAAATCTTTTTAATAATAAAAGAAGGTATAAAAATAAAAATTAACTAAAGGCTGATGATTTTTCGGGGCAGAGCCCCGGCGGGAACCAGCTTCGCGCTGGTAAGAGGGCTTGGGGCTAGTTATGGCAATGGAGAAGCTGCTGTAGGACTTTCGGACTTTCGGACTTTCGGGGCAGAGCCCCGGCGGGAACCAGCTTCGCGCCAGTAAGGAGCCTCGATGGGAACTGGCTTCGCACTGGGAGAGAGAGGTGAGTGTTAAAATGGAGAGGAGGGGAAGAGTTAAAATTAGGGGAAAGGGGAAAAGTGGTGAAGTTTTTTTAATTTTGCATTCTAAATCGCATCGGATAGTATAATATCAGGTGGATTTAAACTACATCGAAGGTAATATCAGGTGAGATTAGATAATATTAGGTAAAACTGAATAACATCAGGTGAGACTAAATAACATCAGATGAAACTGAATAATAAGAAACGGATTTTTATTTTGCCGGCGAAGTGGTGCAGGTGTACTTTGCCGGTAAGAAATGGGCTACTTTGCCTAAGTGTGATGGCTGTAATCTTTATTATGACGGGTTGCCGTACACATCGCAAGGGACAAAAACTGCATGGGACGCCGGTAAGTGAATATGTGGTGCCGTCTGGTATCAGCGCTGGTCAACAAGAACTGGTAGATGAGGCTATGACATGGCTCGGTACTCCTTATAAATATTCATGGCAAATCAAGGGTAAAGGTACTGATTGTTCGGGTATGGTGGTTGAGGTGTATGGTCATATAGGTGTTGACGGTCTGCCACGTAATTCTGCTAAACAGGCGGAATATTGCCGGAGTCTCAAAGCTAAAGATGTTGAGGTAGGAGACCTTGTATTTTTTGCTACCGGTAAAGACCCTCATAAAATATCGCATGTAGGAATAATGTTGGATAAAGATAATTTTATACATGCTTCCACATCGAAAGGAGTGGTAATCTCACAGGTCAGTACTCCTTATTATTCGCGTACATTTAAGCAGTATGGGCGTGTGCCAGGTTTTGAAAAGGTACTGAAAGGCACTAAAGTTAGTAGTAATAATGAGGAAAATGTTAATAAGAAAACCAGTGTGAAAAAAGAAAGCAGTAAAAAGAGCAGCATTAAAAAAAGCGGTCGCAGAAGAAAAGCAAAGTCAAGACCTGAATAAAATAACCATAGACACTGCTATACCAGCAAATACTGCTACACCGGCTTTGACATTTGTGTCGAAGCCGGTGTAGCCATTTCAGGGCCCTTACGGAGTGACCCTAATCTGTTCAGTTGGCCAGCATTGTCGAGAATTTAGTACCTTTTAAAGGATAGTAGGCACGTGCGAACTGGCGCAAAAACTGAAGAGATGCCGAACTTGGTGTCTTCATATTTGAGGTTTTAGTGTCCGGATGTAATGAAGATGTAGTAGAATCGTTTGTCATAGGCATATAGATTGGATAAATTACGTTATAATAACGTAGTATTTTCAAGAAATATTATATAAGTCTAAATAAAAAAAGAACCGATCTCAGGAGAGACGGTTCAGAGCACAGAAATAGACGAAAACGACATAAGGAGAGGACTTATCATAAGGTAAGGATAATGTCTTTTTCGGAAGCCAGACGTCGCAGATTAAGAATTGCATAACGCATACGTCCGAGTGCGGTGTTTATGCTGACCCCCGTTATTTCAGCTATTTCTTTGAAAGAGAGATTCTGGTAATAACGCATTATCAGGACCTCGCGCTGCAGAGGAGGAAGCTCCTCGATAAGAAATTTGACATCTTCACGAATCTGTTGTGAAATGATGACATCTTCGATAGTATCGTCGCAGAGTTCTTTTCGATTCAGAATATCCACATCATCAAGATCAGTGCTCTGCATATTTTCAGATTTCTCCTGGCGATAGAAATCTATGATGAGATTGTGAGCAATCCGTGTGATCCATGCAGGAAATTTGCCATTTTCGGTGTAACGTCCTTGCTTTATGGTCATAATAGCCTTGACGAAAGTCTCTTGGAAAATATCATTTGCTATATCCTCATTCTTGATAATACGAAGTATATAGTTGAAGATACGGTCCTTATGTCGCTTGAGCAAAAAGTCAAACGCTTCGTTTTGGCCGTCGGCATAAGCTCTTACCAACTGCTCGTCGGTCATGCTCAAAAAATTAGTCATTCTGTTCTATTGTTATTCGTTTGGTAGAATTTGGTCAATAGGCAGTATATTTATATTATCAAAATTAGAATTTCACTTTGGTGATGCAAAGATATAAAAATAGTGAGTCAAATGCAAATCGGACTCACTATTTTATATATAAAAAATGTTAACTGTACAATAAAGCTTTAAAAGTTCAGTTATGGACTGAGTGATTTCAGAGATTCTTAATAAGTTTCAGACCACACCAGTTGTCAATTTCGTGTGTCTGGACTATCTTAAGTCCCACACGTTGAGCTGCAGTTGCGACTATCGGTATGTCATGCATATAGAAACCACTCAGTAACATTATTCCTCCCTGTCTAAGCTTCATAGCATAATGGTCAATGTCAGCAGTAATTACATTTCGGTTGATGTTGGCGATAAAAATATCAGCTACCGGACATTCAGTCAATGCAGCAGCATCACCGTTTAT
The DNA here is from genome assembly GCA_947177575.1 of uncultured Porphyromonadaceae bacterium. GTDB lineage: Bacteria > Bacteroidota > Bacteroidia > Bacteroidales > Muribaculaceae > Lepagella. The sequence goes on along the minus strand of CAMWVA010000021.1, from coordinate 15,262 downwards.
TATTTCAACTTCAGTATTGTTCAACTTTATGTTTTCAATTGCATTACTGTAAGCTGCCGGGTCGATTTCGATACCTATGACTTTTCCGGCACCACGCATAGCAGCCAGAATAGCTAATATACCTGTGCCGGTACCCATATCGATGACGGTTTTGCCATCAAGGTCGAGGTCAAGCAGATAACCCATCATCAGAGTAGTAGTGGCATGATGACCTGTACCGAAGGCCATTTTAGGATCAATAACTATATCGTATCTGGCTTTGGGTACATCTTTATGGAATGTCGAATGTACTACGCATTGTCCACCTATAACGATAGGTTGGAAATAATGTTTTTCCCATTCTTCATTCCAGTCACGTCCTTTGACCAGATTATGAGATACAGAAAACTCGGCCGTTATGGGAAATTCACTTATAATATCATTAACTGCTTTAAGATCGAAATCCTGAGCGCGTATATATGCTGTAAGTCCTGACTCATCCGGACAGAATGACTCATAGCCGCAATCTGCGAGGAAGGCGGCTAAAAGATCCGTCATATCTTCGGAACAGGGAGATAAATCGATACGCAATTCTATATAATCGGTCATGATTTAAATACCTATTTCTTCTTTCGGAAAAATTTTATGACTTTCCGTATAGTTGAAAATGTCGAGAAGCCAAGTAGAGCATAGTCGGTATAGCTCAGACCGGTCAGAAATTTACTTACCCATGAAGAACTGGCTGAGGATGGCGAGGGCAGAAACCGAAATTTCTTGACTTTATCGCAATTGCCTGAGATTTTTGATTTGCAGAACTCCATCTGTAAGGCAGTCAGGGCTCGTTGGTAACGTAGCTCATTCATGGAATAGCCTTTGAAAGAGTTTTTGGTAGTTGCGGACACGTCGGGGGTCGTCGTATTCTGAGAATTATCGGTAGCCATGATTCATTCTTTATCAATGAGAAGCTTCGAGATGAAGCGGGCGATTGGATTGAACACAAGAGGTCGGCGTAGCAAGACCACAATTAATACAAGTAATACGAGGGCCCCTGAAGCAGACAGACATGCCAGCGGCGGGGACATGAAATACTGAAGGTAGTCTACTAAAGCCCATGCGAGAAGAATTAGAATTACCATACCTATCAGCAAGGCGAGAAGCATCAGAAATATACTTGCCATGAGAATAGTTATTTTCTCAGCGGCTGTAAGTTTTATATATCTGATTTCAAGATTGAGCCATTTGAGCGACTGGGTAAAAATATCTTTGACTTCACCGCTTAGTTTTTCCTTCATAGCGTGATGTTAAGAAATTCAGATAAAAATTAAGCCGGGTGGCTATAACGTAGCCATTGAAGGCCCGATAGCTGCCCGGCAAAAATCAATAATATCGTAAGAGGAATGGAGTAAAGAGGAAGTAATCAGTCATTGTTGCCTGCAAGCTCGGCTACGAGTGCGTCAACTTCCTTATCACTTATCTTTATACCTTTCTGCTTGAGAAGTTTGCAGAGTTTTGTGCGTACATCAGCACCTTTCTCAGGCGCCAGCAGCAGAGCTGCACTGCAGCCTACAATGGCACCACCGAGAAAAGCGTAGAGAATATATAAGCTTTTCATATCAGTGAAGTTACTTTTATTAGTGATTTAATATCAGAGAAAAGGTTTTAGAGAACGTTCTCAATGTGGTCCTCGATTTCGTCAACGAGTTCCTCCATTTTGTCCTTTTTCAGACGGATACCTTTCTCGCGAAGAACCTCAAGAATCTTCTTTCTTGTGTCTTCACCAGTCTCAGGAGCCACGAGCAGACCTACTGCTGCTCCGGCGATAGCGCCGCCGATAACGGCGCAAATAATGTGTATTGCCTTCATATCTAAATATTTATGAGTTTGGAAATTATTTGCTGTATTTAAAATATGTTTCTATGCTTACGTGAAGGCATAGAAATCCTATATACTATTTAAAGTTAAACAATCTAAAAGGGTATTTAGATTTATAGAAACTTACAAAAGTTAATGATCAGTTGACAGAACTAATGTGAGAATCCTGTGATTGGTCATCGGGTTGCCATAAGCATAGCCTGTGATACTTCTGCACGATAGGCCATCAGACCTTCCTGATCAAGTGTTACCACACGCTGAGAACCGTCAGGAGCCGGTACTTTTACGTGTGAGGGATCAAGGAATGTCAGCAGTTCGTATGCGTTGCCATCTTCTGTGACCACAGACCATGTGTCATCAGCAAACTCAAGACGAACGGACTGGCCGGTAGGTTCGAAAGTTACATTGTAACCGTGTCCGTCACAGGCTATCAGATAGCGGCCCTGTTCCGAATCAATAACTTTTGTAGAGGCTGTGAGAGGATTGGAGCCGCTCCAGAATTCAATTGAGTTTATTACCAATACATCACATAAGAAGGTGACTTCATATACAGGTACAATCCAAAGTGCGAAGAATACAACTTCGTTGATGAATTTTGAACCTACCTGTTTATTCCAGTCGATAACCTGTCGGGTGAGTGAGAAACTACCTATGCAGGAACTGAGGGTTAGCGATGAGGCAACAGTAGCCAATATAGCGGCAGAAAGTGTAATCTTCTTCATATAATGGAATTTTGAATTTGCAAAATTCAGTCAAAGTCTGGGATGAAATCGGGGGACTGATTTGCGGCTATAAAGTTATAACTTTAAATTGATATATACACAATCAGAAGGGAGAAATTTTTAATTATGTGTAGGGCGAGCTGAAGCTCGCGCACAGGGAGGACAAAGGGAGGGGTAGGCGGAGGGGGCGTGACAGGGTGAGGGCGAGATATGGCGAGCTGAAGCTCGCGCACAGGACCAGGAGGCACAGGGAGAGGCGGGGTAGACGGAGAGGGCGTGACAGGGTGAGGGTGTGACAGGCGAGCTGAAGCTCGCGCACAGGAGGCACGGGTTAGCTTGTACGGATTAGCTTGCGTGGGTTGGGATGCATGGGTTAGGAGGGGGTGTGGTAGGTGTAGAGGCCGTCGGTGCAGGTGACGAAGCCTTCGTTGCAGAGAAAGGTAAGGAGTTCGGCTGTCAGGTTGGGATCGGTGTTGCAGCGGGCAGTAAGGACGGGTAGGGTTATACCTGTGGGGGAGGCTTTCAGTAGGGCTATGATGGTGGATAAAATGGTCTGTCGGTCATAGCGATGTGAGGAAGTTGTGTTGCGGCATACATCACAATGATGGCAGGGGGGAGCCTCCTGTTCGCCGAAATAGGCCAGCATACGGCTAACACGACAGGAGCTGTCGTCAAATACGTATGATAGCATAGCTTCGATGCGTTGCTGCATAATGTTGAACCGGTCTTCGTAAACTTTTTTCCCGATAACGACATAACGTGGTTCTTCACGTGCTGTAGGAACGAATACCGATGGTAACGATGAGCGGGGAATGTAAGTGAGTAATTTGAGACGACTCAACAGCAGCAAAGCTTCATAAACTTCGTGCATGGAGAGGTGCAGGCGTTCCGATAACAGACCTTCTTCTATGGTTACGAAATCTGTAAAGAGACCCGGATATAGTCTCAGTATTGCTGAGAGTACATTTTCCGCGGCCGGTGTCAGACCTGAGACGTGGTATAACTCTTCCCGTTCGCATATAATCATTATGCGCGAACGGCTGTCTGTATTTTCAATCAGCTGTAGATAACCTGCCTGGCCGAGTATTCTTAGGGCTGCCCTGCATTGCCTCTGATTGAGTTGGAAAGTCCGACAGAATTTTACTATGTCAAATTCAAACATACGGTCATAGCCTTCACCTATAGACAGATGAAGTGAGTTACAAACCCGCTCATATATATTGAGAATATACTTGCGGTCAGGAAAGGCTTCACTAAGCCGTCGGTGCATAACGGCTTTGTCATTACGCGAGGCCAAAAGCACTGCGAATGAAGACAAACCATCACGTCCGGCACGTCCGGCTTCCTGATAGTATTCTTCAAGAGAGGGAGGTGTATCGTAATGCAGGACCATACGCACATCTGGTTTATCAATACCCATACCGAAGGCGTTTGTGGCAACCATGACACGTACACGGTCAGCCTGCCATTCGTTCTGACGCTGTTCTTTGATTTCAAAATCAAGTCCGGCATGATAGAAAGTAGCCGAAATACCTTCTGCTACCAAGAATTCAGCTATATCACGGGTACGTTTTCTACTTCTTACATATACTATAGCCGGTCCGGAAGTGCGATGCAGTATGTGAGCGAGTTCACCCATCTTTGATTCGGTGGCACGTACGATGTAACTAATATTATCACGAGCAAAACTCTTTCGCCATATATGATAATCGGAAAAATCAAGCTGTCGGCAGATGTCTTCGGCTACCTGAGGAGTGGCTGTAGCAGTAAGTGCCATGACAGGAATGCCCGGTAATACTTTACGCAGAGAACGTATATTAAGGTAGGCAGGACGGAAGTCATAACCCCATTGTGATATGCAGTGGGCCTCATCGACTACAATAAGGCGTATATCAAGATGGCGAAGTTCGTTAACAAACGTTTCGTTGTGTAGACGTTCCGGAGCGATATAAAGGAAACTTGCACGGCCATTAACCAGTTTTTCCCATGCCACGCGCTGTTCAGGCCGACTCATAGAGGCATGAAAAAACACCGCCTTTATATTATGGCGGCGTAGATTATCGACCTGATCCTTCATGAGGGAGACTAAAGGAGTAATTACTATTGTAAGACCACCGAGCAGCAGACCGGGTACCTGAAAAGTAATTGACTTTCCGCCACCGGTAGGCATAAGGCCCAGTGTGTCATGTCCGCTAAGTACAGAGGCTATGATGTCTTGCTGCAAAGGGCGGAAGGCATCATAGCCCCAGTAACGGCGCAGGATGTCAGTAGGAGATACAGTCATGAGACGGTATTCAGTTGGAGGTGCTCTGTGAAGGACGTATATCACGAATCATAAGTTGTATCGAATCAGCACGTCCGGGATGTTTTGACTGCTCTATGGTATAGCATATATCAATAGGCTTATGAGCGTGTATGTGTTCAAAATACGGAGCCATATTGAAAGCTATAGCATTTATAACCCGGCTTGTACTGTTATCTTCGAGTTCAAGCTTGATGTGTTCGAGGTGTTTTCCGACCAGTTTGCTGGTACCGAAATCGAAAACATTGCGTGTGCAGAATACAGGTTTCTGATTGCCGGGGCCAAAAGGGTCAAACTTACGGAGATAGGATATGAATTCGGGCGAAAGGTCGGCAAATTCTATTATTGCATCGATTTCGAGCTGCGGTGAAAGCTGATTGGGCTGTATGTGTTCGGCTACATACTCTTCAAAACGCCGGCTGAACTCCGGTATATTCTCTTCTTTTAGAGATAGACCTACGGCATAAGTATGTCCGCCGAAATTCTCAAGCAGGTCACGTGCCGAATTAACAGCCGAATAGATGTCAAAACCCTGTACAGAGCGAGATGACCCGGTGGCTAGACCGTTTGAAAAAGTCAGCACTACAGCCGGCTTATAGTAGAGTTCGGTGAGACGCGACGCTACGATGCCGATGATACCTTTATGCCAGTTCTTGTTATAGACCACAATAGACCGCTGACTATGTACTATATTGACGTTTTTCTCGATAAGAGAGTTAGCCTCTTCGGTGATACGTTTGTCAAGCTCTTTACGGTCTTTGTTATATTGGTCTATATCCTTACCCTTTTCATAGGCATCGTGGAGGTCACGGCATACCAATAAGTCAACTGCCTCGACACCGCTTTGCATACGACCTGAAGCATTGATTCGCGGACCGATTTTGAAGATTACATCGCTTATGGTAATATCTTTATTGGTGAGTTTGCACAGGCGTATTATGCTACGGAGACCGAGATTAGGATTGGAGTTAAGACGTTTTAGTCCATGATAAGCCATGACACGGTTCTCGCCGACTATAGGTACTATGTCAGCAGCTATACTAACAGCTACGAGGTCGAGTAGAGACTCAAGTTCGTTATGATTGGTAAGCCCGTTGCTCAGAGCAAATGCTTGCATAAACTTGAATCCTACGCCGCATCCGCTGAGGTGCTGACACGGATAGGTGGTGTCTGGCATCTTAGGATTGAGTATGGCCACTGCTGGAGGTAGATTCTGGTCCGGCACGTGGTGGTCACAGATGATGAAATCAATGCCACGTTCTTTAGCATAAGTTATCTCATCAACAGCTTTTATGCCGCAATCAAGTACAATTACCAGTTTTATATCATTTTCAGCAGCATAATCGATGCTTTTACGCGATATGCCGTAGCCCTCTTCATAGCGAGTGGGTATATAGTATTCGACATTGCTGTAGTAATTCTGAAGATATTTATAGACTAAAGCTACAGCAGTGGTACCATCGACGTCATAATCGCCGTAAATCATGATACGTTCCTTGGAGCCCATAGCACGGTTTAGGCGTTCGACAGCCTTGTGCATATCCGGCATAAGAAAAGGGTCAATAAGGTCGGCAATGGCCGGTGCAAAGAACTGTTCGACCTCACGGGGAGATGTTACCTTACGTCTTATGAGCAGTTCGGCTATCGGAGGCAGATTGCCACAGTAAGGTTCAATGGCTTCTGCCAAAGCCTTCTGCTGGTGCGTGAGAGGTTGATAATTCCATGTGGTTGTCATTATGATGTATATTTATTATCAATAGGAAGTGCCCTTCAAAAAAAGGGCCATATAAGGTGCAAATATAATAATAAATTATGAAAAATCCTTGTATTATCTCCCTACCTTAGCCTTAAAGAGGGAATAATAAAAATTTAATATAAAGGCTGGTGGAGTTTAAAACATTGATAATAAGAGGTATGTGATTGTTAGCTAAAAAAGAATAAAAATAATGTCCGAAAAATTTGGTCAGCTCAGAAATAAGTCCTAATTTTGCAGCGTCAACGAAAGACAATGGGGCATTAGCTCATCTGGCTAGAGCGTTTGACTGGCAGTCAAGAGGTGACGAGTTCGAGTCTCGTATGCTCCACATAAGGCGAACCAAGAAGTAATTCTTGGTTCGCTTTTGGTATGTTGGGCTATCGTTAGAAATAATGATGGCTGGAATAGGGTAAGATAGTTTTAAGACAAAATGGAATGAGAATGAAAATCAAACCTGAAATAATGTTCCGTAATGCTTTGTTTATGATGTGCGCAGTCTTATTCGTAGGTCTGCTTACATCGTGCAGTCACAGTGATGAACCGGAACCAATTAACAGTACTAAAAAGGCAAAACGTACTGTAGTGGTTTATGCTATTGCTTCGAATAACCTTTGGTCCGATTTTCGTAGTGACAGAGCTGAAATGTTGCGCGGTCTTGAGAATACAAATCTTGATGCATCACGATTATTAGTATATTGGGTATCGCCTACACATGGATTGTACGAGGGTGATAAAGATCCTGCTACAGGTAATCCGTATCCGCCAGCCTTGTATGAGGTAAAGCGTGATAAAGCCACAGGTGATTTAGGCTTTGTGACATTGAAAACTTATAGCCGCAGTGTATATTCTACTGATCCGAAGAGAATGAGTGATGTGATAGCTGACGCTATAGCTGTAGCTCCCGCCGAACATTATGGGCTGGTATTGTGGAGTCATGGTTTAGGCTGGTTGCCTGCGAGTCATAGAAGTCGCAGTTCGGACTCTAATACACGAGGCGGAAATATATTATATTCATTCGGATATGATGAGGAACTGAACGGCATAGACGAAATGGATATTGACGAGTTGGCAGCAGCTATACCTAATAATGTATTTGACTATATATGGTTTGATGCATGCTATATGACAGGAATAGAGACAGTGTATCAGTTACGCCATAAATGTGAGACTTTAGTAGGTTATCCTACCGAGATATGGAGTGGCGGTATGCCGTATGATATTGTTATAGAGACCCTGATGTCAGAGAATCCGGACCTTATAGCAGCAGCTAACAAAGTATTTGACCATTATGCTTTAGCCGGTTGGCCTGCGACAGCCAGTGTCATATCTATGGCAGGTCTTGAGCAATTGGCAGATGCAGTGAAAAATATCTATGAGCAGGGTATAACGCTAACGAGCAATGAAGTAGAGCAGATGCAGTATTATTCGAGAAATACTAAGTATCCTTTTTATGACCTCGGACAATATGCACTGAAGTTGGCTGAGAAACTTCCTGAAGAATATAGTGCTGCTTTAAAGGTAGCGTTAGATAAGAGTGTTATATATAAAGCAATCACACCTCTCAGCTTTGACAGACGTCCGTTTAATCAGGAAGTATATTCAGGCTTGTCGACACACATCTGGCGAGGTGATAACAGTGAGGCGGAGAAGTTTTATTCCACACTTGACTGGTATAAGAGGGTATATTAGGGCACTTAAAGACTTCTAAGTCCAAAAATATCTGATTTAAGTGAATAAAAAAACATTATAATGATTCAGACAGAAGAAGCGGCTAATGTCGTTCATCATAAGACCGCACCGGAGATGTGGGAAACGCTGAAAGGTCTTGAGTATCATGATGTGCTGACTAAGATAGCCAATAGCGTAGTGGAGTTTACCTTCAAGCTTGTTATAGCAGCTTTGGTGTTTTATGGAGGTCGGTATGTGATAAGAAAGATATATGAAGTCACAAGCCGGGTATTAGTAGGTCGTAAGGTAGATAAATCACTGACTACGTTTGTACTGTCATTGGTAAAAATACTTCTGTATTTTATACTGATAGTTACGGTTATAGGGATTCTCGGTATAGAGACAAGCAGTTTCCTTGCGCTTTTTGCTTCAGCCGGTGTAGCTATAGGTATGGCTTTGAGCGGAACGTTGCAAAATTTTGCCGGGGGTGTACTTATTCTTCTTCTTAAGCCATATCGTGTAGGTGATTACATTGAGGCACAAGGTTATGCCGGTACAGTAAAGGAGATACAGATATTTCATACGGTTATAAACACAGCTGACAATAAGGCTATAATCATACCTAACGGCGGTCTGTCTACCGGTACAATAAATAATTATTCTCTTGAGGATTACCGTCGTGTGGACTGGACTGTATCGCTGGCTTACGGTGACGATTATGAGAAAGCACGCGAAGTGATACTTGAAATGCTTGCAGAGGAAGAAATGACGGTTAAGACTACGGTGGCTGCCGACCGTCAGCGGCGTGCTCTTAAAATGGCTGAAGATAAACGTGATGCTATGCTTGAAGAATGTGCTAAACATCCGGAAGATAAGGCGTGTCGTGAACTTCTTGAGGAGCCTGCGGAAGATATACCAGAAAAGAAACGCAGTTGGATAAAAAGTATATTCAGTCGTAAGGATAACAGTATCCCGCAAGCGGATTCACAGGTACTTAAGCAGATAACTATGCCGAGCAGTACGGATAATACAAAGCGTCCTCCATTTGTAGGTCTTAGTGCTCTTGCAGACAGCAGTATAAATCTTACTGTAAGGGCATGGACGCACAGTTCTGACTACTGGACACTATTCTTTAAGATGAATCATCGCTTCTATAAGGAATTGCCGGAGCGCGGATTTCATTTTCCGTTTCCTCAGATGGATGTACATATATCACAAAATACGGACTGAAAAGAGGGTGTATCAAATCTTTTCTTTTTGATACACCCTTTTTTTGAGTCACTTTTTTTATAGAGAGTATTTCACCTTTCGACAAACCTAAGGTCAGCGTTTTTACTGGTAGAGTTGCGGGCGATGGTTATCCGCAGTGCCAGTATTTATGTACAAGATCCAACATAGCTTTATGGTTATCCATAACCTGACGACGTAAATCAGCATCGTTGAAGGCACGGAGCTTCTTTATGATACCATCAATGAGACGAGGTGAGAATACTTCACGCTCCTCAAATACGCTGCGAACTTTTTCAAGTTCATCGGCTGAAGCCACGCAAGAATCAGGTAATGAACGGAGAGCCTCAAGTTTTTCTTTGTTCTCGTCATTATGAATGTTTACGGATACATACATATCCTTAGCGCGCTCAAGAGCGTCTTCCATTTCAAAGCCTTTGCGTGCTGCTACAACCATAGCAGCTATAAGCTGATATACATCGGCTGAACAGTCTGCACTGCGTAATTCAACGGTTTGCTTCTGCGGTGCGGATGCTGTATCGGGAGTTTCGAGCGGATTTGCCTGTGAACACATATCCTTGTCACCGGTCCAGCCAAGCGGTACACGTACAAGTACTGAGCGGTTGCGGTCGCCCCAGCATACTGATGTAGGAGCTTCCTGATGTGGAACAAGACGGAAATAAGAAGTCGGCACTTTGTTGCCCATAGCGGTTATAGCAGGAGCGTATGTCAAGATACCGGCTATTGCTTTTTTAGCCACATCGCTCAGAACGCCGTTTTCGCTCATCATGTTCTGTCCGTCTTTCATAATCTTGAAATGAATATGCAGACCGCTACCAGCCTTACCGGCGGTTATCTTGGGAGCGAAAGTCACGTCGTAACCTTTACGCATGGCGAGCGAGCGAATTATCCACTTAGCAATCATAAGATTGTCAGCAGCCTGACGAGCCGGGATAGGCAGGAACTCAATTTCGTTCTGCTCAAAAATCTTATTGTCAATGGTAAAGTTACCTACTTCATTGTGGCCATATTTAATTTGTCCACCGGCCTGAGCTATGAGATTCATGCATTCTACGCGGAAATCATTGAACTTAGCGTATGGTGATGATTCATGATAGCCTTTCTGGTCAGAAGCAGGGAAGAGACCGCTGTCAGGAGCTATGACGTAGTATTCGAGCTCTCCCATAGCATAGAACTCCATGCCTGTAACATTGCGGAATTCCTCACAAGCTTTTGTCAGAGTGTATTCAGGTGAGGCTTTAAGCGGATTGCCTTCCTTGTCAAAGAAAGAAGCAAGCAGGGTAATAGTGGGCACCTGTGCAAAAGGATCAACAAAGACAGTTGAGAAACGCGGTATGACATAAAGGTCGCTGTTACCAGCCTCGATGAAGGGGAAGAGACTTGAACCGTCAACACGTTCGCCGTAAGTCAGAATAGAGTCAAGATACTCTTCGGAGTTAATAACGAAATTAAGAGTCTTGAGACGGTTGTCATCAGCCGGATACATGAAGTTGACCATACGTATGCCGTTTTCCTTGACATATCGTATTATGTCGGCCTTTGTTATTTGCGCAGGTTCCTTCTGCAGGAACTGAACCACCAGATTGGGGCAAAGGGAGATGTTTGTGTTCATTTAAGATAATGGTATAGATGAAAGGTAAGTATAAGTCCCGCATAAGTACTATAAACCGAAATAGTCCGGTACGGCGGGCTCTGATAAATTGTGACAAAGATAGAGAAGATTTTTGATGGTGCCAAGAAAAAGAGGATGAAAAGTCAAAATAACTTGTTGCCATAAAAAGATATTCTGAACTTTAATAATGGTAGATTTGTTTTTAAATTGAACCAAAGTAATTAATAAAGATACTATGGAAAAATTTGAAGACATCATCAGGTCAGAGAAACCTGTACTTATCGACTTTTTTGCCACTTGGTGTGGACCATGTAAAATGATGCATCCTGTGCTTGAGGAACTCAGTGCCAAAGTAGGTGAGAAGGCTCGTATACTTAAAGTGGATATTGATAAAAACGAACGGTTAGCAGCACTCTATAATGTGCGCTCGGTACCTACACTTATGATTTTCCAGAACGGTGAGATGAAGTGGCGTACATCAGGTGTGCAGTCAGCCGCAGCTCTCGCACAGGAGCTGGAGAAATATATGTAACACTTTTATAAAGTAATATAACTCAACTAAGATTCTTCACAAATTATAAGCACAGGCAAGGTAGAAATAATTTCTACCTTGCCTGTGCTTATAATGTATGAATATCAGGACTAAATAATCTTATTTTGTATAACACTCACCGGGATTTACCTCAGAAAATGATTCCAGATAAATCGGCAGACCATCAACATCACGTAAAATAAGATTATCTTTTGGGAAAATCAGTGTTTTCTCCGGCGATATTTTGTCTTTTTGATCAGTAAGAATTAAAAACTGAGTCTCGGCAAAATTCAATCCTGCATTGGCGAAAGATGAGGTAAAGGCAACATGGCGGATATTGATTTCTGTTACCAAGGGCTGCCCGTCAGCATTTTCTTTCAGGTCCACTACTATAAGGCCATTCATAGTTTCACCTGTAATAGCAGCTATACGTTCAACAGCTGTACGTGCTACTTCAAAGACCTTATCATCATTCAGAAGTTTACCTTGATTTGTATTGCCGGTGATTTTTGAAACAGCGACTTTCGCCATAAGATAAACCTGTCTCTCGGCAACACCATATTTCAGTAATTGTCCATTATCATATAGCAAGAAACAGGCAAGATTTCTTCCGGGGAGGTACTCAGACAGCATAAATGTGTCAATATTATCGTTTATATTGACCCAACTACGGAGCTGCTCAAAGTTTTTAGGCATAAAAGACCCTGTTCCGGAAGTTGTGCCTTCGGAATAGTCGCGTATCCAGAGAGGAAAATCAAGTTTTATATTCTCCGGTTCCACAAGTTTGGGTATAATCTGATAATCAGGTGTCAGTCCGGTTCCTTCCAGAAGTTTATAAAGTGACAGCTTACTGAGTACAGCTTTTGAAAATCTGGGAGGTATCTTATGAAAACGGACATCGAACGGATGTTCACTCCAGTAAAGCACTTCCGGCTCAGGAATTATCACTGCATACTTAATATCGTTATCAGCAATAATCTTTTCCATAACCTCTCTATATTCAGGAGCATTGTAGCCGGGTACTTTATATACTTTGTCGTAAAGGCCTTCGTATATGCCATAACGGTTATAACATACATCTGTGCCGATAAAACGCAGTTTATCTTTAAATAATTCGCTCTTATTGAGAGAACGCACTACAGAGCGTGAAGTCACTCCGCAAGCCCCGGTGACCAGTACATTGATTTTTTCCATTTTTAGAGATTATCTGAAGTGTTTTAGTACACGTTCGATGTCTGCATCCGAAAGGTCATGGTGCATAGGCAGGCAAAGTACTGTGTCGGCAATTTTGTTAGCTACGGGAAGATTTTCGCGTGAGGCTGAGGGAAGTCCCCGGTAAGTGCTGAACTCGCTGATAAGGGGGTAGAAGTAGCGTCGGCCGAGTACATTATTCTCCTTCATATCAAAATAGAGACGGTCTCGGGTCTTACCAAATTTCGTTGCATCAATAAAGATGGGGAAATAACTGTAGTTATGTCGCACCCCCGGCATATCGTCAAAGAATGTAACACCCTCGACGTTTCGTAAAGCGTCGCGATAGATGTTAGCCACTCTCCGGCGTGCAGCTATAGCACTGTCAACCTGACGCAGGTTAAGTAGGCCGTAGGCAGCGCGTATTTCGTCCATTTTGGAATTTATACCGGGTGCTACAACAGTTGTTTCATTAGCAAAACCGAAATTCTTGAGGTAATCGATACGTTGCTTTGTTTTTTCGTCCTGCATTACCATAGCACCACCTTCTATGGTGTTATATACTTTGGTGGCATGAAATGACAGTGTAGACATGTCGCCGGCATTCAGAACTGATTTTCCTTCGACTTCCACACCGAAGGCATGAGCTGCATCATAAATCACTTTAAGACCGTATTTGTCGGCAATCTCCTGTATAGCTTTAGTATCACAGGGTTTGCCGTAGCAATGTACGGGCATAATGGCGGTTGTCTTAGGAGTGATGGCCGCTTCTATTTTAGACGGGTCGATACCGCAGTTTGTAGGGTCTATATCGACGAATACCGGTTTGATACCATTCCACCAGAGAGCATGTGTGGTGGCTACAAAACTATATGGGGTTGTAATGACCTCGCCAGTGATACGCATAGCCTGCAAGGCTGTGATAAGAGGCAGGGTGCCGTTAGTGAAGAGGCTTATGTAAGGCACTTTAAGATATTCTGCCAAAGCTTTCTCCAACTGTCGGTGAAATGAGCCATTATTAGTTATCCACTTACGGTCCCAGATTTCCTTAAGCATAGAATTAAACTCGTCAAGGTCTGGGAGTAGCGGAGAGGTAACGGTAATCTGCTTTTCGTCACTCATATCTTGGTAGATGACAAAAAATGAAATTTGTGACGGCTATTCGGTTTATTGATAGCCAATTATTCATTACGAAGAATCGGAAATGATATGGTTCCAGTCTACAGAAGCCTACCGAATCTTCACAAACAACGACAAAGTTAATCAAATCATCTTGAATATGCAAACACTGTAAGATATGTAGATAATCAGGAACATGGTGCAGAATAAACCTATAAGGGTTATAATGGTCAAATATGATATGTCGGAAGAGGCTTGATGTGAATAGAAGTTTAATTATTAAAGTGTCAACATAACTCCGACACCTGAGGAAGCAATGAAAAAAATGAAATATTTATTTCTACTTATAGTCATGTTGTGTCAGGCAGGTGCCTCGATTTACGGAGTCACAACCAAAGGCCTTGATCATTTAGGAAGTGAGAAACTGAAGTATGTCGTAACCTATAAATGGGGTCTGATAAATAAAGAGGCTGGTGATGCTATACTCACTCTTAATGACCATAACGGTTATTATGATATAAAGATGACAGCTAAATCAAGACCTTGGGCTGATAAAGTGTTTATGGTACGAGATACTCTTGTGTCTAAAGTAAAGAAGGATGGTTTCAAAGCGCAGCAATATCACAAAGCTGCACATGAAGGGAAGGAATATAGTCTTGATGTTGTAGATTTCAGACATGAAGGCAATAAGGTGAAAGGCCATTGCGAGCGTGTGCGTGAGAAAAAGGGTAAGGGGCGTGATCATAGTTCAATAGAATTGGAGAGTACGGGTCCGACTTTTGATATGTTGAGTGTGTTCTACTATCTGCGTACTCTTGATTTTGATAAACTCGCTACGGGTAAACCTTTAGAGATGACTGTGTTTTCGGGTTCACGGGCTGAAACCATGACAGTGAAGAAATACGGTAAGGAAAGAGTGAAACTGAGAGATGGCAGCGAACAGGAGGCCTTACATATAACTTTTAAATTCACTCAGGGAGGTAAGAAAAACAGTAGTGACGATATAGACTGCTGGCTGAGTCTGGACGGTAGAAATGTTCCGCTGTTAGTAGTAGGAAAGCTGCCGATAGGGCAGATTCGCTGCTATCTAGTTTGATAAAGAGGGTGTATCAAATCTTTTTGATACACCCTCTTTTGGTGACTTCTTTTATGGAGGGTATTTCACCTTTCGACAAACCTGAGGTCTGCGTTCTTTTTGATACCCTTTCTTTTGGTGACTTCTTTTATGGAGGGTATTTCACCTTTCGACAAACCTGAGGTC
>CAMWVA010000020.1 GCA_947177575.1 uncultured Porphyromonadaceae bacterium | reverse complement strand
AAGTGTATAAATACAGAATAATCAATCGGATAAAAAATGTTTATCCGATTGATTATTCTGTATTTATACAAACATACTCTAAGATAGCGAAATTTGTTTGTTTTGTATTAGACTGTTTAACAAAGAGGAGTGTTTAAGTATTGTACTATGATATGCACGAAAACCATTTCATTGGTTTATACATTATAATAACAAAAACATTATTACTATGACCAGAAAAGAACTCACTGACATTATAGCCGCAAAAGTGGCAGAAGTCATTAATAATCCTGGATTTTGGGGAGAAGATCCTCAGATAAGCATAATTCCAACAACTCTGTTAGTAGGCATCGAGCGACATAAAGATGCTGACCGCGCAATTGCCTTCAGCGACTACGCCATTGAAGAAGATGCTGTGGAAGATGGAGACTATTCAGAAGATGCAGCTGATTTCCAATCAGCTTCTGATCCTGACTTATATCCTGCCGGGGCTTTGATTGATTATGTTAACAAGAAACCAGATTTGCAAAAAATCGGTAAACTGGTAGAGCAGTATATTCCTCAGCAGGAGGAAAACCTTTATGCAGAGTAAATTGAGATAATGAACTGAAAAGACATAGGCACTCCTTAATTTTTATTAAACATATCAGATTTACTTCACAAAGATTTGAAGAAACTCATAAAGAAAGTTTATAATATTCTATAGAAATGACTTTACGAGAATTGGCTGACATTCTGGCTTCAATGTATTCTTCGGCTCCAAATGGAGATAAGGTAGTAATGATTCATTTATTTGCCATAAAATACGCAGATGAACTTGCTGCCTTAGAGAATGCAAATATGCAAGACCTTCTTGAAGCAGCCTGTATGCCTGTTTCATACGTTGCGGAAATAAATAAAGGCAGACACCTGAGTAAGTATGTTGTAAGTAAATGCTAATACATAAAATTTATAGCATTCTTTCTTTAAAACAACCGGTCTATAGCCTATGGCTCGGATCGGTTATTTTATTAAGATACTGTTTCTTTGGGACTTTTACATTCGATAACATCTATCCAAATAAATGATTATGGAAATAAGCAGAGAAATATTGTAGTAAAATATATTTCTTATTAAAAGAATTTATATATCAAATATTTAATACTGAATTTATCGTAAATTGCGATAAATTACGATAATTTACGATAAATTCTATTTATGAGGAGGCTGTGCCACAAGGCCGCAAATATGCCCATGTGATAGATGAGAGCATCATGATCAATAAGGAGAAACTTCTTATGGTACTGGGCGTTCCAGCCGAACATACCGGCAACCCTCTGGGTCATGACGATGTCACCGTATTGGGAATGCACATCGGAGAATGCTTCAAACGGGGTGATGTCAAAGAAGCCATAGAAAAAGCCTCCGAGAAAACCGGAAGTTCTCCTGAATACGGAATATCCGACGGTGCGCACAATCTTGTGGGCGGTTTCAAGGATGCCGGCATAGACCATCATCTTGACATAAGCCACACATTGGGCAACTGCATGAAGCACGTCTACGGAAGGGATCCTGAGTTTGTGTCCCTTACCGAGAAACTTGGCAAGATCAGACTGCAATATCATCTCACCGACAAGGCATGGCTTCTGCCTCCCAATATGCGGGCCATGGCACGGTTCATGAATCTACGTGAATGGGTCAGGTGGGCTATGAAAATGCTTGTCTGCCTTGATACTCTTGATGAGGGATTACAGGAAGCTTATTCCTTTCTCCTCCCACATAGAGAACTCATCGAGGAACTTGAAGTCTGTGTCGAGTCTGTGACCTGTCTTGAGACGCTTTGCAAGCGAGAGGGGTTTGGACTCAGAACCAATGCCCTTTGTCAGCATCATATCATCCGGAATATAATCGGCAACGCCTCCAACAGGCGCGCCTGTGTCGGACTCAGGATGCTGGATTACTTCAAGGAACAAGCTGCTGTACTCAATGGCAGCACGCAGATACATAACATTTCTACGGACATAATTGAATCTGAATTCGGCGTATTGAAAGCAAAGGTATCACCCAACAAACTTAACGGGTTCACGCCTATGGTTCTGATGCTGCCGTTATATCCAAAAATCTCTGTATATTCTGACGCTAAAAAACAAAATTTCAAAGTACGCTTGGCCAATGTTAAACTTAAGGACATAGATCTCTGGGCCAAAGAGAATCTATCTCCGAATCGGGTGGCTCTACGCTCCAAGACTCTCAATAATGCGAGTTAATTTTGGAACACAGAAATGAACACTCTAATTAATAGATTCGACATCTTAAAGAAATGTTATCCGCTACTGGCTGAGGGAAGCTGGGATGCCATAACCATTGCAGACCTTGAAAAAGCCATTTCCCAAACAAGAGGTGCGATAGCCTATTACCATAAGAACAAACAGACACTTCTGAATAATCTGATGGACGAGTTGTTCTTTCCGGTGTTTGAACTATCTAAAGAAAAGCAGACACAGTTACGGAAATGTACTATTACTAATTTTCATAAGACCTATAAGATACCTTTTGAGAGAGTGCGCGATGATCTAAATATTAACTATAATATTGGGAATCCCTCACAAGCTATCTTCAATCTTGTCATTCAAGGGTCCAAGCACTATGAGGGATTCACTGATAAAGTGTCGGAGATGATGAAGTTCGAAATGGATTACATGAGCAGCGTAGTTGGTGGTCGCGTAAATACTTTGATTGACCTTAACCGATTCTATATTGAGAATATTGGACATATCTTTGTGGAATCAATGATGACTAAAGTTGATTAGTAACTCTACACACTCCATAAGTCCAGAGATACTCTGTCATCATAAAGGAAATAAATCAATTGAAGATAAGATTTATTTGAAAAAATTATTATTCGGAGAACTATTTTGCGCCAAGGATGTTATAACCATTACCAACATATATATATATTCTTAAATAATAAAGAACATGGAAATAATATCCGTAATTAATTACAAAGGCGGTGTCGGCAAGACTACTTTAACAGCTAACTTAGCAGCTGAATTGGCATTTAGAGGTAAAAAAGTGCTGATGATTGACTTGGATCCACAAGCAAGTTTGACATTTTCTTTTATCTCACCCGAGGAATGGAAAGACAATATTGCACCGGCTAAAACTATTAAAAGTTGGTTCCAACCAATAGGATCAAGAAGTAAGAAGAAAGATGAAGAAGAGGTGAAGTTCGAGGATCTAATAATCGAGCCGGAATCAACTTCCGAGATTGTGAGAGAAAACGATGGAATGCTGAAATTACTTTCCTCTCACTTAGATCTAATTAATGTCGATCTCGAACTTGCGACTCAACTGGGTGGGGCAAACATGACTCAAGTAAAGGAAAGTTTCCTTAAAGTACATACCAGGCTAATAGATGGCATTAACCAATTGAATGAAGAAGACTACGACTACATCTTCATTGACTGTCCTCCAAACTTCAACATTGTTACAAAAAATGCCATTGTTGCAAGCGACTACATTCTAATACCTGCAAAACCAGATTATCTTTCAACAATGGGTATTGACTACCTCAAAAAGAGCTTGAATAAACTAGTGAAAGAGTATAACGAATACTGCGAGGCAGATGGTGAAGTTAATGATGAAGAAAAGATAAGTCCGAAAATATTGGGAGTACTATTTACCATGGTTCAATTATACGGTGGACAACCTATATCTGCATCAAGACCATTTATTGCTCAAACAAAGAAAATAGGCATGCCAGTGTTTGAAAGCATGATAAGGGAGAATAAGACTTTGTTTTCTTCAGCACCCATAGACGGATATCCTGTAGTGCTTCAAGGAGGACAGAACAATGTAATAACTGAAATCGAAGAGGCTACTACCGAGTTTGAGAAAAAAATCAGAGAAAATGAAGAATAAAGAATTCAAAGAGATAATAAAATTTATCAATTATCTAGACTCCTTAAGCGAAGATGATTGGAAGATGATTGAGAAAGGTGACCTCGTAATAGAATATACACTCACGCCAAAATCTCCTAACTCTAACGCTTCCAAATCAAATGTCATAGAAGAGTTTAATGGCTCTGAGGTCATTCAACGACTTGAGTCAATGCACGACAAGGATAAAGGCAAAGTTTACCTTGAAAGCCTGAATCTAAGAAAGGTCCAGTATGAAAAGATCTTGAAAGAACTCGATTCACCCTTTGATAAGAAGGACAATATAGCAAGATTGATTTCCAAAATTATTGAGGCGACAATTGGTTTCCGGTTACGGTCTCAGGCAATACAAGGGACAACCGATTAGGTTCTCAAACATCAATATAAAGAGTAAGGCTCATATGTTGAATAATCCATATGGATTATTCAACATATGAGCCTTAAATATCTTTCGAGTAAGAATATAGAGTCTATAATAGACTTATATTATACAACATACATAACTTTTGCATATAAAGAACTTACAGGGTGGAGCGAATATCTATAAACATTCGAATCGTCCTCATACGTTTCTGATAGAATATATCTCTCAGTCAAATTCAAATCATTAACGTTTTTTTTGTTAAGATCAGATACAAACTGAGTCTCGTTAATCTTGATTCTTTCTCTATACCTATGATATAGATCTACCCAATTCCGAGCGTTAATGTCATCTATATATCCTACAAACTTTCTTAATTTGTATGGGCTTTGGCATTTCATATTATATATATGAAATGCCAATACCGGATAACCTTCAATTGATTGTTTCTCCTGATTATCAAATACTGACACAAAAACTTTTTGTCCATTGTGAATATCATAGTCTATCATGGAGTTGCCATGTACATACAACTCCTCATACGAAGATACGTTTATCTTCTCTCCGTCACATATAATGGTGTTGGGCTCCTTACCAAAGAGCAACTTATATTTCCAATAAAATTTAGTAACTTTTCCAGCTTTTGCTACTGGACAAAAACGAATAAAAGAACAAATAGATATAATCTGAATAATCAGTATTATTGAGATTACTATGATAAAACCTTTAGCCATAATTTAAGATTTTAATTGTTTCCAACTCTGATTCCTTTGGGATACTTTTTCACGTCATAAAGGTCCGTTTTAAGAAACTTCATGACAGAAAGACATATCCATGATATAATAAAACAAACACAAGCAATGGTTGGATTTTGCACACTTAAAGATAAGACAAAACCAAGTAAAAACAGAATTAGAAAGAGAATAACCCCTATTACATGCGTGTATTGACCATCGCACATCTCCTTTATGTAACCATAAACTACATCTACCAAAAATAGTATCATAGCCATAACAAAAGGGAATATGTACGACTCGCAAGCGTCAACCAAGGACATATTTCTCAAATCGAAAGACATTCTCCCATCAAAAAAATGAGGGAAGGTAGCATATAAAAGGCCTATAGACCAACTTATTATATATCCGATTCTATATAACATTGTCTTTTTCTTTTTAAAAAGTATAAAGTTACTGCTTTTTTGAGAATTATCAAAACATTATGTTGAAGTTGTTTAAACTGTAGAGTCAACTGGCAACTGCAAAATTAAAGAATTCTTTTGAAGAACTCTTTCTTAGGTGATGAGAAGGCTAATTTTTTTCTAGGTCGTTCATTGATCTGATACTGTACCTTGTTCATTTCCAGTTGTTCAATTTCTCTAAAGTCGGTACCTTTAGGATAATACTCACGAAAGATTTTATTGATATTTTCAACGTCTCCTTTTTGTCCCGAGCAATACGGGTCAGCAAAATAGACTGTACAGTCAAGGGCCTTACAAATCTTTTTATGGTCCATGAATTCAATACCGTTATCAGTGGTTATTGTGAGTACATACTTCCTGTATGGACGCAGCAGCCGGATAAGCTCCTCCGAGACATCTGAAGGCTTTTTAGACGGCAGCCCGGTCTGAAGGAAAAAACTCTGGCTACGTTCAAACAATGTAAGCACCTGACTTTTCTGTTCCTTTCCGATAACAAGGTCCATTTCCCAGTCTCCGAACCGTTTACCGTCGGCTTCTTCAGGTCGGTCGTGAATAGAGACCCGGTCCGGAATCAGGGATTTACCTGCGGTTTTGCGAGGTTTCTTCTGATGGCGCCTGTATTTCATTTTATGGTGACAATACCGGTGTAGCTCCGGATTCCTGCAGATTTCCTGATATATACGTTCCGCTGAGATACTTATCCCTTCAAGCTTCAGGGAACCGGATATCTGCTCGGGAGACCATCGTTTCTCCCTGAGCAACCTGAGCGCCTTCCGCAGCACTCCGGGCTTGAGGGCACTGTTGGTCACAACACGATCGCGCCTCTCCATGGCCATCTCATGGGCAGTGGATGGATTGTATTTTCCTCTTTTAGTTCTGTTGCGGTTGTATTCACGCTGGATAGTGGAGGCCGATCTCTTCTTCGGTATCTCCTTTCCCGATTCGATTGCAGCCTCTGACTCTATTCTGTTTATCCCGTCCGCTATTGCCTGATACGTCGAGCCATTTTGTCGCATGGTAGAAATTATGTACCTTTGCGCTAAGGTTAATTGTTTGTACATGAGCAATACAAAATTAATTAATCTCGGGGAGACTTCGGTCTCCTCTTTTTGTATTTTTTTGTATTGCCAGTTTTTTCTATGCCGACGTCCGCTCTTGGGGGCGGTTTAGGCCGCCCCTGCCGCTCGGGCATCCCCTCGCCAGAAGGAGAGAGGAAGTTTTTCAGCGGTAAATCTAAACCTGAATTTTGCACTTCGATTTAGAATCTACTAAACAATCTATAACTGACTTATATATTGTAATCTACGAATATAAGAAAGTTATAATAACAATATGATAAACACAAGGTAACGATGATTAAAAAGTTAGAGATGAATCTTGATTATTCGATAACTGAGTCTCTTATTCCTAAAGTAATCAGCATATTCCTAAACACTAATTCTTTAATACTCTTAGTGATATGAAATTATTTATAAATGGAAACTGGCTCATACAAGTGTTGTACCTACTATAAAAGGCAGTTCTAAAAGACTTAATAAGAAGTAAACTCAATTTATTCCAGTTGGTTACTGTACTTACACTATAATTTAAAATATCTTGAAAAATTATAAATTTCAGAGGAAGTGCAATGATGAGCAGTGAGAATCTCTATTTCTTCTATAAAAGTACTGATATACACTGTTGTTTCGCTGATTTATATTGTTGTGATGAAAAAGCTCTGTGGAGGACACTAATAAAATTCTTAAATAATACTTCCCTAAAGACGCTGATTTCAGTAAGGTTATATAGGAAGAACTAAATAAACTGCACTATCAGGTTAATAGAAGACTTCGAAAAAATTCAATTTCTCAAAGTTCTATCGAAAAATTGACTAATTTTATATTTGTTTGTTAACTCTACAGGTTTAGGATTATAAGAAGAAATAAATTACATAGATATGAATAAAGAAATTACAAATCAACAATTAGGCTTATTAGGTGAGAATTTGGTTTGTGCTAATTTATTAGCACATGGATGGGATGTGGCAAATCTTAATGTTTCATTTGGTAATTTTAGGAATATTGATTTGATATGTCAAAATAGTGAAAATAAAAGTGTTACTATACAAATCAAAACGATGTATAAAAATCCAAGTGCATTTATAGGTATTACTTCTTATGAGGCGGCAGCATGTAAGGACAATGATAAATTAGTTAGTGCATGGGTATTTGTTAAAATCAATACTTTAATTCCTTTACAAGTGGATTATTATATTTTATCCAGGAATCAGATGATAGAACTAACTTCTAAACTCCATCATTGGTACCTTTTTGAATGGAATAGACCAGTATCCCAGTCCTTAAAGGATAGCCCAGCAAATATGTCCATTTGGATGTTACAAGGAAGAAATAGACAATCTAAATACGCTGATAAAGAATTTGTCAATCCTTTTAATTCTACAAGTTTTCTCAATAAATGGGATAACATTTGGCTTCCTTAATTATACAATTAAGTTGTTTAAACAATAGTTCGGTAAAAACAATGATTCGGTAATTTTTTAAGTTAAAATCATGCCGATATTTATTGTACTTCCGCCATTTTACGTATAGCTTTGTCCCATACGACCATTAATTCTGAGATTGGCATCTCAGCATATATCGAATTAATTCTGGTAGCAGTTGCCACTAGCATCATTATCAGAGGGAACTGTCCGATGGATAATCCGAGGTTCTCTTTATAAATAACCAGTTTGACCATATAGATTGAATGAGAAATGAAAAACAAGGAAAGAATTGTATGTGTTATACAAATGTATTACTTTTGTAATCTAAAAATGACATAATAATATATGAGTACAACTTTAAGAAAACAGACTTCATTTCGTTTGAGTACAGAACTCCTTACTCGACTCCAAGAAGAGGCTAAGCGCCATAACAGGAGTTTGAATAATTTAGTGGAGAGTGTTCTGATGGCTTTCGTAGCAGAAAGACCCAATAAAATCACTTTAGATGCAATGAAAGAGGCTGAAACTTCCGATAAGCTGGAAACGTTGGATCTTGCTGATTTTCGTAAATTTGTAGACTCTCTATGAGAACGTTGAAACTTACTTCTCAATTCAAGAAAGATCTTAAACGATACAAGCATAAAACAACAGTGATTGAAAAGTTAGAGATAATTCTTAGATGTTTGGTAACTGAGTCTTCTATTCCTAAAGAACATCAGCCTCATTCATTAACAGGAGATTATAGAGGCTATATGGAATATCATGTTGAGAATGACACTCTTCTTATATGGTTAGATCAAGATATAATCAAGTTGGTACGTTTTGGAACTCACTCAGAATTATTTGGTAAGGGGAAGAAAAGATAAGAGCTTTATATAATACACTTTTTTCAGTAGCCTGCATGCCGGTGCTATAGAATACTTTGAAAAACTTATACTAAGATGTAAGTATGTCATGAAATTTCATTAATTTCGTAGTCATACAAATTACGAAGTTGAATGTGGCGCATACTTTTCATTCTCATTTTGATTTTTGGCAACTTAGGTTTTACGTTTGACGTTTCTGCCGATGTGGTGGAAGCGGAGATGAAGTTGTCGCCGAAGTTATATAAAGATCTTGAGGCACTTCCTAATTCAGAACTAATTAAGGTGGGAGAAAAGTTTCTTGATGACCGTTCCGCTCATGCCCGGGCATTTGCCGCATTTAGCATAGTAATCAACCGATATTATCAGAATTCGTATGGTACGACTCCTGATATAGCGCAGGTAGTGGAGGCGATGCACCATGTGGGTACTCTTTATCTGGTGTCTTTTTTTGAGTATGACATGGCCTATAAATATCTTTCCCTTGCGCGAGAGTTGGCAGAAGAGAATGATGTGAAGTATTGGTTGCCTTATACTTATATTAACCTTGCAAATCTCTGGGAAATTAATAAAATGGCATTTCCGGCTTCCACCTACAACGGAATGTCTTATGTGTCGGATGCGTGGACCGCTGCTATTGCCGATAATAATGAGGAGTTACTCCCGATAATTGCTTTCGACATGGCTATACTATCATATACCAACTATCCTGACACTGTGTTTTCCCGACAATTGACTGATTTCGTTTCTTATCCATTTAAAGATAGTTCCCTAAGTATAGAAATTGCTAATGACTTTGTGAAAGGTGTGAGACATTGGTCGAAGAATAATTATAATGATGCTGAGAATTCTATTCTTGCCTCACTTCATAAGGTGGAAACAATGATTGAAAATAATCAAACAAATGCTACAGGTAGTGGTGACAGCCGTTATAGTGAACGACAGAGACTATCCATTCTTTCCGCTTTAGTGGAGCTTTATATTAAAACACAACGCTATGATGATGCACTTTCTATGCTGCGGGTATATGACTCGTTGACAAAGAGTAATCTGGATTTTGCACTTGACCTCTATGACCAGTATATAAAATACTATGAAGCTTTAAATGTTCCGGATTCAGTTGAGAAATATCATTATCTTTATCTAAAAGGAAAGGAGACGGTTTCTAACGATAATAAACTATATGAGGTAGGAGAAAAGGAATTCATCAGCAAGATAGAAAGAATAAATGAGGAGGTCATTTCCCTTTCGGGAAAGAACCGTATCCAGCGTATGCAATTGACAGCTGCCGTAATAGCACTCCTGTTGCTACTTGCCCTAATAGGATTAGCATTGTGGGCTTACATACGGCTGAGAAATAAATCGGCACAGCTTTATAGAAAAAATGTGGAGATGATAGATGAGCAGCATCAATTTCATTTAAGAGAAAAACAACTGCAGGACGAACTTGAAAAGCTAATGGCTGCGGACACTTCCACGAAGTCATTTCAACGTAATATCATCACCGATGCTGAGGCAGAGATTCTTTACTTACGTATTGTGAAAATAATGGAAGAGGGTGGAGAAGTGTTCCAGCCTGATTTCACACTTGAACGACTTTCGGTGCTTGCTGAATCAAAACCAAGAGTCGTATCGCAAGTAATCAACATGAAGTATGGGTCTAACTTCTCTCAGTTTCTTAACACATACCGCCTCCGGGAAGCATGTCTGCGCTTTCAGAATACTGATGAATATGGTAACTACACTGTAGAGGCAATAGCAGAAAGTGTAGGGTATCGGTCGAGGACAGGTTTTTCATCCCTGTTTAAGAAAGCTACCGGACTTTCACCATCTGAATATCATCGG
The DNA here is from genome assembly GCA_947177575.1 of uncultured Porphyromonadaceae bacterium. Lineage (GTDB taxonomy): Bacteria > Bacteroidota > Bacteroidia > Bacteroidales > Muribaculaceae > Lepagella. Next base: position 18,725 of record CAMWVA010000020.1, on the reverse strand, counting down.
CAGGCAAAAAGAGCTCACAATACGCAATGAAGGCTAATTTGTTGATAGAATTATGGTTAAAAATGTCTAAATTCATGTATTAATACATGAATTTAGACCAATTTATCATAGATTGATGCTTTGAGTGGAGTTTAATATGCTAATTTTGCAACATACAATTTAATCTATCTCAAAGCATTATGAAGAGACAATTTTTACTGTTGACTACAGTGGCGGCTGCCACAATCGGACTCGGCGCTTTTGAGAGACCAACCCTGAAAGAAGTGCACGCTCAGCGTGCGGAGGGGAGAGTTCTCAATACACCGGTGCAGATGCGTTCTGCCAACGACGCAACCCCACTGACGGCAATCCGTCAGAACACACGGGTTACGCTTCGTGGAAACGGATTTAATAATTCACCACACCGCCTTACCGCTACAGGAGTAGATTTGCTTGGCTGGATGAATTACTCTACCGATTTTTCAATGGCACGAGGACTGTATGAGTTTGAGCCTGACGGTATCAATCTAAAATGGGCAGATGCCTTTTATGAGGAGAATCAGGTTTCACTTCAGACAGCATGGATATATAATAACAAAGTTTGCGGCTTCGCATACCAGCTTATGTATGGACAGCTGTGGAACAACGTCTATGTGGAATATGATTTGGCATCAGGAGAAATCGTTGACGAATTTGAAGTACCCCTTGAGCAGGAAGACGTTACGGTAGTAATGCAGGTGGCAGCATATAACGAGGCTGAAAACCTTATATATGGTTACGGCCAGTTTGGGTCGTCTCGTGTCTTCATGTATTCTGAATCAAAGGCTCCTGAAATTTTCACTAAAATATGTGATGTTCCATTTTCAGAGTTTTGTTCTTCCTTGTGTTACAATAAGTATGAAGATTCTCTTTACGGTATCAATGCTGCTCATGAATTTGTCTCAATTGATTCGAAAGGAAATCAGACAGTATTGTTTAAACTTCCTATAGAAGACTACGGCAATTATGTTACCGGACTTGCATACAATCCCTCGGAGGATAAATATTATTGGAATCTGATACAAGCTGACGGTACTGCATCAATGGCACGCATTGATGTCGATACGCAGACAGTAGACATCTACGAAAACTTCTCTGCAGGAGAAACATTCGCAGCCTTGTTCTGCATGGATGACAAACTTAATCCAAATCGTCCGATGCGCCCGACAGTAGTAGGAATTCAGTTTGTTGACGGCGAGACTGACGGTACAGTTTCTTTCATGACACCCACTACTACCTTAACAGGCCAGGCGATAGAAGGCAGTTTAGAATATACAGCATACCTTGACAACAAAGAATACACTAAAGGTGAAGCGCAACCGGGCAGCGAAGTTGAGGTGAAGTATGTTAACCTTACCGATGCCATGCACACTTTCGGTATGACGGTGTCCGTAGACGGAGTGAGCAGTTCTCTTGTTTCAACCCGTAGTTATATAGGCAATGATACTCCTCTCGCTCCACAGAATGTAGTATTGACCGACACTGAAGTAACATGGGAGGCAGTAACACGCGGTGTTCATAATGCCTATCTTGACTTAGAGGCCATGACTTACGAAGTCTATATTAATGATGAGAAAGTAGGCACCACAAAGGAGACCTCTTTACCTGTCAGCCTACCGTCAGACAAACCCATCAGTCTATATTCCGCTACAGTGAGAGCTGTCTGCAACGGAATGGAAAGTGAAATGTCGGGAGCATCAAACGTCGTTCCAGCAGGTGCTCCAATGGAACTTCCTGTATATCTTGCACCTACTTATGAGGAATTCCAGATGATGACTCAGAAGGTAATTAAGGGTAACGGTTGGTATTATGTGGATATTATGGAAGGCACAGCAGTATGCTCGGGCCAGTCAGAGGTGCAGCAGGATAACTGGCTCTTCCTCCCCGCATTTAAGGCTGAAAACGCAGACCGTCTGTATACTTTCTCATTTGACGCATTCACATGGGATGATTATTGCACTGAAGAGTTTGTAGAAGTAGTGTTGTGTGAAACTGCGACACCGGATGGTGTTATCGCAACCGTTATTGATGAGTTTACTCCTACTTCTACTCCTACAAATCATTTTGGATTTATGCAGGTTCCTAAGCCCGGTGCATATTATGTGGCATTACATTGCACTTCGTCTGAATGGCAGCTTGGCGTTCTTGGTATGAACTTCAGAATAACGGATGATAATATCTTACCTATTTCTCCCGGCACTGCTGACAATATCAATGTAGAGGCTGCCCCGGAAGGCAAACTTGAGGCGACTGTCAGCTTTACTATGCCCGAAAAGAGGATTAACGGAGAAGCCTTATCGACAGATACCGAGTTGTCAGCAAAAGTCGTTTCTGACGTTGATGAGGTTATCGTTAATGGTAAGCCGGGTGAAAGTGTGTCTGCTAAGGTGACTACCGTTCAGGGTAATAATAAGTTAACCATCACTGTCTCTGACGGTGAGACTAACGGTCAGCCGACAGAGGTAGAGGTATTTACCGGAGTTGCTATCCCGGCTGAAGTCTCTAATCTGACCGGTACACCTTCTGCTGACATGATGAGTGTCACTCTTGAATGGGATCGCCCGACAGAAGGTCAGGATGGAGGTTACATTAATCCGGAAGAAGTAATGTTCGACATCTACCGTTTAGAAGAAGGATTTGCCGGTACATACTGGCAGATTTATGCCGAAAACGTTGAAGGTACATCGTTTACATATACCGCTGATCCGTCCGATTCGCAGAATTTAGTACAGTTAGGTGTAGGAAGCAAAAATATCGCAGGCTCTAACGGTAATATTGTGGTTATAGCTACTGTGCTTGGAACTCCCTACACATTGCCGATGTGTGAAGAGTTTGATGAAGCAGCTTATTTAGGAGTGCCTACTTATCAGCCATGGCTGCCTTATGCACCTGACTCATCATATAATGATCAGCAATGGTATTTCTGGTATCTTTCATATATTGATGATGGATTCCCGTATGATAAAATTGGACTGGTAGGCTCAACTTGGAGCGATAACTCTCGTGGTATGCTCGGCTTCCCGCGTTTCACTACGAAAGGCAGTGAAGAAGTAACTTTATCGCTTACAGTTCTTAATGGACCTCAGATGCCTAAGATTACTCTTGTAGGACAGTATTATGGTTCTGATAACTTTGAAATCGGCACTATTGAGACTTCCGATAATTATGGCCTTGCTACATATACCTTCACTCTACCGTCTGAACTTATAGACAAAGATTGGGTTCAGGTTTATCTGATGGTTGAGTTTGAAACTATCGACAAGCTTGTATATATTGATGAGGTAGAAGTAAAGGGTAATAATGTAGGCGTTGAAGCCATTTCTATGACTCAGTCTATTATCGGTGACCTCGGCAACATTTGTTTCAAAGGCTTTGAAAACTGTGCTGTCACCATCTCTTCACTTGATGGTAAGGCCCTGTATAACGGTAACCTTGACCGTCAGGAAGTGATTGTTCCGATGGAAAAAGGGATATACGTAGTCAAAGCAGGCAATAGAAGTACTAAAGTAATTGTACGCTGACCAAATTTCTGATTAATAGAAAATTTGTAGCATAAATCGAGTAAGCGGGGTGTACCGGCCATTACCGGTATACCCCGCTTGATTTATTTGCCATAAAATACTTGAAGAAACTTACTGTTTCAGAAATATGTTTGTCCGGATAGGGAGTTTTAGATAAATTTGTGGAAAAGTTTACACTATGGCTCAGAATAAGAATGCTTTGCTTCGGTATCGTACTATTGACAGATGCCTGCGTAATACAGGCCGTCGCTGGACTTTGCAGGATTTAGTTGACGCCTGTTCAGATGCTCTTTATGAGTATGAAGGTAAGGCAGAAACGGTAAGTGTACGTACTGTACAGTTTGACATACAGATGATGCGTTCCGACCGTTTGGGTTATGAAGCACCGATAGAAGTATATGACAGGAAGTATTACCGTTATTCGGACCCGGATTATTCTATCAGCAATCGACCGCTGTCAGAACATGAACTTGAATTACTTAATCGCAGTATCGAGCTATTGAGACAGTTTGATGAATTTGACCGGTTTCATGAGATGGCTGATGTTATCAACCGGCTACGTGACCATGTGGCTTATACTTCCAGACGTCCGATTGTGGATTTTGAGCGCAATGCCAATCTGAAGGGTCTTGAATTTCTCAGTCCGCTTTACGATATGATTGCTTCTCAGACCGTCATTTGTGTATTATACCAGTCTTTTCAGGCCCGACAACCGAAAGAATTTATTCTTCATCCGCATCTGTTGAAGGAATATCGTAACCGCTGGTTTCTTTTCGGTTCCCGCGAGGGAGATATGAAGATATATAATCTTGCTCTTGACCGTATAGTTTCGTTCAGACCGTGTGCTGACATTGCTTATAAGGATAACCCTGAGTTCGGAAAAGATTTCTTTAGAGATGTGCTGGGGGTAACTAAACATGCCGGACTTAAGAAATCCAAAATACGTTTCACTGCTTTTCGTGAACAGGCGGATTATATTCTTACCAAACCTTTACACAGCTCGCAGAAACAGGTATGTCCACGTCGTACCGACGGTTCGATGGATTTTGAAATAGAAGTAGTGATAAATTATGAACTTATAAAACGTCTTCTTTCTTTCGGTGACGCTATAAAAGTACTATCGCCTGATTTCTTGATAAAAGAATTGGTAAATATTTACGAAAATTGTCTTCGTCTTTACAAATAAATTCAGTTACGCGGATTTAGTGCGTAGATGCCTTCTAACTTTGCATCGTAAAAACTTTTAATACATTAAAATTATGATGACAATAGAAGGTTTTGATGTGAAGATTTTCACAGATAATATAGAGGACAGTGCTATCGCACAGATTAAGAGACTGCTGTCAGTCAATATTTTCTCCGATAAGAAAATCCGTATCATGCCGGATGTACATACCGGTGTAAGCTGCGTGATAGGCTTTACCGGTAACCTCGGTGAGAGAGTTATACCGAATATTGTCGGTGTGGATATAGGCTGTGGTATGAGGGTACTTAATCTCGGTAAAGTTGAGGAAATAGACTTTCATTCGTTCCATGAACATATTCTTACTAACGTACCGTCAGGGATATATATACGCGAGGAGAAACATGGTTTTCGTCCTTTAGTGAGGGAAGAAATGGAAATCTACCGTGAAGCTAAAGCTCTTGTTACACAGCTTTTCTGTTACCGCGAACTAAAAAACAGTGACCGTATCAACAAGTCAATCGGTTCGCTCGGAGGCGGTAATCACTTTATCGAACTTGACAAAGATGAAGCGGACAATTTATATCTCGTTATACATACAGGTTCGCGTAATCTCGGTAAACAGGTAGCCGAAATATATCAGGCCCGTGCTATCAGACATCTGACTGTAGGAGCTGACGAATTTGACCGAACTGTCAGACAGACTATAGAAGAATATAAAGCTGCCGGACGTCGTTCTGAAATTCAGAGTGTGATACGAAAGATGCACCGAGAACAAAAGATGAAAGAGCCATCTTTGGATAAGGAACTGTGCTATCTGGAAGGTGAAGGACGCGAACAGTATCTGCATGATATGCGTATTTGTCAGCGTTGGGCTGTGCTTAATCGTAGACTTATCTCACTGCTATTGCTTAAATTTTTTCCGGAAGTTAAGGTGATTGAGGAATTTGAATCTGTGCATAATTATATAAGCGATGATAATATCATACGCAAAGGTGCTATTTCCGCTGCTAAGGGAGAACGCTGTATTATTCCATTGAATATGCGTGATGGTTCACTCATTTGCTTCGGTAAAGGCAATCCTGATTGGAATTATTCCGCACCGCACGGAGCCGGCAGAGTTATGAGCCGTACACAGGCTTACGAGCGCATATCATTAGCAGATTTTGAAACCTCAATGAATGGTGTCTACTCAGAGTCTGTCAATGATTATACACGTGATGAATCGCCTATGGTCTACAAACTTGCTTCGGAAATAATCTCAAATATCACACCGACCGTAGATATAACTGCATGGATACGCCCTATCTTCAATTTTAAAGCCTTCAAATAAGAAGGACCTCTCTTATAGTACAGGAGTGTTTAATTTGCAGATGTTATATATTTACCATATATTTGTAAATAAAATGACAGCACTATGAAAGCAGCAGTTCAAAAGAAAGCTACGATGTTTCATCTAAGTATCGAGCTTATTGAGCGTTTGAAGGAAATGGCAAAGCGTGAACATCAGAGTCTCAATAATTTCGTTGAATGTATATTATTAGATGTAGCATATAATGAACCTAACGAGGTAACTAAGGCCGCTATAGAGGAAGCACGTAGTGGCAAACTACGAGATGTGCCTTCTATTGATACGTCATCTGTCGAAGCAATGTTCAAGTCAATGGGATTATGAAAAACCTGAAACCTTCTACACAATATAAAAAGGATTTAAAGAGATTGCGTAACAATCCTAAGAAGGTTGCTGAACTCCTGAAAGTATTACATATTTTAGAGCATGAGTTGGAAATCCCGGAAGAATATAAGCCTCATATATTGACAGGTGATTATAATGGGTGCATGGAATGTCATATACAGGGAGATTTCCTTCTGATATGGATTGATCAAGACTCTGACGAGATTTATTTAGTACGTCTTGGATCACATTCTGAGTTATTTGGTAAAGGGATTAAAAGGTGAATCAAGTTTAGATATTTAGAGATAAATATTCTGGAATAGTTCTAATACTCTTAGACATTTGATAATCGAGACAAACCATGAATCAATCTGACCAAAACTGTCAAGAACAGGAGATACCTTCGGTCTATTTTAACAATATCATACATCGAGATGTCCGGCCGATAACTGTTGATGAACTTGACGCAGCTACTATTGATGAATTTAACCGTCAGGTAAAATTAGCAATCGATAATGAAGCTGATTTGGCTGTAAAGCGTGTGAGATATCTTATCCCATACATTCTTCAGAATATCGATTGGGAGACATACGCCGTTCCATTAGAGGCCTGGCAGCTCAGATATTATTATCAGAGAGAAAGATTTATTGAGAAGACAGGTCTTGATTGGGATAAATTCTTAGACCATGAACCAATGCAGAATTCAATCAAAGCACTTGGCCTCGATGCTGAGCCTGTGTTTGAGTTTATCCTGTTTCTGAAGTATTACTATGGTCTGCGTTCAGATTTACGGTTTTCATGTTTGGAGCAATTTAATACTTTGGTTGACGAACTTGACAAGAACATGGATAAATCGGTAAGTCTGGATGTAAACGTTGGCGGCAAACATTTCAAGATAAATAATCCGGATTTTATAAGGGAAATGTTTCATGCTGTAGACAAACGCCAGATTTTAAGCGATGCTTTTGTTAACGATTTTGACCAAGGCAGTGCACGCGATAAAGTCCGTGCGCTTGATTACTATATAGTCAAAACACTGCTTGATTATCTGCCGACCGATAAATCACTCAGAAGGGGCGGTCGCTACAGTCAGGCTGAACGAAACTTCGGATTGTCGGTACTCAGTCTTTGCGGACGTCTACCAGACATCGATCGCGAAGGGGAGTGTAGTCAGGAGAATAATGCGACCTTCGACAAATTGATGAGAGATTTTTCCAGTGTGCCTATTCCGTTCGCTATGGAGCTTTTTATCTAATTATCAAGTAAATATTATTGCGTAAAAAGATAAAAAAATTTTTACTCTGTTTTTCGGAATATTATGGTTGTAATTTTGCAGTATCAAAGTTAAACCAAAGAAAAACTGGCATGACAGATTTTATCAAAAACTTCCGCACGATCCATCACTTTGTAAAGGGTATACTCTGCAACGTTAGAGGTGAGTATACTCTTACCTTCGTACAGGACCCCGATGACCGCTGGTATATTGATATGCCCTGGGGCGGTGATCGGGCTAACCTCGAGATGGTTGCCGGAGCCGATGATCTACTCTCCTACCTCGACACGGAGGGTAAACACCGTGTGACGATCCATGTCATTCCCTCTGAGAAGCCTGCTAAAGTGGAAGGACACACCGAGCTACGCCAGCTTGACAAGTCGCTGACAGGTGGCTCACACTACGATGCCACCGATTTCAAGGGCTTCCGTATGGACCACATCTGGATATGCCCTGTCACTCTATGTGTACTCGGCCGTTATCCGAAGTTTCTTTACATAAGAAAGGTCGGGTAACGTAGAAAAGAACTTTAGAACTTATCTAAAACGTAATTGAATAAATAACAATGGTCGGATAAATACTTTTGTCCGGCCATTGTTATTTTCATTCATCTTGGGAAAGACACATAAATCTTTACCCTCGGATAACAGTAAAAGTCATATAGGCTACATAAAGAAGAGTCAGAATTATTCCGAAAACTCTCCCTATGCTTCGGTTTTTAGTAAATAATGGTACGAACCATAGCAGAGCTGAGGCAGCAACAGGGGTAATGAAATCGACAAATCCTATAGAGTCAGCCTTCAACGGAATCACGAGTGCACTCAGGCCTATTGTAAGCAGAGCATTAATAATACATGACCCTACTATATTACCAAAGGCTATTCCGCTGGCTCCTTTTAATGTAGCAGTAACTGAAGTTACAAGGTCAGGAAGAGCGTTACCGATAGCCACTACCGTCAGGGCTACCATTGCTTGGCTCATACCTACTTTTAATGCCAGACCGCTTGCGCCGTCAACGACCCAGTTGCCTCCTATTACCAGTGCTCCGAGTCCTGCAACTATAAGAATGGCTGAAAACCACATTTTACTCTGAAGTGCTTCATAATGAAACTTTAGTATATTTAATTCTCCTTTCAGACTATGCGCTTTGGCTATTCCTACAGCTAATGAACCAACAGACCCGGAAGAAGACGTATTATCATTAGTGGTATCTTCAGTCGAATCTTCACTTTTCTCCGTTCGTGAGGATAAAATCATAAACCACATATAGAACACAAAAATCACAATCAGCATAATTCCGGAAGAGCGGTTGATAACGTTATGAGCTGCACCGTCAAACAAGACAGAGTCTCCGGCAATCCATAAAGCAGCAGAAGCAATAAGAAGAATAGGAAGATCCTGATGGCGCATTATACCGCTCACTTTCCAAGGACGGACCATTCCCATTATACCTATTACAAGCAATAGGTCAAAAATATTGGCACCTATAACCTCACCTACTGCAAGTGCGGGCTTATGCTGGAATGCGGATTCAACACAGACCACGATGTCGGGCATAGAACTGCCAAGCGCTACCACAGTCAAACCTATCATAAGATTTGATACTTTAAACCGCTTTGCAACTGCAACAGCGCCGTCAGTGACGTAATTAGCACCGAATACTAAAAGTAAAAGTCCGAGAATCAGGAATATAATATCGTGAAGCATAAGGATAGGTTTTATGTCTTAATAAGATTTAATTTTTCAGTAACAACAAAAATAAATAAGCCTATGTTCGTGCATATATTAACTCAATTAAATGACGGTTTATGACTCCGAATAATAAAATATAATTGTATAAATCGACGATATTTTGTAATTTAGCAATTCTGATTATGAATAACCCGTTTGATTATATACCGGATGTAGCGTGTGAGGAGGCTTTCCGAAAACTGATTGTCAGGCTGGAGACTCTAAAGAAGAGTGGCAGACCTGATGATGTTAATTTCTGTCGTGAACTTGAGGCCGGGAAAATGCTTGGTGTGCTTATTGCTACCGACTCTTGTGGTGTAAACCATACATTGTATGCCTTTTCCGGACAAGTAGGAGACGGAGGTTTTTATTATCGCGGTTTTGTGGGTCCGGTATTCGATTATCTTCAGCCTGACGGTTATTTCAAAACAAAGGAAGCGGAGATTTCCCGCCAGAACATTCAGATAGCTTTATTTGAAGAGGGATTATTAACCCATATAAGAAGTGAATATGAGTGTGCTAAAGATAGACTGGATGCTGAAGTTGCAGAATATAAAGAAAGATGCCGCTTATCAAAGCTGGAAAGAAATACTAAAAGGCAATTGGGAACTGTAGATGAGAACGAATTGGCTGCCATGATACGCCAGAGTCAATTTGAGAAAGCTGAGCTTCACCGTCTTAAAAAGAGAGTGGCCTCTGATCTTGAATCCTTTGCAATCAGACTGAAGGAGGCACAGGCTCATCTCGACTCTCTGAAGAAAATGCGGCATGTCAATTCTGAAGCCTTACAGAATTGGTTATTCTCTAATTTCAGACTTCTTAATGCACGAGGTGAAAGCAGGAGTCTGAGTGAGATTTTTGCGGAAACTTCTATGAAAATTCCGCCATCCGGTGCCGGCGAATGTTGTGCTCCGAAACTATTACAGGCTGCTTATCTGCAAGGCTGGCGCCCCGTAGCAATGGCTGAATATTGGTATGGAAAGTCCAAAGGTGGAGAATTGCGGATACATGGCAAGCATTATCCGGCATGTCGTGGCAAGTGTCTTCCTGTGCTCAGCTGGATGCTTCAGGGACTATGTATAGAACCGCCGCTTAACAGTGGCTACGACCCAATCGTGTCTCATAATCCTGAAATTATTTATGAAAACCAATGGTTTTGCGTAGTCAACAAACCAGCGGGCATGTTATCTGTGCCCGGTAAAGGTACAGCAGTTTCCGTACAACAGTGGCTGGCAAATAAATATGGCTCTGAACGGTTTGTGAAAATGGCACATCGCCTTGACCAAGATACATCGGGGTTGCTTATAGCTACTTTCGGACCACTTCCATTCAAAGTGATGCAGTCTCTTTTTGCTACACGAAAAGTAAAAAAGACGTATATTGCCGAATTGGAAGGTAATTATAAATTATATGACCTTCCTCGGCAGGGGTGTATAAACCTACCACTTTCTCCTGACTGGCTTGATCGTCCTCGGCAACGTATAGACTTCGATGAGGGTAAGGCAGCAATGACAGATTACGAATTTATAGATGTCTCGAAAGGTCGTAGCCGCATAATATTTCATCCTTTAACAGGCCGTACTCACCAATTGCGAGTGCACGCGGCCTCGGAAATGGGGCTTGGTATACCAATCGTAGGTGATCGTCTTTATGGTAAAAATGTAAGTAATGGCTTTGAGCGGCTTTATCTCCATGCTCAGAAGTTAGAATTCACATTCCCTATAGATGGGCATCACTATTGTTTTGAATCCTCTGTACCATTTTAATAAAGAGCATCCCGAATATTCTTACAATTGTAAGGGTATTCGAGATGCTTTTATGCTTCAGAGCTTTTCGCAGAACTCAACCTTTTCGTTGTCAGGGCCGAGGATAGTAAAGAATTTTACACCGTTTTCCCAAAAGGGAAGACTCATTACTCTTTCTTCAACGATACGATGGCCATCCTTACGGATCTGCTCATAAAGCTTGTCAATATTTTTCACATCAAGAGCGATGTGATCTATTGCACCAGAACGCTTTTCGGTAATTTTGTTACCGTAGGCTTCGATTATGAGATTACCGAGGCGTAAGAAAGCTACCCGTTCGTTGGCCGGTTTATTCTCGGTTATAAGAGCCGGTTCAAATCCGAGAGATTTGTAAAATTCTATTGTTCGGTCAATGTCGGAAACGGGTATACCAATGTGTTGCACACCCTCGCTGAAATTTTTTAAGTCAGTCATTATACAGTATTTATAATTTTAAGTTGCTGCTTCAGTATCTGAAAGATAAGTTTGACCGGAGGTCTTAGTATAAAATAAGATAATTTTCCTCAGGCGTCAGGCGGGAGAGTAGGACAGATCTCAGTCACTTCTTTTTCAAAGTTATCACGGTTTTTGGCCCGGTTACGTACCTGGGTACGATGATTGAAGATAGTCTGAGAGGAGAGAAACAGCAACAAAGCTATTTTATTGCTGTCAGTGATACCCATTCTTACAAGAGCATAAATCCGCAGGTCGGTATTCAGCAACTCACCCTTTTTAGGCAGGATAGGAGTATCGGGACGTAATAATGTATTGAATTCAGTGATAAAGTCCGGATACAGACGTAAGAAAGCTGTGTCGAAATTAAAAAACATTTCTCTTGTCTCGGCTTCCGAAGGACGTACATAACGGTCAGCTACAGAAGTCAGATCGCCGATATTCTTTACTTTAAGTTTCAGTATGGTCGGAAAGCGGTTCAGTTTGTCAATATAGGCAGCACACAAATCCATGAATAGGCTGACATACTGTTCCCGCGATTTATTTGTCTGGCTGAGTTGATTATTGAGTCGTTTCAGTTGTTCGTTCAGCTCTGCGAAAGCATCCTTTGTCTTTGATACTTTCCGGCTTTGTCTGTACACATAAATAACTGTTACGCCCAGGAAGCACATAAGTAATATTATTATCAGCAGATATATTTTCAGACGTGAGTTCTGACGCTCTATAGTATCCTGATATACATTGGCTATGTTCGGAATCTTTTCTGCAATCTCAAGCATCCGTAAACGGTTATTATAAAAAATAGCGTCTTCAAGGGCCAGTTTCAGATATTCGTTGGCTCTTCCGAGGTCGCCTTCTTCGGTTTTTAGATAAATAGCGAGTTGCTGAAGGGCAAGGTTTTCCTTGAGAGGAACACTTTGGTCAGATATGGCAGCATTTACCAGCCACTCCTTGTACTTTTCTTTATTACCCAATCCCTTATATGTCAGTGCAAGTGCATAGGCCGCCTGTGCATACAGTCGGCTGTCCGCAGCAACACGGCTGATAGCCGACAGATAGTTTTTTTCAGCTTCGGTATAATTCCGTGCCCGAAGATTCATCTCGGCGGTTCTGTAGGCATATTCCGGAGTGGCAGGATCCGTAACTTCTACAAGCGAATCAAGATATACAAGGCTTTTACGGGTGAATTCCGGGGCTATAGTCCGTTTGTCCGAGTACTCAGCCCATACACCGTAAGTCCATTCACAGGCTGCATAATATTCCTCTTTTATCTGTACTGACAGTTTGCCTGAATCTATTCTCTTAAGAATATCAATAGCATGGCTGAAGTGTCCTGAAGTTGCCAGTGACAGTGCCCGGTGTATGCTTACTTGAGCTTTGATATTATAATCGTTACTGTTTTCTGTCAGGTGTTCGGCTCTGTCTACATAGATCATTGCCGAATCGAAATTAAAAGTCAGATATTCCTCATACAGCTTATTGTAGAGATCAAGTTGTTTTTTATAGTCCTGTTGTGAATTTGTAAGTATCCGGAGACTATCGAGTCTGTGTTCTTTACGTTGCAGAAACGAATGACGATGTTCTATGGCATCGTCAAGACGGTGTAGTACAGTATCACCGGCAACAGCATTACACGTTATCGCCAGATACATTAATATAACAGTCAGTAAGCGGCTCGGCATGTGGTGGTAATTAAAGGTAACTTGCAAAGTTAACTATAATTTACGGTTCTTTCATCACTACCTGAATATTATTTCATCATAAAATTAAGTTTTTGATTATAAATAAAGTATATGTTTTATTCACTTCCTGACTGCTACCTGTCCACTCCCGGCTGTTGACAGTGGGCTTTCAGTCTGTCTAACTTTGCAAAAACAAAACCGCGAAATCTCCATGATACGTAAACCCAAACTTACACAATTTGCGGCACTGAGCGCCGCCACACTGTTGCCGATGACCGTCTCAGCTCAGGAACATGCTGACAGTATAGCACCGGTTGAGAAAGGTGAACAGCGGAATGTTATGCTTAATGCATCGGATGCTACCAAACCACGCGAAATACAGATAGGTCTGCCGAGCGAAGACGTAAATGTCTATGAGAATGGTCTGCCGGCCGTCTACTCTTCGGCAGTGCATAAACTGCCTCAGCACTGGCGCAGTGATGCCAGTCTCGGTACCGTAGGACTTATGAACCCTATGGAGTCCGCTATCAAAACAGGCAACACAGCCTATTCGGTAGACAGTTATTCGAACTTCGGACAACGGGAATTCAAAGGTGTTTTCAACTATCGCACCAATACTTTCGGCTGGCAGAATTTTGACTTCAATATATCTGGTGGTATCAGGGATAAATGGCTTTATACCGCAAGTGTATATCAGAATTTTGACCCCGGTTATTTCAAGATAAAGTTTACTGATTTTTCTGACCGTACACAGATATATCATGCCGGTCTGACACGGTTGTTTGACAAAGGTCAGATAAGTATACTTTATAAATTTTCCAAAAGCAATGCCCTCGGCTCGATGATAAATAATGCTCCGTTTATCTATGTGGGTGACGGAAGTGTGAAGGAAATTCCGGCCTTCGCTCTCGGCACCACCTCTTATGCACCTATAGGCGGCGAATTTGAATACATGGACGTTATGGATGGTAAGATGAAGAAAGGGCGTTGGGGTGATTTTACCGATAATTATGCTCACGACATAACAGCTCATTTCGACTATGTATTCGGTGATAACTACAAGCTTGATGTCAATGCTAAGTACATGATTGCACCGCGTGCTGACTACTGTGATTTCGGCGGTAGCTCAATTTTTGAAACCACAGCATCCGACCAGCTTTATAAAGCGGGAGAGTCAAAACCATATATAGGTCTTGCCGAAGGACGCCGTACATGGCTTCATGCCGGTAAAGTAAGCAATGCTCTGCTGACGTCGGAACTTAGTAAACGTTTCGCTAACCATGACCTTCGTATGGGGCTAAATGAGTGGTACTATCATCTTGATTACAACTCGTCATCTTTTCAGTGGACAGGGACCGTATCGGAATATCCCGATGTGCTTGTGCGTCATAAACCCGACGGATCTACAGAACAGTTTTATGGTTTCAACGAACTGTCACCTGAATATACCAAAGGATATGAAAATAAACTGGCTGTGTATGCCACAGACAACTGGCAGATAACTCCGAAGTTCAACCTTTATTTCGGTGGTCGTCTCGAATACTACCGTATGAGTGCTGACCAGATTCCTTACTCCCGTTATTCAGGATTTCATATAGGTGATATACACCAGTATACCGATGCTGCCGGTACGGTCCATACAGTTACGATAGCTCCCCATAAAGTGCTGAAGAATAAGCTCAACTATGCAGCCACGATACAGGGGATATATAATTTCAACCGTCATTTCGGTCTTACCGCCGATGCAACAGTAGCCACACGTTATCCGCGCATTAACGAGTACGCCGGTACCGGACCTACCGAGGAGCAATACAAGAAAGTGACTATACCTCTGATACGCGGAGGTATCACTTACCGTAACGATTGGGTGGATCTCACCTCTATGGTGACTTATATCTCTAAGTCGAACAATATCGACCAGCAGAACGTGACAAAACCTGGAACAACACAGTCTAAAACGACGTTGCTCATATATAGTATCAAGACTATCGGGTGGACAACCTCAGCTGAGCTTCATCCTTTCAGGGGTTTTAATCTGCATGCTTTGCTGACGCTGCAGAAGCCGACTTATGATAATTATTTTATCAAGTCACCTTTTGAAGGCGTGCCTGACCTTGATGCAAACGGTAATATAGTTAAGGAGATTCCGCAGGTGCTTATAGAACTTGACCCGAGCTATCAGCTTAATGACCGGCTGCGTTTCTGGCTTTCGTTCCGTTATTTCGGCAAGACCTACGCCAATCTTACCAACGCATTATTTTTTAACGGTCGCTGGGAGACCTTCGGCGGTATCAACTGGACCGTCAATAAGCACTTTGACCTCGGTTGCACAGTGATAAATTTTCTTAACCAGAAAGGTGCAAGCGGTACAATCAACGGTGCCGAACTTCTCAGTAAGGAAGAGAGCGGTAAGTATAAGAACTACTATATGAGCGGCAGTTATCTGCGTCCCTTTACGGTTGAGTTCAGTGCGACTTTCAGATTCTGAATCTGTACATGGTAATAAAATATACAAGGTAAAAAAAGATTGTTTTTCATTTTAATTAACTCTAAAGGCAATATCATGAAAGCTTTGTTTTCAGTAGCCCTCTCTCTGGCGGCGGTACTGTCGGCCGGAGCACAGACCGGGGACCATAAGATCATACGGATCGCAACCGATAATACCGATCTTGTTCTCGAAGTCGGTCCTAACAAAAGACTTTACCAGACTTATCTCGGTCCGAAACTTTTACACGAAGTAGATTTACAAAATCTGTCATGGAGCCAACATGCCGGCTCCGACGGTTCGGTATCAACCCGTGGCTGGGAAGCTTATTCTACCTCAGGTAACGAAGATTTCTTCGAACCGGCACTCGGTATAACCCATGCTGACGGCAACATGACTACTTATCTTTATTATGTTGATTCGTCACAACAGGCTGTTCCCGGCGGTATACACACCCTGATAAATCTACGTGATGATAAATATCCTGTTAATGTCACTCTGAATTATGTAGCTTATCCGGCCGAGAATGTCATCAAGACATGGACTGAAATCTCTCACAAAGAGAAGAAACCTGTGACTCTGTCACAGTACGCTTCGGCTATGCTATACTTCAATGAGCCTCAGTACTGGCTTACCGAGTTCAGCAGTGACTGGGCAAAAGAGGCTCAGATGTCTACCCAACAGCTACAGTTCGGCAAGAAAGTCATAGACACCAAACTTGGAAGCCGTGCGGCAATGCATACACATCCTTTCTTTGAAATAGGTCTCAACGGACCGGCTAAAGAACACAGCGGTGAAGTGCTTATGGGTACACTCGGCTGGACAGGTAACTTCCGCTTTACTTTTGAGGTAGATAATGTAGGTAATCTCCGTGTACTTCCCGGTATTAATCCCTATGCTTCCAACTATGAACTGAAGGCTGATGAAGTGTTCACCACCCCTGAGTTTATCTTTACTCTGAGTTATGACGGCACAAGTCAAGGCAGCCGTAATCTGCATGACTGGGCACGTAAATACGAACTGAAAGATGGAGAAGAAAGCCGTCTTACGCTGCTTAATAACTGGGAAAACACAGCTTTCGATTTCGATCAGGAGATTCTTGCTGAGCTTATGAAAGAAGCTAAGCATTTAGGGGTGGATATGTTCCTTCTTGATGACGGCTGGTTCGGAAACAAATATCCGCGTAAAGACGACCACGCCGGACTCGGTGACTGGGAAGTGACACACAGCAAACTCCCCGGCGGAATACCTGCACTTGTGGAGGCTGCAAAAGAAGCTGACGTCAAATTCGGTATCTGGATTGAGCCTGAAATGGTCAATCCGAAGAGTGAGCTTTATGAGCAGCACCCTGATTGGGTTATCGAACAGCCTAACCGTGACACTTACTATTACCGTAACCAGCTGGTACTCGATATGAGCAATCCTAAAGTGCAGGATTATGTCTACGGAGTGGTTGACAACATTCTTACCGAGAATCCTGAAGTAGCGTACTTCAAATGGGACTGCAACAGCCCTATCACCAACATCTATTCTCCCTACGCCAAGGATAAACAGGGGCAGCTATATATTGACCATGTGCGTGGTATATATAATGTGCTTAAACGTATCAAGGATAAGTATCCCAATGTACCTATGATGCTTTGTTCAGGTGGCGGTGCACGCTGTGATTACGAGGCGCTGAAGTATTTCACTGAGTTCTGGTGCTCGGACAATACCGACCCTGTGGAACGTATCTACATTCAGTGGGGTTTCTCACAGTTCTTCCCTTCAAAGGCTATGGCTGCACATGTGACAAGCTGGAACAAAAACACTTCTGTGAAATTCCGTACCGATGTGGCAGCCATGTGTAAGCTTGGATTCGATATAGGTCTGCAGGAACTTGAAGCAGATGAGCTTGCTTACTGTCAGCAGGCTGTCGCCAATTGGAAACGTCTCCAGCCGGCTGTTATGGATGGTGATCAGTATCGACTGATATCACCATACGAAAGCAATCACGCTGCTGTCGAATATGTCGATAAATCCAGAAAGATGGCTGTGCTTTTCGCCTATGATCTCGCTCCGCGCTTTCAGGAGAAACTGCCTGCCGTAAAACTGCAGGGTCTTGATCCTGACCGGAAATATCTGGTAAAGGAAATCAATCTCATGCCTCGCACCGAATCCACATTTGCTCAGAACGGCAAAGTCTTTACCGGTGATTATCTGATGAAAGTCGGCCTTGATGTCTTTACATGGCATCACAACACCTCAGCAGTCATAGAGATTACCGCGCAATAATCTCCTCTGTGTCATCTATAATCATATCTCTGCTTAGCTAATCTATCTTCTGCTTAACTAACCTACTCCGGGGGCAGGAAGGCGAAACCCGCCTTCCTGCCCCCGGAGTCTTTTGGTTTGACAACAGGCATAATTATCTTTACCGGATGTCATTTTTCCTGAGACTGTTTTAACCATTATGATTTCTTCGGGTCAGAACAGATATCTCCTTTCGGACTCACTGAGACCGGAGGTGGAGACAAAAGCTTCGCTTTTGAACTGAACCGTTTCGCGCTGGTATCAGAGCTCTACCTAACTGCTTTCGCAGCTTTTTCGTAGGCATGCAGCTTTCGCAAGCCTTTCTTTTATGGGCATGCAGCTTTCGCAAGCTTTCTTTAGGTGTAGCCTCCTTTTCTTGAGGTTGCTTCAGTCAGCGCGAAGCGGTTCGGTTCAAAAGCGAAGCTTTTGATTTGAAATCAAGCTTTTGCTTCAAAATCAGTTCCCCTTATTATTTCACTTTGAAATCTTCCTTTTATGAGTGACTTTCCTGAAGCCCTAAAGCGTCAGCTTATTCCCAACGGTCAGCGGCGGCCACCTTGGCATGATTATTACGGGCGTTGTATCTATATGATTACTCTGAATGCTGCGCCGGGTATACCTCGCTTCT
>CAMWVA010000019.1 GCA_947177575.1 uncultured Porphyromonadaceae bacterium | reverse complement strand
ATCGGGAGCCGCTTTTTTGTTTGTCCGACCAATCGGATTTCTCCGAATTATCGGAATTATCGGAGGCATCGGAAAAATCGGAGTAGTCCGAGTTATCGGAGTTATCGAAGTCATCTGAATTATCGGAGCTATCAGATATAATCCGATTACTCCGATTTTTCGGATAATTCGGACTTTTCCGATAACTCCGATAATTCTGATTGCTCTGATTACTCTGATAACTCGGATAATTCCGATAATTCGGAGCAATCGGATTACTCGGAAAAATCACTTTAGTTTGCGTGAGGCGGCACGGCCCAGGAAGCCTATATGGCGCCAGAGGGTAAGAGAGGTGCCGTAGTAATGACGCATGATGTTGAAGCGTTCGAGTAGGGAGGCGTGATGGTTAGCAGTCGTAATGCCTTCGGCAAGGTAGTTTATTTCGACGCTCTCAAGATTAAAACATTTGCGTGGTACGGTGCGCTCTATACATCGTATAGTCCAATCGTAATCGGCTGAGAAGCGGTAATCAAGATTGTATTTCGGAGCTAAAGAACGACGTACCATGAAGGCCTGATGACAGATTAACATACCGTGAGAAAACGAAGAACGTGTCAGTACTTTAGGTGCTGACAGATGCCGAGGTCCTATTATGTTGCCTTCGGCATCGACGAGCACGGTATCTGCATAAATTATATCGGCATCCTGCTGTGCTCCTTCAGCATAGTGGTTAAGAGACTCAGGGGAATGGAAAGTATCGCCGGCATTAAGGAAAAGGACATATTGTCCGCGTGCCATACTGAGACCTTTGTTCATAGCATCGTACAGGCCTTTATCCGCTTCGCTATGAATCACCAGACGTTGGTCCCCGGTGTTACGCGCTATCTGAATAGTATTGTCAGCTGAGGCCCCATCAATGATAAGGTGCTCCAAGTCATTGAAAGTCTGACTGCGTACCGATTCGACTGTAACCCCGACTGTATCGGCGGCATTGTATGTAACAGTAATAATCGAAAACAGGGGAGGTTGCGTCATAATAATAAGATTTACAGTGGTTAAGTTGTCGTTGTCCTGTTAGAACTGACGGCAGAATGTACAAATTTAATTAAAAAAACTCATTGTAACTCTATGCTGAAAAGAGAAGTTAATTTGGACTCAGTATAAATTATGCCTGAAAATGGCCGTATGGTTTGGGTAAACCGTAATAAAGACCTAAATTTGTTGTGCTAAATAAATCTAAACAACTAATTAACTTTAAAGGAACACAACTATGGCTTACGTAATTGGCGACAACTGTATAGCTTGCGGCACCTGCCAGCCTGTATGCCCCGTAGAGGCTATCTCTGAGGGTGAAATCTACCACATCGATCCCGATACTTGCATCAGCTGCGGTAGCTGTGCACAGGTTTGCCCCAGCGACGCTATCAGCGAGGGCTAATAAGCTTTATACGCCAAAGCAACCTAAAGTATCCCCGTCATGCGACAAGTATGACGGGGATACTTATATAAGCTATTAAACTAATTGTATCTATAAGGAGTTAGAATAAAAAGCACCTGTATACGTTTTATTAAGATGCAGGTACAAGTAAAAGTTGTGACAATCTGTGACCTTCAATAAAAAATTAAAATTATGGATAGAATAAAAGTAAAGATTATAAATAAGAGTCATCATCCGCTTCCTGATTATTCAACTTTTGAAGCTGCCGGTATGGACGTTCGTGCGTACTTACCTGACGGTCCGGTGACTCTCAAACCCATGGAACGTGCGCTTATACCTACAGGTTTGGCTATACAGCTGCCTCAAGGATACGAATGTCAGATACGTCCGCGTTCAGGTCTGGCTTTAAAGCATGGTCTTAGTATTGTGAATACTCCCGGTACTGTTGATGCTGACTATCGTGGCGATATAGGAGTTGTGCTTATTAATCTCGGTCAGGAAGACTTTGTAGTTAATGATGGTGAACGTATCTGTCAGATGGTCATCACTCAGTATTCGCATGTTAAATGGGAGCCTGTTCATGAACTTGACCGTACGAAGCGTGAGGACGGTTCTTTCGGTCATACCGGTACAAACTGAATAATATCCTCTCCGAATCAATACAATCCCGATAAATAACAGTGAATCCTAAAACCCTACTCAGCGTTCTGTCTCTCACGGTCGTTATGATAGCAACTGCCGTCAGTCAGCCTGAACCAAACAGCACACAGCGCCAGAAAGCCCGATATTATTATATGGAGGGTGCGCGCCATAATGCAGCTGGTGAAAACGCCGAAGCATACGAATACTTCCGTAAGGCCTATCAGACTGATCCTACTTATGAAGAGGGGGCTAACGCTTTTGGAGCAAAACGTCTTATTATCAAAATCGATACTCTTCAGAGCCGGACAGAAGTGAAACGTTCGTTTTCACTTATGGGGGCTCTGATAGACCGTTATCCCGGTGATATATTCGAATCGTCTCTCTATGCTTATGTCGCTGCCAATACTGACTCTCTCGAAGAGGCAGTAAGAGTATTTAAACGTACAGTTGACTTAAATCCAAGCAAGACAGCCTTACTGGTACATCTTGCTGATTCCTATATGGCTACCGGTCAGGTAGATAGTGCTCTGAATGCTCTTAACACATACGAACGCCTTGAAGGTAAATCAACCCAGCTGACTATAAAGAAGCTTAATTATCTTATGGCTGTCAATGACACCACAGGTGCCATTCGAGAAGTCAATTCACTGATTGAATCATCTCCCTCGATGCCTGATTACCTTATACTTAAGGGTAATCTGTTCGAGGCTCTGGCGTTGCCTGACTCAGCACTTGTTTATTATCGTCATGCCGAACAGCTTGAGCCTGATAACGGTGCTATTAAGATGACGCTAGCCGGTTTCTATAAAGAACAACGTGATTCTGTAGCTTACGACAGTGCTATATATGATGCTTTAATCTCGGAGGACTTCGAACTTGATGATAAGCTTCATATACTTACGGAGTATCTTCAGACCCTTATACATGATAATTCAGATACTCAGCGCGGAGACTATCTGTTCAGTGCCTTAGAACGTCAGCATCCGCATGAACCCGCTGTACTTGATTTGGCTGCACGTTACAGTGCTGCCAAAGGTGACTGGCGTGAGGCCATTGATCATATATCGTACGCTATTGATCTCAATCCTAATGAAGAGACCTATCGTGGTCAGCTTATAACTTATTATCTGTCTGACGACAATCCGAAGGCTGCTATGTCGGCATACGAAGATGCCCTGAGTCATATAGAATCACCTTCTGATGGTCTGCAGTTATTGTATGCCAATGCCTGTAGTCTGGCTGAGAATCATGATAAAGCGCGTTCTATATACATAGACCTTATAAAAGCTGTAGCTCCTGAGGCCTACAGTGATAGCACACTTGAGGACAATGACCTGCGTCACCGGCTTGACTATGACAGACTTGTGCGTGTTTCTACTCTTTATAATATGTTAGGTGACAGTTATTATAGCTCGGGCGAGAAAGACAAGGCCTTTTCTGCGTATGATAATTCGCTGTATTTCATACCTGATAATCCGATGACTCTTAATAACTATGCTTATTTCCTGACTGAAGAGGGTGGAGATCTTGAACGAGCTTCAGTAATGAGCCGTAGTGCACTTGACCAAAGTCCTGATAATGATACCTATATTGATACCTATGCATGGATAGAGTTCAAGTTGGGGCATTTTGAAGAGGCACGTCTGTATCAGAAGAAAGCTATTGAGATAGCTGAAGAGCGCGGATCAGCATCTGCCGAGCTTTATGAGCATTATGGCGATATTCTCTTTATGTGTCAGGAGCCGGCTGAGGCATTGGTTTATTGGGAGAAAGCTCTGGAACTTGACTCTGAAAATGCCTTATTGAAAAAGAAAGTTGAACACCGAACGTATTTTTATCCGGAAAATCATAAAAAATGACGCCGCGAGGCGACAGAGGTTAACTTTGAAGTGAAGAAGATAATATACAATATACTCGCAGGTGTGATATTACTTGCGAATCAGTCTGTGGAAGCTCAGAATACACTTCTTCAGACCTCAGGCATTAAGGAAGAGGAGACCTTAAGTATTGAGTCTACTCTTCCGGAAGTGTCGTGTGACAGTGTGTATGTAGCTACGATCTCAGTTCGTGAGCTACCTGAAGGTTATATGAATCTTGATACCGAAGCTTCCACACGTCTGACGGAAAAGATAGAAACCGCTTATACCGATTGGGAAACTGTAGAACTTAACGGCAAACTTCGTATGGAGGGGCTTCCGCTGACCCCAAATATCAGAATATACATGGAACGTGACCGCTCTGTCTCGATATCAATACGTGCTCCGTTTGTAGGCGAGGTGGGTCGACTTGAGGCTAATTCCGACAGTGTATCTGCTATCAATAAGATGAACCGTACTTACAGCACTTACGCTGTGTCTGACAGTCCGGTACCTGTAGACGTATCCACACTCCAGTGTCTACTTTTGGGCCGTATTAATATTCCCGGTTACGGTCAGTTCGGTAATGAGACTGCTTCATTGGTTGATATGTATATTACCGATAATTTTCAGCAGATACTGCTTCTTCCGAAGCAGGAAGCTGAGATAGAAGGATGCAGCTATGGTTTTGTCACAGATGGTGAAGGTGAGCTTGGTGCTGTCATAGTCACTATTGATTCAGCTGAGGACGACAGTGTTACAGTAGAATATGCTCGTGATACTGACTCTACTGATATAGATATTTTAGCAGCTATAGGAGAACGTGTCTATAGTGCTCAACTCGAACTTAAAGCTCCGAAATGGAACACAGAAGGCTTGAACCCTATCACATTAGGACCGAAATATCGTAAGTTACCATTCAGAGATTTCCTCAAATCCTTCTGACTTCCTCACACTCTACTCCTTATATAACGACTCATGAACCGATTATTTATTATTATAGTTCTGTTGTTTGCAGTAATGTATACTGACACCCCCCAGTCTGTCAGTACTATTGTCGCGCAGACCAAACAGACTAAAACTACTAAGTCAAAAACTACCTCAGGTAAAGCTGCATCCGGAACAAGTAAACCTGCTTCAAATTCCGGTAAATCTGCCTCCGGAACAGGTAAGTCAAAGACTAATTCAACCAAGACATCAGCTGCTCCGGCTAAGAAAAATAATGCTTCTGCTCAACCGCAACAGCAGAAAAAACAGACAAACGGTAGTAAAGGTGGTACTAAATCTAAGGGAGCCAGTCAGACTAAGAGTACTACTACTCAGCAATCCAAAGGTACGACACAGAAGAAGAAAAACAGTAATACGTCTGCCAAGAAACAACCTGTCGAGACTTCAGCTGATGTCAAACGCCAACAGCAGGCTGCACAACAGGATATACGCACTACTAAGGAACAAATCAAGGAAAACGAAGCTAAAGTTAAAAAGAATCTTAGTGAACTGAGTCGTATCGGTACAGATATAGACGCCTCTAAGACTCAGGCAGGAACTATAGCTGCTCAAGTAAGCCGCTTACAAAGTAATATAGGCGAACTTGAGAGCGAAATTAAAACTAATGAAGCAGAATTACAGCGTCTGCGTGAAAAGTATCTGGATGCTATAAAGAAAGTTCGTGCCGGTAAAAAACGTAATTCCCAGCTTGCTTTTATTTTCTCATCAGAAAATCTTAATCAGGCTATGAGACGTATGCGTTATCTAAGTCAGTTTTCTGACTGGCGTAAAAGTCAAAGTGCGGAGCTTGACCGTCGTGTGGAATTACTCCGTAATCAGCAGGATACTCTTGCATCCGCACGTCGTGCACAGGAAATAGCTCTGCAGCGTCAGCGTCAGACACAGCATCAGCTTGAGACGCAATATGCACGTCAGGACTCCGTAGTGGCCGAGTTGCGTCAAAGCGGTCAGGCTTTACGTACACATTTGGAACATAAACAAGCTGAGGCTAATGCTCTTGGTAACAGAGTGGCACAGCTTATAGCACAAGAACAAGCTAAGGCAAAAGCCGAGGCAGAAGCGCGTGCTAAAGCTGAGGCAAAAGCTAAAGCTGAGGCTGAAGCGAGAGCTAAGGCGAAAGCCAAAGCTGAAGCAGAAGCGCGTGCGAAAGCTGAAGCAAAAGCCAAAGCTGAAGCAGAAGCTAAGGCAAAGGCTAAAGCTAAAGCCGAACAGGAACGTAAACTGGCGCAGGCTAATGCTGCTAAAAACAATTCAAAAACTCCCAAGAAAGAGGAGACTGCATCTACTAAGTCTAAAAAAGAGACAAAGTCAGATAAAAGTAAAGATAATAAAAAGACCGAGGTTAGAAAAGGAGAGGGTCAGTATGCAGCGGCCCGCAAGCGTAAAAGTCATGATGATAAATCTGATAAAAAAGATGTTGCCAAGGCCACTACGTCTCTTACTACAGCTTCGACAGCTGCCACCTCGTCTTCCGCTCATGGTAATTTTGAGAAAATGAAAGGTCAATTACCACGTCCTGTCAGCGGAGCTTTCCGTGTTATCAGTCCTTTCGGTCGTCATCCCTATCCCGGTCTTCCTGATGTAATGTATGATAATCTCGGTATAGATGTTGAAGTCAGCCCCGGTGCACAAGTCAAAGCTGTATATGGCGGTAAGGTGTCGGCAGTATTTATTATGCCTGATTATCAAACTGTAGTAATGGTAAATCATGGTAATTATGTGACTGTGTACGGTCATATAGGTACAGCTTCTGTTAAGTCCGGAGACACAGTTACACAAGGTCAGACTCTTGGTTCGCTTGTTAAAGATGAAGATGGCGGTAAACACAGTACGCTACATTTCGAAGTCTGGAAGAATCGTGAGACTCAGAATCCTATGCATTGGATAAAATAACCATCGGAATGAAAGAACAGGAAAACAGTGCAGTACCGACCTCAGTTCTTTCTTCGGCAAGGAACTGGAGTATAATACGTTATACTTCTGATATGCGTGATGTATGGGACCGTTTGGTACGAACATCGGCTAACGGTACCTTTCTGCTGACACGCGATTATATGGAGTATCATAGTGACCGTTTCAGCGATTACTCACTTATAGTCCTTAAAGACGGAGACCCGTTTGTACTTCTTCCTGCCAACCTTACTTCTGACGGTGTGCTACATTCTCATCAAGGATTGACGTATGGTGGCTGGGTAGTGCCCTGCCGTCACTTTGACGGTAATGATATGCTTGAAATTTTCAGTCTGGCAGCTGACTATTGTCGTCATACAGGAATATGTGCTATCGACTATAAACCGATTCCATGGATATATACACGTCAGCCGGCTCAGGACGATTTGTATGCTCTGTTCCGTCATAATGCTCGTCTTACCGAGTGTAATCTTTCTTGTACAATAGATCTTTCTGCTAATCCGGGATTCAATAAGCTTCAGACACGTCATCTGCGCAAGGCTATAAGTTCCGGTGCTGTAACGGGACCTACTGAAGATACCGACAGTTTCTGGGCTATGCTTATGTGCTGTCTTGAAGAGCGTCATGAGGCAGTACCTGTACATACAGTACAGGAGATGAAACTGTTGCAAAAGCGTTTCCCCGAGAATATACGTCTTTTTGTCTCCACACTTCATGGTGAGATGCATGCCGGTGTCTGTATCTATGACACCGGTCTGACCGCTCACTGTCAGTATATAGCCACAACTGAAACAGGACGTCGTCTCGGTCTTCTCACCCTACTTATGGACTATCTGATTCATGATATTTATTCGCATAGGCGATATTTCGATTTCGGAACTTCTAACGAACATGCCGGTCTTACGCTTAATAACGGTCTGCTACGTCAGAAATCTTCTTTAGGAGGTAGCGGTGTGGCTTATCAGCGCTGGCTTATTAATCTCTGATCTATGGCTCATACTGGTGAAGATCATATTTACCTCACGGCTCCGCTTGATACTCATCGCCCTCCTGTAACACGGCGTACTGAGATACCTGTCTTGTGTATAGTCGTACCGTGTCTTAACGAAGAAGCAGCCTTACCACTGTCTCACCGTTGTCTGTCTGCGGTACTCAATTCTCTGAAAACAGCAGGTAAGGTGAGTGGCGAGAGTTATATACTTTATGTTGATGACGGAAGTACTGATTCTACGTGGGAGGTAATAGCCTCTCTGGCTAAAAGTTGTAAGTCTGATGTGGGAGGTTTGCGTCTTTCTGCCAATGCAGGCCATCAAAATGCCCTTGTGGCAGGTATAGAAGCTGTTGTTGCGGATACTGATATAGTGGTGACTATTGATGCTGACCTACAGGACGACCCTTGGGCCATAGCTCCTATGGTGGAAGAATACATGAAAGGTTACGATATAGTGTATGGTGTGCGTGCCGACCGCACAAGCGATAGCCGTGCCAAACGTGGTCTTGCGCATATACATTATAAGCTTATGGAGCTGTTAGGGGCACGTACAGTATATAATCACGGCGATTACCGTCTCATGAGTCATAGGGCCATAGAGTCATTGTGCAGTTACGAAGAACGTAATCTTTATTTGCGTGGTATAGTACCTATGCTTGGTTTTGCCCAGTCTAAAGTATATTTTACCCGTGCACAACGTGTAGCCGGTAAGACTAAATATCCTTTAGGGCGTATGTTTAATTTTGCTGCCGATGGTATAACTTCATTTTCGGTACGTCCTGTACGTATGGTGTTTGTTACCGGTGTCATATTTTTACTTATAGCTTTTGCTATACTGATATATGTACTGATACGTTATCTGAGCGGACATACCATAGAGGGTTGGTCGTCCCTTATGGTATCGGTATGGCTGTGTAGCGGTGTGCTGCTTATGGCTTTAGGTGTAACGGGAGAATATATAGGTAAAATATATACTGAGGTTAAGCATCGCCCGCGTTATCATCTGGAACAGTCTGTGGGTCGTGTTGCAGACGCCGACGCAACAGATAGACCGAAATGGCAGCCGAACTTACAGCGACAGTACCCATAAGCCCGTAGGAAAGCCATACAGAAGGCAAGAAAGAAGCAGCAAATGTAATTGTGCATAATATTACGGAAACAGCCATACCCTTCATGGCCCGTAAATCAAGCCGGAAGTTATAAAGCCGGCGATTGACGACATAATAGATTATAAAACATACGCAGCAGTCTGCCACCATACCGTAACCAAGACCTATAAGGCCGAAAAGAAGGAAACCTATGGCGCTCATACCGAGTGTCAGAAGATTGCCGGTTATACCTTCCAGCCATAGAAAGACCTTTTTATTGTCTTTAGCAAACGCTATATAGCCTAACGGAAACATCAAAGCTTTAAGCATAACTCCCAATCCCATCCAGCGCATCAGTGGTGTTACAGTCTCGAATTTTGAAGTTAACAGCAATTCTATAACTAACGGTGCTGTGAGTATAAGTCCGCATACGATTGGGGTAACAATGTACCCGACCATTTCAATCTGGCGATTAACCACATGCCGCATTTCGTTATTATCATGGGCAACTGCCGAAAGTCGAGGAAAATAATCCAGCGCAAGAGCCGAGAATACCATTCCTGAATATTGTGTGGTGAGTGAATTGGCACCCTGATAGAGACCTACAGTGTCTGTATTACCGACAGAATTCAGAAATATATTAAGAGTATATGTACAGCCGGAGCCGATAAGGTCTGAAATCATAAGTACAAGTCCGAGACCTACAAGACGCATTACAATAGGACGATGAGACTGCCATGAGAAACGTATACGCTGATGCTGTCGTTCGCGCAGGGATTTGCGCAGTGCCAATGTATAGAAGAGTGCCATAGTCAGCGCTAACAATACCATAGCCGGTACAATACCGTCATATCCTAACCACCAGTAGAGCGGAACTCCCACAAGTAGACCCGCCAACGCGCTTACTAGCGAGGCTTTGGAAATACGACTGACTTCATGCAGACCTTGAAGCAGCGCCAGCACTCCATTATAGAATATAGTCAGAAATACCGCCACTCCAAGCAACATGAACATCGGCCCCATATCGGTGTTGTGAAATGTGGTCTGGCTCAGCCAGCGGCTTCCGAACACACATACAAGAGCTCCGAAAAGAGAGGTCAATATTATAAGTCGTCGTGCCACACCGAGTGCTGTGCCGAGAGTACCGGCATCTTCCTTACCGGCAGCGACTTCTTTCACAATAGCGAGGTTCAGACCTAACGAAGCGAAACGCTGTACGGTCTGTGAGGCTGAGGTGAAAAGAGCTGAAATCCCCATTCCTTCGGGACCGAGAAATATGGCTACAAGCTTACCGCGTACAAGATTGACCACAATCTGGAGTACCTGTACACTTCCGAACAGTGAAAAGCCCTTTAGAATATTACGGTATATGTTAGAATTTTTTTTGACTTGAGAGTCGGTCATATAGCGGTAAGATAAGCAATGAAGTTCTTACACCGAGACGGGCCAAAGTGTAATAGCGCGGACTTACTCGTCCACGTAGCAGTTGCCAGTCTATGTATTCTCGTTGTTCGTTTAATAGATGTCGTGCCTCACTTCGTTGTTTCTGTGTCAGATTGTGTAATGAAGCAAGGAGACGTATGCCACGAAAGAAATTATGAAACAGCTGCCGAGCGGCTTTGTACGGTACATCTTCGCCGGGTGTCCAATGTTCGTTAGTGAATTTTACCAAGGCACGGTCAGATTGGAGAAAGTCGAATAGTTTTAGCGAAGGAGCATGTGTCACCGAATCAGGTTGCATCAGATAGAAGTACGGAGTGTCAGCTATAGCAACTCTCGGTGTAAGGAGAAGTAACTGCCGTGTTAGCACTTCATCGGCAAATATTGACGGTAACATTTCAAATTTTCTGAAACACTCCAGATAAAGTTCACGAACTATTATTCCTCCACCGGCACCTATCTGCCATCCGTCAAGTGTGAATGCTACCATGTCGAGTCCTTTCCATACTTTACTGATAGGAAAGTCACTTGCCGGAACAAAACGTTTTGCTTCAGAACCGTTATGCAGATACATTACGGGATATACAATATCTGCACCGGTATCTTGCTTGCGTTTCAGCAGTGTTTCCAGATACTCCGGATTTACCCAGTCATCTGCATCGATGGGAGCAACGAGCGGTGCACGGGCTTCTTCAATTGCACGCCGCCTCGGTATAAAAGCACATCCGGAGTTGACCGGCATAGATACGAGTCTTATCTTGTCCGGATAACGTGTCACGTATTCATTGACGATAGCAGCTGTATCGTCAGTGGAACAATCGTCTACAACAACTATCTCAAATTCTGCTCCTTTCTGTATAATGAGACTGTCAAGAGCACGAGCTATAAAGTGTGCGGCGTTATAGGCCGGAATAACAAACGATACTTCCGGCCGAGTTGCTGCAGAGGTACTCTGATTCATTATCTGTGTCTGTGTTTTCGGCTCGGGCGTCTGAATGCTTTAAGACGCCGTGCAAGACGCACGCCGTTCATCCAATGTCCTACGTATGTTTTAAGGCCTCCTTCAAGTCCGTTACTTTCACGGCGTCCTATAGCTATCATACGTAATGGCCAGCTTAACGGGTGCATGTGCATTACTGCCGCACCTTTGGCTCCGATATGGGCCGGATCTTTACCTTTGCGTTCGGACGTGGTAAGGCCGGGATGAGTACAAATATCTATAGGTACTAACAGTACTTTTAAGCCAGCTTTGACCGCATCAGTTAGCCATACACTCTCTTCACCCATAGGTAGTGGAGCTCCGATACCGAAAACCTCATTGAAAAGTAATCCGACTCTTTTTACAGCAGCTGTGCGGAAAGCTATCTCAAAAGAGATGACGTAATACCCTTTCGGTTGTTCTGAGAGAGTAACAACTTTGTCAGGATGAGGTTTGAACGGAAGGCCGTTCTCTCGTAAAGCACGGCACAGTAATATATCGGCCTCAGGATGTGTTTCAAAAGCAGTTATCAATTTGCTTAAACCTTCGGCTGTATATTTTATATCATCATCGGCTATAAGAGCTATCGGTGCCGTAGATGCAATAAGAGCTATGTTACGGTTACGTGACAGTCCACGTGTGGTGTTAGTGATAATTTTAAAATCCGGTCGTTGCAAAGATTCCGGTATCTTACGCGGTCCATCGGTAAGCTGCCAGCTTACAAGGTATTGGACACCATCGACTTTGGGATGGTTGCACGCTGCCACACGCTCGATTCCTTCCTGTCCTAAAGTGCATATAAGTACTTGTAATTTTATCATGACGGTCGGTTTAATGTATTCTGCCAATGTTGCTCAAAACGGTCGGCTACTATCCGTACATCATTATTCTGTTCCACCAGACGTCTGCCGAGTAAGGAACGCTGTTGCATTTCCTTCGGGTTACGGAGTAGATGCCATAAAGTGTCCTCTATATTGACTGATGGGTCGAGACGTAATACAGGTTCTGCATCAGTCCAGCCTATTGTACGATAGAATTCCGGCTGACCTCCGGAGCCGGCTATGCGTCCCAGCGCCATTGTCTGAAGAGCATTGGTGGCCGGTGAGTAAGAATAGAGTTGGTCAAGTACAATATGATTCTGCTGAATGTGTTGCAGATATTCGGTAAGCGGTATACTATTGACAATATCAATCTCAAACCTACGTGGATTACGGCGTGCCATATCTTCCACTATCTTTACCATCTGTGCTGTACCTTTCTGTACTTCCATAGACTTACGCAGACCTATCAGTATACGTAACGGTCCGTTACCTATTTCGGGTAACGGAGTATAGGGCAATGTGCTAAGTTCAATAGGAATATTGGTGAATACCAGCTTATCCCCCAATATAGGACGGCTCGCCATATCATATTCAGGTAATACAGACATTGCTCCATCTACAGTCTCATATACCTCGCGATTGAAGTCTGCAACTTCGGGTAGCATCCAGCCTGATTCACGTACTGACTCGCGCATGGCAAATTCTGTACGTCTTGTACCGATACGGAATTCGGAGAACCTAAAGGTGTCAGCGGTAGTACATGCTTTTACAAAGAAGTGATCATCTCCGGCTAAAGTCAGAAAGAGGTTACCGTTATTACTCTTAAGTTTTTTAAGCAGCGGTCTTAGCCGTTCGGGTCTTAATGCTGCAAAGTGAGGATTGATAAGCTGCACGACATCAAAACCTTTTAATTTAGGCCACAGACGCATTATATCCATAAGATAACGCAAAGTACCCCATGTGCCGGGTCGACGGTCAAGCATGACATCAGCCTCGGTACGCATATATCGTCCGCCGTCCGACACTACCGTTATTTCGTGACCTCGGCCACGAAGTTCTTTTGCCAGACAAGCGTGTAAATTCGAGTAATCTCCTAAGAATAGAATTTTCATGCAGCAAAAATAATAAATATTCGCCAACTATGGTAAAGATTGATTAAATTTGTAGATATGTTCGATAACACTAATATATCTGAAACTACAGACAATCTGCTCCCCGGACTTACGGTTGTGGTGCCGGTCTATAACCGTGCCTCTTTGCTTGTGCGCTGTCTTGACAGTGTGCGGAATCAGAATCTCAGACCACTGCGGCTGATAGTTGTTGATAATGCTTCGACCGACGGCACACGGACCGTAGCCGACGAATGGGGACAGCGATATGCAACGGACGATTTCAGGGTGTGTGTTATAAGTGAAGAACGTAGGGGTGCCTGTCATGCACGTCATGCCGGACTGAAAAGGACCGAGACAGAATATGTGATGTTCTTTGACAGCGACGACATGATGCATACAGATATGGCCATGGCAGCTTTTAAGGCATTTAACGATAAAAAAGAAGCGGATATAGTAGCCTGGCCGGTAAATTATAATTTTCTTGACGGTACACGCCGTCAGACTCCGGGTCCTGACGGAGACCCACTTGATTCTCATCTTATACATGCCACTTTGCGTACGGTAGGTTATGCTGTCCGCACCGATGTGTTACGTCAGGTCGGAGGGTGGGATAATGATTTGAAAGTATGGGACGACTGGGAATTAGGAGTGCGATTGCTTTCACATACCGACCGTGTGACCTGGATTCCACGTCCTATGGCTGAAATTTACAGTCAGGCAGAATCTCTCACCGGTCTTGACTTCACATCGAAGGCAGGGGAGTGGGAAGAAGCGCTTGACCGTATTGAAAAGGTGTTGCGTGCTTCTCAGCTGACACGTCAGAAACACTACCTGAATTTAGTTGATTACAGGCGTGCTATTCTTGCAGCACAATACAGCAAGGAAGGAAACCGGGACTTAGCCGAAAGTCTGCTTGAAAGAACTCTGAATGAAAGTCATACTCTAAAGGGCTGGCAAAAACGACTTATACGTTTGCTATATAAATATACAGCCCGGGACCATCGTGGCGCCGGGCGTATAGCTGTACGTATGTTATGAGGTAAAATTACTTCCTACGGCGGCGTACTGATTTTTCAGCAGCTGCATTTGCTGAATTGTTTGAGCTTCCGGAAGGTGCACTCTTCACTTTAGGCTTCTTTGTATTTTTCTTAGCTTTGGTACTTGATGCTTTAGTACGGCGTCCGCGTACCGACTTACCTGATGAATTATCGTCTGCACTGGCTACTGCCTCGACTACGGTACGCTCCGGTATTGAGTCAGCAGCTGCCGCTGCGGCGGCAGCTAATTCCTCCGCTTTCTCACGCTGGGCCAGATATTCCTCACGTGTAGGTACCCAAAGATCTTTGCCGAACTCACGCAGTCTTGTGTCAATGCTATCCTGTGCACGTTTGAGGTCGTCGGGATCAGGATACATCTGGTTCATTGACAGGTTACGCAGATTGCGTGTCTTGTATATCTCGCCGTCGTACATAGCTAAGTTGAAATAGTCATCAAGGCTATACTGCGGCAGGTTGTTATCATCGTTGAGAAATATATACTGTTGTGCCAGATACGGACGAAGCACATCAAAACGTACCCAGAACATAGGATAGCGCGCTTCGCCTCCGAAGTCACCCGAACGGTTCAGTACCGGACAAATAGCCTCGACACGGGTTTTCATGCGGTTGGAACGGCGGTCGAATTCCCATTTCTCAAGTATATAATAGTTAAGTACCTGTCCTGTAGGTACGTCAGCTTCCTCTATAACATATTTCTTACCTTTGCCTTCGCCCTGTGTGTAGTAGATACCGAAACGGTCTAACATTTCAGGTACATTGATACGGTACTGGTCAGTAAATACCTCACGGCCGTCCAGATACTCATAAGCCGGTATCTTTTCGTCTACCACCAGACCGAGAATGATACGGAACAGGTTTTCCTGACCGTCAATGACATCTTCGGGAAAGTAAAGCGGTGTGTTGGCATCTTTGGTAAGGTCAAGCTGTCGGTATATCTGACGCATGTAAGCCAGATCTGCGTCATGCGGTTCTTTGGTCTCGAAGAATCCTGCCATTCGTTCAGTGACCTGCGGACCGGTCTGCTCGCCGGCTTTCTGCTGTTCTTTTTCAGCACGCTTACGTACCACACCGCCTGTCTCCACCTGCGCGGTGACTGCGGCGCTGCAGAGAGCCAGTGTTACTATAGCTAATATGTTGCGATATGTCTTCATTATGCTTACATGCTGTTTTTGTTCTGAATATGTTGTTGTGTCGGCATCTTATCAGTTGAGAACTACCTGCATAGGCGATATGTTACGTGTGATGCCGTCAGGACCTTTGGCCTTTACTTCCGATATAAAGAATTCCTTACCGGGTTTGAGGCGTTTGAACTGTTCTCTTTGTCGCGCTGAGAAAGATGCTCCGTCCGATACCTCCGGTATGGCATTACCCATAGAGTCGTAGAACACTGTTGAGAATGATACGACCGTATAAGTAACATTGAGCAGATCATCGTCAATAGCCGCCCCTAAGCCTGAAGCTGCCATAAGGTCTGCTTTTGATATACGTTTGGGAAAGCCTTTATACTGTACCGGATTACCCTGTGCATCTTTTATCTGTATGTAAGGCGAGGGGTCAGGAAGCTTACGTACACGGAAAGTCATTGAACCGACTGTCTGTGAAGAGCCCTCGACATTTGCTGTAACGGTAATCACAGCCTCTGTTCCTACCTGACTGGCATGAGCTATCCAAGAGTCTCCGTTGCGCGTCAGTGTACCGTTGGTCATAGTGGCCTGTATAGATGACATAGGCACACCCGGCACTGAAATGCTTATGGGGTTATCGATACCTGCATAAAGCACATTCATCATTGTAGCCGATATGGTAGCCATAGGTTCCATGACGGTATAGGCAGCTTTGAACGGATGTTTATCTACTGTACCGTCACCTTTCATGACCTCGATATAGCCTGAATATTCATGGTTGCCTACAGCGCCGGCTACAAATTCATATACACCACGATTATTGTTAAGTTTTGAGCCATTTACGAAGATTGTAGGGCGTTGTGTTGTATCGATAGCCGCAAGAACGATATTTGCCGAATACTTGCCGCCACGCATTATCATGTTGCTGTTCGGAATGACGTAGGCGTTAAGTTCGTTAACACGTACGTCACCTATATCTATATTGGTAATAAGATTACTGAAGGCTTCCGATTCTGCCTGACGTATGTCATTCTGCAGTTTGGTAAGCAGTGTCACAGCTGCTACAGCCGGCATATTGTCAAACATCTTGGTCTCCCAGTCGAGAGGCCCTACAGTTCCGGGTAAGGGAGCTACTTCGGTTGAAAGCATCTCAAGAACAGCTTTCTGTTTGGTTGAGTCGCCTATAAGCGGCGTTACGAAATCACGGTATGCTTCTACACTTTCACGCAGACGCCGTCCGCGCATAGTGGTCGGATTAAGCATAGTGACTGAAGCTGCTTCAAGGTCATCAAGATTGACGATAGCGGTATAATCACCTTCCGGTCCGTCAGCCTTGCGGGCTATGTCAGTCTTTAGTGAGTCAATGGCCAGATAGAGAGCCGAGGTGCGGTCATGCAGCTCGACACCCTTCTCGTACCATACCGCCGCTTTGGCCGGGTTTTTCTCATAGAGTTCGCCTAAGTAACGGAACTGTATGTCGTTTTTGGCCGACATATTGAGGTTGGTGCGGTGCAGCCCCTCATGTACCTGATT
The DNA here is from genome assembly GCA_947177575.1 of uncultured Porphyromonadaceae bacterium. GTDB lineage: Bacteria > Bacteroidota > Bacteroidia > Bacteroidales > Muribaculaceae > Lepagella. The sequence continues at coordinate 13,289 of CAMWVA010000019.1, read as the reverse complement.
GAAGCCGTTGAGCACGTCGCTGCTCACGTTGAGGGCGAGCATGGCAGTGAGGACGATATACATAAGGTTTATCATCTTCTGCCTGGGCGACATATGGGCTATGTTTCCACCTGCCATAAATTATTATCTTATCTCTTGTCTCTTATGTGAAAGGTTTTGAAAGGGAAAAGTAGTGATTACCGTTCTGTATCACGGTCAGTATCTCTGTCGGTGACGAAAGGATTAGCACCTGCCATACCTCCCATCATAGGAGCAGCCATATTGACAGTCATGGCAGTTATCATTTTCTCATATACCTGATTGAGCTGACGCATATAACGGGCCATCTTCTCGGTTTCCTCACAGTAGCGGCTTGATTCGTCAGCCGATTTCTCGTACATGTCGCGTATATCCTTAAGGCCGCGATTGACACGGTCTATAGATTCAAGCTGTGATGATATGCCGCGCAACTGTATCTCATAGATAGTATTCAGACCGCTGATATTGCGGTTGAGGTTCTCCATCTGGTCTACATAACCTGTCGAACTGCGTGTTATAGTTTCTGAATTGACAGTTATGGCACGGTATGAATCAAGCAGTACAGAACTTACTTCATTGAGCTGTCGTGTAGTCTCCTGTAGCTGGGCCATCTGCGATGCTATACCGGAAATCTGGCTGAGATAGTCCTGTGTGGCTGTTGCAAGTTCTGCCATCTGTGAAAGTTGTTCGCTGGCAGCGGCCATGCGTGCGATGCTATCGTGAAGCGAAGTTGCGTCTTCTTCAGTAAGTGAAGCAGCAGGCAGACCACCTATCATGCCGCCACCTATTATTCCACCGCCTCCGCCGGATATGACTACTCCGCTGGGTGTGCCTTCTCCATCACCAGCTGTACCGCCTACTACACCGGAACCGCCAATCACGCCGCCTCCGATTATGCCTCCGCCACCGCCGGCTATAATGACACCTCCTCCGCCACCACCGTGACCTTCAGAACCTGACGGAGTGAAATCGCCAGACATTGAAATATCGCTGCCGCCTCCGGCACCGCCGCCTATTATCATGCCACCGGGACCGCCGCCTGTAAAATCAGGACGGTCATCAGGATTCTTTGAGTCGAGGACAGGGAATACTTCTTCCCATGCATATTCTTTGGCAGGACGGTCGAAAGCCGTAAGTATGAACATGGCAATCTCAGTACCCATACCGATACACAGCAGAGTACTGCCGCCGGGCAGGTGAAGAATTTTGAAAAGAGCGCCCCATATTACGACAGCAGCGCCGATTGAATAAGCGAAGTTGAAGAACCGCTGGCCCTTCTCACCATGTAGGAATCTTTCGACACCGTTGGCGTATTTCCTTATCTTAACCATAGTTAGAGTATATGCGAAAAGTTATTTCTTACGTTTCTGGGTACCCTTGGCGAAGCCTATCTGCGAACGTACGCAGCGGAAGCCGATATAGGAACGCTGTTCGTTCTGATACTCCCACATACGCAGGTCACTGCGCAGATTATGAGCCACATCTTTCCATGAGCCTCCGCGTACTATCTTACGCTTCATCTTATAAGGGTCTTCGAGGGCGGCATCGTAGCGGTATTCCGGGTTCAGGTCCGAGGTCAGCTTATTGATACTCTCAGTATAGGCTGTCGAAGTCCATTCTGATACATTACCGGCCATATCATAAAGACCGAAATCATTAGGTTTGAATGTACCGACAGCCGAGGTTATTACGTGGCCGTCCCGTACATAGTCGCCGTCCATAGGCTTGAAGTTGGCATAGAAACAGCCGCGTTCATCCATAGGCAGTATTTCTTCCCAGGGATATGAGCTCTCCGAATTACCGGCGCGTGCGGCATATTCCCATTCGGCTTCGGTCGGGAGACGGTAAGGTTCGATGTATATACCTTCACGACCAAGTGAGCGACGCAGATAGTCGGTACGCCAGTTGGCGAAAGCGTTAGCCTGTTCCCAGCTTACACCTACTACCGGATAGTCGTTATATCCGGCGTGTGAGAAGTACATACGGGTGTAGGGTTCGTTGTAAGCGTTTTCAAAGTCATTAATCCATGCTGTTGTGTCGGGATAGACATTGACTATATACGTATTGAGGAAGTCGTAGTCTCCGGTGAGAGGACGGGTAACGGTCTCACGTACTATCATACCTTCATCATCGAAGTAAGCCGTATCCTTCGAGATGGTAGGTAAATCGGTCGGTACCGGTTTGTCAGTGTTATACTCGCGACGTGTGGGGTCAAGACGGTTTTTACGTTTGGCTGCTTCAGTATGGTTGAAGATTTCGTAACGGTAATTAAGCTGTGTCGGGTCGAGTTCGCGGCGTCCGGTAATGGGATTGGTACGATATACGCTCTCGATGGCACGCTGCTCGTCTTCATTGGCGTTGCGCCATGGGATGGCTTTGTTCCAGTTGAGGTAGGGAGTGATAGGATTACCCTCTTTGTCCTCCTCGATTTTGAAAGCCTCGTTGCCACCGAACGCCGGGTCAGCCAGACGCTCACGTATTATGGAGTCGCGTACCCAGAACACGAACTGTTTGTATTTTGAATTGGTGACTTCAGTCTCGTCCATCCAGAAGGCATCGACTGACACACCCCGGGCATCCCCTTTGATACCCCATGTCGAATCGTCAGCGGCCGGACCCATTGCGTATGCTCCCCGGTCTACAAGTACCATACCGTAAGGTGTCGGTTCGGCCCATGCACTGCCGCCGACGCCGGTAACTTCACCGCCAGCGCCGCTGCCGCGTGACGACATGCACGAAGTCAGTACCGACGAGAAAACAAGACACAGACCTATGGCGGTCAGGGTCTGCGCTATGGTGCGTGTTTGCTTGTGATATGCTTTAGCTATATTCATCATTGTCTCTTTAACGTTACATGATTCTTATGGAACGCTGGCGGTTGCGGTTCTTACCCGAGAAGTCGAGCTTAAGCTGATAGCCGGCTACTATTTCGTGGCTTCCCGACGATGCCTTGGCTATAGCTGACAGAGGATAGTCATAGGCATAGCCTAAGAAGAAGTTCTTGAACTCAGCGCCAATCATGACGCTGACCGCCTCGTTGAGCCGGTAACCCGCGCCGAAGGTTATAAACTTATTATAAGTGGCCCGCAGTGTCACCTCCGGAGTGAAGGTGTTGAGGTCAGTTTTAACCATTACTGAGGGCTGCAATGTAAATAACGTGTTGTTTAGCTCTATATTGCTACCGGCAGTCAAATAAAGCATACGTGACACTTCAGTTTCGTATTCCTGCGAGTCGTTGGCTGCCGAGCCTTCAAGACTCATCTGGATTACAGGGTTGAGCAAATGCAATCCCGAAATACCTACCCAGAACAGACGGTGTGTGTAATAAAGACCGGCTGATAAGTCGAAGGAATTGCCTGCGAGGTCCTTGTTCGGTATGGCTGTATCGCTGCCGTTGTGGTAGTCATCATCATCGGGGATATAAACCTCAGAACCTTCGAATTTAGTGGTGAGGTATCCTCCCTGTACCCCTATAGCCATTCGGCCTCCGAAGAGTTTGAAATTATATGACAGCTGAGCGTTGAGAAGTATATTCTTGAACAGACCAAGTGTCTCCTGTAGGAAATTAATTCCGGCTCCGAAGCGTTTGGAACCGATACGGAACGGACTGTCGGCTACAGCCATAAAACTCTGCGGAGCGTTTTCGATACCGACCCACTGTAACTTAGCGCCGCCGCGTATGCGTATCCAGTCAGTCGAACCGGCTACCGCAGGATTATAATAGGCCGGTACAGCCCAGTACTGTGTAAACTGGGCATCACTCTGTGCACAGGTTTCTGAGGGTAACAGCAGGCCGATTGCCATACAGACCGAACACAGCAACCGTTTGACAGTCTTGTGACCGGTATGCTTGGGAGTAAGTATATTCGGGCTCATTCGAAATAAAAGTTGATAACCACCATATTGCTCTTTATCTTTTTGAGCGACTGAGTGATTTTAAACGTCTCGGGGTCATCGACCAGATCAGGACGGTCATGACGTAACACGTCGGTCAGGCCGAAACAGAACTTAATTTCTGGTATGAGCTTGAAAAAGGGGAGATAAAAATCACAGCCCAGGCCCAGTGTGAAGTAGAAATCCGAAGTATTCATCCACAGAAATTCGGAACGTTTCTTACTGACATCGAAGCTGCCCATTATACCGGTCGTAACGAACGGCCGTGTATTGTTGAGGCGTGTGCCCGAAATTTTCAGATCAAGCGGTACAACCACGTATGCGCTCTTTATATCCTGTGCTTGACGCAAGTCACTTTTGAGATCACGCATCAGGACATTTTTACTGCCGAAATACATGCCCGGTGTCAGACGCAGATTGAAGTAGGTGCCAAGACGCAGGTCTGCCAGCACGTTGACGCAAAAACCCGGTGCAAAGTCCGGTACTTCACTCACCCATTGCTGTCCGTCGGGAGTAATGTAGCCGTTGTGAGTGAAAGCGAGGTCCTGTACATGTGTGCCTACTGAGAAGCCTAAGTGCCAAAGTTTCTGGTCAGCATACGGCCGGTTGAGCAATTTATCGCCCGGACGGCCCAGAGCAGCCGGCACACACAGGCACAGCAATAGGGCGGCGAGCAGAAATGCCCGTCCCGATGTCCGGATAGTATGTAACGGCATAATTCGTTTCATTGTAACTTAAACGCACAGCCTTCATTAATTATTGCCTCGATATAGTCGTTACCCTATATAGTAAGAGTGTCTGTAAGGTTAAATAAACTTAACATGCTATTACTGCATTTTTGTGTTGCTTCTGTTCTTGGCCGAACCGTTGCTAATGTGTATTTTTGCAGTGTCAACCTTTATCTCCTCTCATAAGTCCGTATACTCCTTATCCTACACTTATGCAATACCAGACTACTCCGGTCATCTCTATGAGCTGGGACCGCCTCATATCAGATAAGCGGCTCGGTATGGAGGAATGTCATAATTCACGTCCGCACATACGCAGTGACTTCAGACGCGATTATGACAGGCTCATTTTTTCGAGTCCCTTCCGCCGGCTTCAGAATAAGACGCAGGTTTTTCCGTTGCCGGGCAGTATTTTTGTGCACAATCGTCTCACCCATAGTCTTGAGGTGTCATCAGTAGGGCGTTCTATGGCTAATGAGGCCGCCCTGCTGCTTGATGTTCCGGGCGGTGCCGGGGAGGCGTTGCGTCATATAGGCGATATTGTGGCTACGGCTTGTCTGAGTCATGATCTTGGCAATCCCCCGTTCGGTCATAGCGGTGAGAAGACAATAGCTACATTCTTTACTGAAGGGCCCGGATTGGCTCTGCGTACACAGCTCAGTGTGCAGCAGTGGGCTGATGTTGCCAATTTTGAGGGAAATGCCAATTCTTTCCGTCTGCTCACCCATCAGTTTCAGGGACGTCGTGAGGGTGGACTGGCTATGACATACAGTACTCTCGCTGCTACAGTCAAGTATCCCTATCCTTCGACATTAGCCGGTGATAAAGGTAAGTTCGGTTTCTTCGCAAGCGAGGAGGATACTTATCGTAAAGTAGCTGCCGAACTCGGTATCGGACAGAACGCTGACGGCAGCTGGTGGCGTCACCCGTTAGTGTATCTGATGGAGGCTGCCGATGATATATGTTATCAGATAATGGATATTGAAGATGCCCACCGTTTGAGAATATTACCTACTTCACAGGTCAGAGAGCTTTTTCTCGGTTTTTTCCGACCTGACGAACAGGCACGTATGGAGCGTGGTATGCTGTATCTTACTGATCCTAACGAACAGGTAGGTTATCTGCGTTCCAATGTCATAGGAACTCTGGTGAGCGGCTGTGCCACTGTGTTTGCCGATTGTCAGGACGAAATATTACGCGGTGCTTTCAAAGGTTCGCTTATCAACAGTCTGCCCTCGCTGCTTGCTGATGCTTATCGTGAATGTTCGGATATAGCTTACCGGGTTATATATGTAGCTCCGGAGGTAGTCGATGTGGAGATAGCAGGTAATCGTATTATCAATTATCTGATGAGCAATCTTGTCGAAGCCGTGATGCACCCGGAGCGTAACTTTTCACGTTTGTTGTTGTCGCAGGTGCCGCGTCAGTATGATATGACAGGTCCTGACACTTACAGCCGTTTGCAGGGTGTGCTTGACCATATTTCCGGCATGACAGATGTCTATGCCCTTGACTTATTCCGTAAACTTAACGGTCACAGTCTACCGGCTGTATGACCGTGAAATTCCAATTGCCATTATGATTAAAGTATCCTATTTTTCGCAATCCAGATGTCTGCGTTTTATTATGCTGACATTATTTATACTGACAGTCTTCTGTACTACTGCCCGTGTCTATAGACCTTCAGATATGCCTAATCCTAATCTGGCTGACAGTACTGCGTACGTGTCTGACCCGGGAAATCTGATGGAGAAAAGGACTAAGAATCGGATTAATAGTCGTCTTAATGACTTGCGTAACTCCACAACGACTGAAGTTGCCGTAGCTGTTGTGCCTGATATGGGTGATACAGATATAGAATCTTTTACCAACAGACTGTTTAAGGAGTGGGGAGTCGGTAAAAGTGACCGCGACAACGGTGTGCTACTGGTCATAGCTCCAGAACAGCGTAAGGTCCGTATCGAGACAGGTTACGGTACCGAAGGAGTGCTGACCGATGTGGCTTGCCGCCGTATAATAGATAGATATGTCATACCGGCTATGCGTGAGGGTGACCTTGACGGTGCTATCGATGGTGCCACAGATGCGATAGCTTCTGCACTTAGTGACCCTGAGGTGGCCGAAGAGCTGCGTAGTGCTTCAGGTAACAGTAGGCCTGGTGAGGAGGCACCTGTATCGTCAGATGATATAATGAGTGTCATAATATCGCTTATTATCATTATGGCTGTTGTTACTGCTGTATGGTTTGTATGTGCTCTTATAAAGTCACGTCGCAACCGGAATACATATAGCCGAGCCCAGTTCTGGCGTCGTCAGGAGGGTATATTATGGATAGGGGCTGCCTTATCGGGAGGTATAGGTGTGGTATTTGCTTTGCTGGCCCGCTGGCTGTATCGCCGTAATCGTAATAGAGTTATAAAGTGTGACCGTTGCGGTACCCGTATGGAAAAGCTTGGTGAGGAGGAGGACAACGCATGGCTTACTCCGGCACAGGACCTTGAGGAACGTCTGAATACGGTTGATTATGACGTATGGCACTGTATGAAATGCGGCAATGTTGAGCGTTTCCCTTACCGTATCAAACAGCTTAAGTATCAGGAATGTCCCTCATGTCACACTGTGGCCATGAGAATGAAATATGACAAACCGGTTGTACCGGCCACTACGCAGCAGGAAGGTGTGGGAGAACGTGTCTATGAGTGCGAATACTGCCATCATCAGAAGCGTGACCGTTATACCATACCTCGTAAACCTGATTCGTTAGAAACTGCTGTTACTATAGGGAGTATATTGGGTGCTGCACGACATCGTGGAGGCGGCGGAGGCTTTGGCGGAGGCGGTTTCGGTGGCGGAGGCTTCGGCGGTGGTGCCAGTGGCGGCGGAGGTGCCAGTGGCAGCTGGTAAGAGATGACAGGCAATAGAATGATGATAACAACCACTCACTTGAAAATTATAATGTAAGTATGCAACATATAAAGATAGCCGCCATGACAGCGGTAGTGCTTACAGGTGCTTTATGTATATTCTCCTGTTCTGATAGCAGTCGGACTCATGAGGGAATAACACTTGAATCATATAGTTATGACGGTTTTGCCTGTTTAAATCCTGACAGTGCTTATGTCGGTGAATCTCCGGTATATCTGCGGGCTACAGGCCGTGGGGTTATACCTGTGGCTATAGGAGAGGCTGATATAACAGTCTTACGCGACAGTTTGCAGATTATAGCCGGTGTCGACCTGTCACAGGACGGTAAAGTACTTCTTCGTCGCACTTCGGAATATTCTCCGGTTGAGGTAGTTGATACCTTGGGTATTGAAACTGATAGTTTTGAAGAGAATGAGTTGTCTGTAGTGCTTATGACTCCGCGTGTGATTGTATGGCGAAGCTTCTCAGCCGGTTATACTGCCGGAGCAGCTCACGGACGTTATAGCACCACTTATCTGAATTACTCCATAGATGACAACCGTATATTGGGTGTCTATGACCTCTTGCGTCCGAACACGAAGTCAGAGCTTGAAGAACTTGTGCGCGACCAACTTAAAGACAATCGCAGTCTGTTAGTGCCTGTTGACCAGATAACGTTGCCGGCAAATTTCGAGATTACTGCAGATGGTCTTAATTTTATCTATGGCATTTATGAGATTGCTCCGTATGCGGCAGGCGAAATCGTAGTGAATCTTGATTATTACGCTTTATCTGACATTCTTGTGCCGGAGATGCTTGAAATGCTTACCGGTCGTGACGAGAAAGGCGATGCCTCACGGCCTAAACCTGCTACTACACCTATATGAATGACAGGGTAAATATTAATATTCTGCGGTGCAGCGCTGTAGTCGTATACGGCTTGCCTGATAGGGAAATTGCACACTTAATGTGGCATCGGATTCAAATTGCGCCTTAAGACCATAGCTCATGGGAAGTCCTTCGGCATCATACCATGTCACATCGTAAATACCATCGAAAGGGGTACTGGCAAGGTGCCCCTTTATCATTCCTGCCTGCCAGTAGCCGGGATTAACTCGGGCTCCTTCTATATATACGATATCGAAATCGTCGCCGTCAGCTATAAGTGCCAGACGATAGTCACCTCCGGTTCGGATTAAGGTTTCATCAAATTCACTGTCAAGTATCTGCCAGTAACCTTCACGTCTTTGCAGAGGCTGCCTGAGATATTGCCTCAGCTCTGTAATATCGTGTGCTTTAGGACGTGGTGAGGAAAGAGGCAGAAGAAGTATGTCGGTAATCAGAGCTCCCTTTGTATGTTGACAGTCAAATATTATACGTCTGGGAAGAAAATCGGTAGATAACGGCATAGTAAGTCGTTGTTCATAGTCGCTGCGGCCTCCACTTATTGTCAGTGTGCCGTTACTATGAGTGACATTCCATGCGTTACCTTCACCTGAGGCTGATATTGCAGAGAGTATATCGGTATTGTGTGAGTTTTCGAAATATGTGGCATCTAATTTCAGCCCTCTCTGTGATGAAAAAGCATTGGGTATTTCGGCTCCGGTGACATTCAGTGTAAGTGTGTCACCGACTGCTCCAATGAGTCTTAACCGCCAGTCTGTATGATTACGGTTACGGAATGTAAGGCGAAACACGCCTTTATCGGTTATATTGGTCGTGGCTTCACATGGTCCGTGTGCTGTTTCGAGTCCCCGGGCAGTGGCATTTGTGAAACTGTCGTAGCCGCAGGCGGCATTACAGCGTAAAGCGTTATGAGGTGTTACGGCTATAGCAGGCTGTATCATGACCGAACATACAGCTGCTATCATCACGGCGTATCGGGTCATGATGTAAGGTTGATTATGCCTGTGACTATACCCACTATTGCGAAAATAGCAATGATTATACCTATAATACGGTTGATAAGCCACATAGAACGCACGTTGAAATGGGCACGTACTTTGTCAACAAACCACGTTACCACCCACCACCACATAAGGGCGCCGGCTCCGATGGCTGAGTAACCTATTATATAGTGATACCATTTCATCTCAGGTATCATAAAGTTAAAGCGTGCGAACAGACCTATGATAAGAAAAAGTATCAGTGGATTGGAGAAGGTGAATAGAAAGCCTCCGAGAATGTTCTTTTTAACCGATTCGCGGGTTTGGTCCGGACGTCTGATAGCACTCGCCGGATTTTTACGGAACAGGTATATAGCGAAGCCTACAAGTACGGCACTGCCTATGAGCTGTATGATGTTCTGGTTGCGTTCTATAAAATTTTCGATAAACGACAGTCCGAATCCTGTCAGCAGACAATAGAACATGTCGGATATCGAAGCGCCTATACCGGTATACAGGCCCGTACGCCGGCCACGGTCAAGTGTGCGTTGTATACAGAGTATGCCCACCGGTCCCATGGGGGCGGAGATGAATATGCCTATGGCAATGCCTCGCCATAGCATGTAGATTATGCTTTCTATCAGACTCATTGTCCGGGCCGGGTAGGTATTGGGTTATGTTGGGGAAGAAGAGAGGTCTGTCAGTTGTTGATGAAATAGCCGCCGAGCTGTCCCGGGCGGCAGGTATAGCGACGCAGTGCGTATTTATGACTGCCGGTGAGTGCAGGTCCAGCTGTGGGAGAACCTCCGGCCATAACTACATCATAGTGCGAGCCGCACACCGGACATACCGCTTCAAGCGTAGATGGGTCGATGACGACACGTATTGTGGCCTGACATTCTACCGGACAGCTCAGATCGTATGCCAAAGGAACGTTAGGATTGGTTGTGAAAGGGTCCATGCCTCCTATAAGCAATACGCCGCCATAGCCTGTGGCTGTCTGGTCGGTATAAGGAAATCCGGCGGGCTGCCGCAGCTCCTTGATGAAGTCGCGGTGCAGCCCGGTACCGGATACGCCGTAAGTGTTCCACATTCCAGCATCGGCAAGATTGATATTGACAGCCATATTAGGTATCCGTTCATCATCAACCGACGAACAGGCTGCTGTGGCTACCATAAGAAGGGCGCCGTATACGATGTGTTGAAAGTGTCTTGTTGTCATAGATTAGTGAGCTCAGTCGCCGAAAGGTATGGCGCGGAGCACTTGCGAGAATTGGTCGGTCATCTTCTGTAGCGGACCGGCTATCATAGGTTTGAGCATCGGCGGTATGGCAATGTCGATTTCGACATTGGCTTCGCAGCTATCGTCAGTTAGCGGACGCAGACGCAGAGCCAGACTCAGTGCCACCGGTGTACCTTCGCCTTCCATTTTGATGAGACTCGGTGCGATAGTCTCTGTCTTGCGTAGTGTTATGGGGCCTGTCGGACCGCCGGGTATGGTGATTGTATCTGAAGTGATGTCGATATTATCGAGCATTTCACGTTGGTCATCGGGCACACCTGCCTGATCCGCTTTTTTGAGCAGGTCACCTAAACCTTCGAGGTTCGACAGTCGCTCGAAAGCCTTCTCGGCCGAGGCGTGAAGTGTCACTTCTTCGCTTTTGAATAATGCCATTATATGTTCTGTATGAGATGTGTAATTGGTTTATGATCAGAAGGGGCGCTGAGGTGCTGTCCAGTTAGCCGGGTCCTTACGCCACTCTCGTAGGGTTTCGAGGTCAGACGGACTGATGTAGTCAATGTCGCGGGCGGCCTCGAGCATGGTAGTGTAGTTGCACAGAGCTACCATAGTAATATCGTTATCACGCAGACGCTTTGTAGCCATAGGGAACTCATAGTTGAAGAGTGCCGTCATGCCTATCACTTCTGCACCGGCATTACGCAGGGCCACGATGGTCTTGAGCGAGCTGCCGCCGGTTGACACAAGGTCTTCTACTACGACTACCTTTTGTCCGGGTTTCAGATTACCCTCGATTAGATTCTCCAGACCATGATCTTTGGGGGTATCTCGCACGTACACGTATGGTAAGCCCATTGTGTCGGCTACAATAGCACCCATGGCTATGGCGCCGGTAGCTACTCCGGCTATGGCCTGAACTTCCGGGAAGTTCTCTATGATGGTACGTGCCAGCTCCACCTTGACTATGTTGCGCACATCAGGGTATGATAGGATGCGGCGGTTGTCATTATAGATGGGCGAATTCCAGCCGGAGGCCCATACGAATGGATTATCGGGCTGAAGCTTAATGGCGCTGATTTGGAGGAGTTTTTCAGCTAAGAACCTATCGATCTTTTTCATAAACAGTTGGTAATTTGAAGGTTGACATAGCCCCATGCAAGAACGATGCCCCCTCGGGCAGCGTCCGCGGTCGACAAGAGAGGCTTGCGTACTGCAGAGGAAGAATACAAAATTACATTCTCTTGGGTTTAAATGCAAACGATTTTGAGATTTTTAGCATATTTCCTTCTGTATTTGTCTTAACTTCCTTCACAGCCTTTTATACTGTCACCCCTAATGTGAGAAGTGTGAGTGCTCTGGGTGAGGCTTCTCTCCATATTGTTTCCGCTGCTTCGGTTAGTGTGGTGCCGGTGGTGCAGACATCGTCGACCAAGAGTATTCCTCGTCCGTTGAGACTGTCAATGTCTGAGATTCGGAAAATGCCGTTGAGATTATTCCGCCGTTTTTCAAGACTGAGGGCTGTTTGTGTCTTGTGTGAGCGTCGGGCACGTAAGGCATCACTTACCGGCATTTCGGTTATATCGGCTATGCCGAGTGCTAACAGGTGCGCCTGATTGTAGCCCCGTTTTGCCCGCGTCCAATAGTGCATAGGGATAGGAAGTATAATATCGGTGTCAGCGAAAAAAGAAGTGGTGTAAAGTTCGCGGGCTATAATTTTACCGAGATACCGTGCTAAGTTAGGAAAGCCGTGATATTTGAAATCATGTACCAATGTAGCCAAAGGCGACGAACGTGTATAGAAGAAGTGCCCTGTGGCCTGTGTAAAAGGAAAGATACCTGCAAACCGCTGTTCCATACCGTTCATACGTATTGTATGAAAGTGTGTGCGCGGAAGCTCCGCTAAACACCGGCTGCATACATACTTCTCGTGTATAGCGAGTTTAAGCTCACACAGATGACACAGACGTGGAAAAATAAAATCCAGCAATACACTCTTCATACCCTTTTTCTCTATTGAATTCTGTTTATACTTTAGTAATTATCTCAAATTATACTTTAGTAATTACCTTAAAGAGTAATTATCTCAAAGCCTTTTTATTTCGGCATCTTTTTATATACTCTCGCTTATATATTCTCGTACTTTCCGGTATCTGTGGCCGAGATTGAATTTCGGAATTATTCTGTATTTTCCCTTCTCCATTTTTCTACAGCCCTTAGACAATCATCCGCTTTAAAACCACGGCTCATCAGATAACGCAACGCCTTCTGTCTGTCATTACGGTCATTTGGGTCAAGATTGCGCACCTTGGCTTTAAGCGCACGCTGTAGGGCCTCCTCACTATCCGACGACTCGACTGCCTTCAGTGCTTCACTGATGTCAGCGCTCCCTATACGTTTAGCTGCTAAAGCAGCTCGTATTTTTATAGGACCCCAGCCGGTAAAACGCACCTTATCACGCGCAAAACTACGTGCAAACCGCCCGTCGTCTACAAACTTGTTCTCACGCAAAAACGCTAAAACCTCAGCACTCTCATCACTATCGAGTCCGTAGCGTCTTAACTTCTGCTCAATATCATAGCTACACTGCTCCGAACGCGCACAAAGATCCGCCATTCTCAA